>JABMOI010000239.1 GCA_013204185.1 bacterium | reverse complement strand
GGTCTTTCGCTCTTCGCTACGATGGCTGCTCCTTCAAAAGCATCTTCAAACGGCAAAGTTGAGCTTACAGACAAATCAGCTGACTTGGTTACCAAGATCTCTAACACGAACCAGAGCGGTCTTGCTCTAGCCTACGAAGCAGTTGCAACAGTAGACGCAACGCCAGACAACGTAAGCCGCACCGTCACCTACACGATCACAGCTAACTAACTAGCACAGCTAACTAACAGACCCCAAGATGAGGTTAGCTAAACGGCACTTCATCAAGACCAACTCCCTCACAACTAAACAGGACTTAACATCCTAAGGTAGAGTTTAGGTGAACCAGAAAGGGGGCTGGGCCAAATAGGCCCGGCCCCCTTTCGTTGTTAGATAGGTTGGAAACAAAAGACATCTAGCCTATTGACCTGTGAAAGCTGCGCAGTGAAGGCTTTTGCCAGCGTGAAGTGGAGTGGTAGCGAGGCAGAACTGTTTCGGAATCGAAACAAATGTAGCGTTGGCACAGAAGGGATAAACCCCAAAATAGGCCGTATGAGGGGTTTAGGTCTTTTTTAGGTGTCGTGGCACGCGGCTTGTAGAGGATTAGGCAACAACGACTCTATAGGGTCACAGGGCGAGAATCGCTCGCCAAACCATACCTCTACTAAGATTATCAAAATGAAAAACATCTTTACCTTTGCCCTTATCGCCTTCGCCTTCTCTTCCACCGCAATGGCTCAGAGCAACAAAGCTAGCCAGGAAGTATCAATCAGAGTCGCTGAAATCGCAGTCATCTCTGTACAAGGCACAATCAACATGACCATCGCTTCAGCAACTGCTGGACAAGCTCCTGACGCTGCAACGGCTTCCGCCACATACGCAATCACAACGAACGGAAGAGAGCAGAAAATTTCAGCTAAACTAGACTCCGACATGCCAGAAGGGTTGACACTCTTCGCAACAATGGCTGCTCCTTCAAAAGCATCTTCAAACGGGAAAGTTCGTCTTTCAGAAAGATCATCTGACCTAGTAAAAAAGATCTCCAGAACAAACGAAAGCGGTTTAGCACTCAACTACGAAGCAGTTGCAACTGTAGACGCTCGACCAGACAACGTAACTCGCACGGTTACCTACACCATCACTGAAGACTAAGCTTAAATTACTACTAGAGTAGGGGATGGCTTTGAGAGAGGGGCCGGGCTTAAAAGCCCGGCCCCTCTTCTCTTTTGAGAAGTATGGAGAGCATCACGCGGCGTCGCCCTTGGTCATGCGCCGCCGCTCGATTCGCCCCCTCTTTTCGTTTGCGGAACCGAGAGGCGGTCACCCGCCGCCGCTCGATTCGCCCCCCTCTGGGCCGTAGAAAAAGACCCAGGTTGCGAAATCATCAGAGAAGTCCTCGAATCGATGTTCGACTCCGGCGGGTACAAAAAGGACTTCGCCGGACTCAACTGGCTGGCGCACGCCATCGTTCAAGAAAAAGCCCGTTCCAGTCGCAATAACATAGACCTCATCTCGGGTGTGAGGGGTCTGAAGGTCCACCTTGTCGGGTTTATAGATTTCTACGACGAGGGAGCCGTGTGAGAAAACCGTCTTGAACGGCTTATCGTGAATTTCTAGTGCTTTGAAGGCGTTTTCTAAAGTCATGCGTTCCATAAACATCCCACCTTTTGATCGAATCAATCAGTCGAAAATATGAATATTTTTATCACGGGAGCGACGGGGTTTATTGGTCGCGCTCTTACCCTTCGATTGCGCCGCGACGGGCACGAAGTAGTTGCCTATGTTCGGGATAAAAAGCGTGCCGCTTCCCAACTGGGAATGGAAGTATCGTTCCTAGAAACATCTTCCGGCCCAGAAGCCCTTCGTTCAGCCATGGACAAAGCTGACGCCGTGGTAAACCTTGCCGGAGATCCCTTATTGGGCGGACGGTGGAACGAGGAGAAAATTGCGTCTATCAAAAGCAGCCGGTTGGACCTTACGCGTGACCTCGTGTCCGCCATGTCAAAAGAAAATCCGCCCAAGGTATTAGTGTCTAGTAGCGCGGTTGGCCTGTACGGAGACGGAGGGGACGCCATTCTCAACGAGGAATGGCCTTCTGGTGATGACTTTTTAGCCACTTTATGCCGTGACTGGGAATCCGAGGCGCTGAATGCGAGGGATAAAGGCGTGCGCGTTGCACGTATTCGTACCGGCGTCGTACTTGGACGTGGTGGTGGAGCCTTGGAGCAAATGCTTCCTGCCTTTTCATTCGGTGTGGGTGGGCCCATTGGGTCCGGAGACCAATACGTTCCGTGGATCCACATTGAGGACTTAGTTGAACTCATCACTAAGGCCATCGACGATGAAACGATGTCTGGAGCCTTCAATGGCACAGCTCCTAACCCGGTGACCTTCAGCGAGTTAGCGACGGCCATTGGAAAACAACTGAGCCGTCCGTCCTTTTTACCGATTCCCTCATTTGCGGTCAAAATGCTCTTTGGAGATGCCTCTGTGGTCCTACTGCAAGGACAACGTGCCATACCCGCTCACGCACAGGCAAAAGGGTTTAAATTCCAGTATCAAACTGTCACGGAAGCGCTAAAAGACATCTTGCAGAATGACTCTATTGAAGTGAAATCAATTGAGGGGGCGCTGCCAGATTCAGACTATATCAAAAAACGAAAGCCAGCTTTTGTGTTGGAAACTTCCACCGTTATCAAACGGCCTCTGGATGAAGTATTCCCTTTCTTCTCTAGACCCGAGAATCTCGGTGTGATAACCCCACCTGCCATGCAGTTCCGGATCACCAATCTGCCGGAAACGATGGAAGACGGAGCGCTCATTGATTACAAACTCAAGGTGGGCATCGTCCCTATCCGCTGGCAAACCCGAATTGAAAATTGGATCCCCGGCGAGAAGTTTGTGGACTCGCAGCTGAAAGGCCCGTACCACTCATGGTGGCACGAACACACCTTCGAAGCGAAAGGGAATGAAACCGTTATGACAGACAGAGTCTATTACGCTCCCCCCGCCGGGCCCATTGGTAAAATGGTGAATGCATTATTTATTGCCGATCAGCTGAAGCAGGTGTTTGGTTACCGGGCAAGCATTCTCCGGCTCCGATTTGGGAACGGATGATGCCCGCCGGATTTCACCTGTCAGAATTGCCCTCCGATTAAATAAAAGGAAATGTCGAATCATACCTCTCAAGAATTTGTCGCGGCCGTCCACGTTGCACTAGCAGAACTGGAACAGATTCCAGAATCGAGCGGGCTTCCTGTGGCAGATCGTTTAACCGCGTTTTTCTTTTTGCTTCTCGATCAAATTGAGGGACTTGAAAGCGCAGATCAGGCTGCATTGAGGGCTTCATTCAGTAAAGAGGCCGCCTGGTTTACTTCTGATTTCCACGAAGCGGTTCGGACCGGTCTGAGCGCAGTCATGAATTCAAGCGACGTTCCCTTGGTGAATCGGGTGCTGGCGGATTCTGCCCCGGCGCGATTTATGGTTGCTGAGATGCTCGTCCAGCTTTTGAGCGCATCGCTCGGAGACGATTCCGAGGGAAAACAACGCTCAGCGGCCCTGTCGGACAAGGTTTTGGCTGCCGCTGCCTCTGTTTTGGCGTCTCAAATTCCACAAAAGACCGCAGACGTGTTCCGATACGCTGTTGAAGCTGACTATTTGCCGATTTCCAACATTCCGTTTGTTTCGGATTGGTTGGGAATGGATTCGAAATCGAAAGAGGCCTAAACATGGAGCCACGTGAGGGGGATGAACTGGGTTCGGGAGAACCGCCAGGAGGAGCTCGGGCTCGCGGCACAATGGCCGCTAAGACCGGGTTGAAAATGGGCGCCAACTACGCACGTTATTTGGCCCGTAGAGCAACCGGCACCGAAAAGGACGAAGCTAGAAAAACACTTCACACCGAGAATGCGGAAGACTTGTTCGAGGACTTGTCAAAGCTCCGCGGAACGGCCTTGAAAATGGCTCAAGGGCTGAGCATGGAGCCCGGGTTTTTGCCCGAGCAGTTTTCTCAGATCTTGGCAAAGGCTCAGTACGAAGTCCCTTCCATGGGAGGCATACTTGTTAGGCGCTTGGTAACACAAGCGTTCGGAAAGCCGCCTGAGCAAGTCTTTGCATCATTCTCTGATCAGGCCATTGCCGCAGCGTCTCTTGGACAAGTGCACAGAGCCACCACGCACGATGGTCGCGATGTCGTGGTGAAAGTGCAGTATCCGAATGTGAGAGAGAGTATCGATTCTGATTTGCGCCTTGTTAGGGGCATCGCGGGCCGTTTTGTAGACTCAAAAAGTCTCGATCCCTATTTGGAGGAAGTTCGTCTCCACATGATGGAGGAAACGGATTATGTGCATGAAGGTCGCAATATAGAAGTCTTTGCAGAGCGGTTCGCTGGCTCTGACGTTGTCACCCCCAGGTGGGTTGAAGAGTACACGACGGAACGAGTCCTGACCATGACCTACGTCGACGGGCTACACCTAAAAGAGTTTTTGGCTACAAACCCATCTCAGGAGCTTCGAAGTCACTTCGGACAAGTACTCTGGGACACTGTCCATCAACAAATTGCAGCGGACCACCTGACGGTACACGCCGATGCGCACCCTGGCAATTTCCTGTTTCGGGAAGACGGCAAGTTGGGCTTGTTGGATTATGGGTGTGTGAAGCAATTCCCTCGCTCTTTTCGAGATGCGCTCATTGACCTTTACCGGGCCCGAATGTCGGGAGATAAGGCCAAGCAGGAGGTAGCACTCACGGAGCTTGAAGTACTCAAGCCTGAAATCCAGGGAGATGAGCGCACATATTTGCTTGAGATACTCGACCTAATGGGTGGCGTGATCGAGTCCTTGTACCGCGAAGACGAATACGATTTTGGGTCAGGAGAACTATTGGCCGAGTTTCAATCCATCATTCCAAAACTAACGGGACGGGAAGCATTTAAGTACCGCCGCCCTGTTGGATCTCACCACTTTGTGTTCGTAAATAGGCTTTTGGCGGGGATGATATCGATCCTTTCGCAACTAGGAGCACGACTAGATACTAGGTATTCCAGGTCGTGTCTTGATCGTGTTGAAACTTCTATTCGGTAGCAAAGATGAAGGCTTTTTTGTTCGGGGTCCTGATGTTGTTTGTGTTCGGGTGCCAAGAGGAGCAGCCTATTGCAATGCCCGAGGAGACCGCTGTCGTGGTTGAAGAGATACCACAGTACGATCGAAGTGCGTTTCCCGAGGACATTGTGCTGACCGAGCACGGACTTTTCGGCTATTGGGAAGAGTCGGCATTCTCGATTGATTCCGTGCGCGCTCTCTTGCCAGCATTTGAAGTCGTGGCCGGAACGGGCAGTTCGGAAGGACAAACGTGGGATATACTAACGGTTAAACAAGGCCAAACCGAATTGCTTCAGATTGATTCTGACTTTCTGGGGAATGTGGGCAAGGTTAGTACGTCGAGTTCACAGGTAGGAGTCGACACACGCCACCGGGTTGGTATGACGTTCTCTGAGGTATTCCAAGATGGAACAGACGTTGCGTGCTATCCTGGCGTCGAAGAGCTTACGGGAGAAGTTATCTGCGCTGCGCCTGATCGAAAGCAACTTTTCTATGTCTTCTCAGGGTCTTGGGACGGACCGGATACCCGAATTCCTCCCCAGAATGAATTGGCTGCGTGGAGGATTTCCTCCATTTTCTGGACTTCTAAGTAAGGAGACGGTAAGCGAAAGGCTTATTTCTTAGCAAAACAGTAGTACAAGCCGTTTCCACCAGAGCTCTGCAAGTTTGGCTGGCTGCAACCGCGTGATGGATGAGCTGAATTCCATGAAGTAGGATTAGCTCCTCCTCCTTGACGGTCGTGGTGGCCCACCATGGCGCTGCCTTCTTCTGATGAAGTCGTCCAGTTAGAACACGTGGTGTCTGTTTCTCCAACGACCAAAAAACCGTCCAGCGTACTGCCGGTTAGGATATCGTGCATGTTCGGGGAATCCCCGCGGCCATTCACCATCTCACCCATTTCATTTAGCGAAGCCTCTTTGGTTAAGTTGGCTTTATCGCTGTGCAGTTCATCGACAGTGTTCGCAATGAGAACCCCTTTCGAGTTAAACCAAGGTCCGCTGCCAATCCGATCTCGTGCGTTCACCGCTTCGTTTTCTCCTTCAGCTGTGGCGCTCAGATAAGCGGCCCACTCTTTGCCTTCAACTCCAACCGATTCGGCGAGTAGCATGCAAAAATCGTCGGCGCCTTCGAGGCCACCTAAGTTTGCTCCATTTCCAGGGCCAGCGCTCGTTATGAAAAAGCTCATATCAGGATGGGCTGTGTTCGTTTGCGCCTCAGAAGATTGTGCGACAGCAGATTGCGCTACAAAAGATTGTGCAAACAGGAATAAACAGGCGAAAGCGAAGCAAGTGAGACGATGCATGTGAATACGACGGCAGGTTGTTGAATGCAAAACTGAGTATAGGAAGTAGTTCGTGGGGAAAAAAGCCTATTTGTATCCCGTTAGCTCTACATAACCACGCCCCGTCACGTCCGTGTTGCTCTTAATTGACACGGCGCCTTCCCAATATCGAATGGTGGCGTTGAGTTCTTGATCTTGCATCAAGGGAGTGATGGTTAGTTCGATGTCGTGTGCAGGAATGGACATTTCCCATCCTGACGGATACGTGGCGCCGCTATGCGGACTTTTCCACGAGTCTAAAACCCGAATGGAGACGTCTTCCCGAGAAAGAGGCGAATAGCTGCCATCAGACTGCACCAACATGCCGTTGGTGAACTGGCCAGACCCCCCATCCTTTTCGCGGAGTACGTAAAACATGATCTCCCGATTGTCAGACAGTTGAAGAGAAAACCAATCCCATCCGGCCTGATTTTCATCCAAGGCGCTCGTGCTCCACTCGTGATCCTTCCAGCTCGTTCCGGAAACAGGCATTAGATCGCCGCCGATGCCAATGGTACCAGAGGTCTCAAGTCGAGTAAAAGAGTAGTAATGCGAGGCGTTTCCCTCGTCCGCTCCTTTTCGGTCGAAACCTTTATCTCCTTGCAGGACAATGGGTTTTAAGGATGATAAGGTTAGGTCAAGGGCTATGTCTCCCTCTTGAGCGCGAAGGCGCAAGGGGAACAGGTCGTCTGGACCGCCATCCATGGACCAATCCTCCAGCCATACTCGAAACGGAGAGGCCTGCGAGCCGGCCAGATCGAGGGCTCCTCGACTGAACCGCTCAAAGGAATAGAACTGAGGTTCAGAACCTTGGCCGCTGTTCCCTTGGTCGTTGCCCCCTTGGCCGCCGCCCAAATCCGCCAGCGAAAAATGGCCCATGTAGAGCTGGTTGGAAGACCATTTTGACTGAGCTTCCGCCTCGCCGAGGTTGCCGGGCGTTTCGGGAGCCAGTGCAGAACGAAAGATGGTGAGTTCGTACCCGAACTGACGTCCCGACTCCGTGTCGAGGTTTCCGGTGAAGTACCACCACTCGGTCTTGAATGCAGGATGAGGCCCGTAGTCTGCGGGAAACACCAGTTCTGTCCCGGGACGTGCTCGCGCATACCCCGTGGTGTCGCCCGACATGGCTGTGTTTAGATCTACCGAGGACCGTTCCGCAACCCCATTAACAGGATCTTGGCACCCGGTGATCCAAATCATGGCGCCCAAGAGGCACACTCCTACAATCGAACTGATGCGAATTTTATTCATCTCTAAGCGCCTCCGCTGGTTTAGCTCGAGACATTTTCCATGCCGGATAGACACCTGCCAAAAGCGCGGCGACGAGCGCCAACAGCACCGCTTGAATCAAAATGGCAGGGGACCACTCCATTTGCAGCGTCCACCCAAAGGAGCGCTGGTTGATCACAAAAATCAGTACGTAGGCGAGCACCAGCCCCAGGGGTATAGAAAAAAGTCCAGCCATCCACCCCATAAACCCAGTCTGGAGGGTCACGTATTTCCACACTTGCCGGGGAGTTAGGCCGTTGGCCCGCATCACGGCCAGTTCTCGAGCCCGCTCCAGTTGAAGGGCCATCAGTGCGCTCAAGACGCCGATAAATGCGACAAGGACTGCAAGAAGCCGCAGGACAATAGTGACAGTAAACGTGCGATCAAACACGTCCAATGAAGCTTCTCTGAGCGAACGGTTGGATCGCATCAGGACTTCCTGTTTACCCTCGAGCCCTATTCGAAGGGAACGAATCACTTCTTCAACATCTTTTCCAGGCTCTACGTACAGAGAAATGCCCGAAATGCCTCGATCGTCAAAGTGGGCCTCATATGTTTTTCGGCTCATCATGATGGCGCCTAGGTCTGACCCATAATCATAGTAGACTCCGCCAACCGAGAAGGTCTTGAGCCCGCTGTCAGTCGCGATGTCAATAGAATCTCCTACGTGAACATCATATCTAAAACTATACGGCTCTGAGACGACCACCTTTTCTAGTTCATCAGCGTCACCCCAGATTCGGCCACCCTCCTTGAAACGAGTGCCTTGATCTCGTTGCGGGCCGGGCTCTACTACAATCAGATCTGAAGGTCTGCCGCCGGCGGTGACTTCAGCGGTCCGAACAGAATAAGCTGCTGCGACCCCAGGCGCATTTCTCAAAACTGCCTCCACGTCGGGCGAGACCGTTGCATCGTTACGCCTAAACACGAGCCCTGGCGGCGAAATGTATACGTCTGCTTGCAAGGTGTATGAAAGCCAGACTTCGACGGTCGAGCGGAAGCTATTCACCATCACGCCGACCCCGATGGTTGCTGAAATGGCAATCATGAGCGAGGCAATGGCGACTGCCGTGCGGCTAAGTGAGGTCACCGTTCCCTGGGCGGCCATTCTGCCCACAACGCCGCCAAAAAGACTTAATACTGGCTTAAACCAGCGCGTAAACAGAATCACAGCGCCGGGAGTGAGGCCAGCGAACGCCAAAATGAGGAGCAGGAGCGCCGTATAACTAAGTGGAATGCTATTTCCAGGAAGAGCGAGCAAACCAAAAGCAGCCACGGCGGTTGCCAGCGAAATCCAGACAAGTTTAGGGATGATTCGGTATAGCTTGGTTTCTTCTTCCGAGCGGCGCATGACCGAGCTTGCGGGGGCTGAAGTGGCTTCGCGTGCTGGAGGGATGGCGGCTAGTAAAGTGGCTCCAATTCCCAGCGCCATTCCCTTAGCGAGGCTCCAAAGGGACACGTCGAAGGATCGTACGCGAACCACATAATACAGGTCGTTAATGCTTTGGGTGACCAACTGCACGAGGCCGGTTCCAAGCGCAACTCCAGCAAAAAGGCCCAAGATGGTCCCTAGCGTGCCAATGAGCAGCGCCTCGCCCAAAATCAGCTGGAATATTTCCCTACGCGTGACCCCAAGCGCCCGCAATCGACCAATCATGGCCCTTCGCTGGACAATAGAAAACGTAACCGTGTTGTAAATCAAAAACATGCCCACAACCAAGGCCAAGAGGCTCAGGGCCACGAGATTGAGGCTAAAGGCGCGTGTCATTTGCGCCAGCGTGTCCGTTTTTGAAGCTGATGGTTCAATTTGAGCGCCTTCGGGAAGCACGTTCTCAATGGACTGAAGTAAAGACGCACCGCCCTCCGAATCTGGAATGATCAATTCAACTCGGCTCAGTTTGCCATCCATTCTCAACAGGTTCTGAGCGGTCGAAATATCGACCACCATCACATTGTCGAGTGCGCGTGCTGCTTGCTCGGACTCTGAGTTAATCAAACCTAGAATCGAGACCACAAACCGTTTGCCTTCGAACGCGACCTCTAGTGAATCGCCTTCGGTGATGCCAAGGCTGGTCGCGGTAAAAGCAGATAACAGTCCGGTCGGCCTTGCGGACATAAACTGTCCGAGGTCCAGCCCGCTGTCCGCCGCTCCCGTATAGGCTCGGAATGGGCCTTCAACAAGTGGATCAACCCCTATCACCTGAAGTGTTCTGCCCGGATCCCCCGGAGCAGAAACGTATCCATCTATAATGGGAGCTGCTTCGCGTATTGATCCATTCAGCCGAAGATCTCGATAGACTCTTTCATCCAAGAGGTCCCGAGACCCAGTAATTGAATGGGTGGCACGCCCAGTTACTGCTTCGGAAGAGAGCCGAAATGCCTCTGTTGCGCTCGTGTTCGCGAGGTCAATCGCAACCACCACGGCTACCCCAAGAGCGACCCCGAGGATGGAGAGAGCCATCAACAACGGGTGCTTCAACAAATACCGGAAACTACTAAGGCGTAATAGGCGCGTGGTCATAATGGTACGTTCCCTTAAAGACCTGCGATGTCTTGGATCTTCACTTCTGTCAAAACGCCTTCCTTCAAGGACAGTATCCGGTCGGCGAGGTTCAGAATATCTCGGTCATGCGTCGCAATGAGCATGGTCCGTTTTTCGTCGTGGATCAGACGGTGCAGAATCTGCATGACTTGATCTGCCGTTTTGAGGTCCAGATTACCTGTTGGCTCGTCTGCTAGAATGAGTAAGGGCTCGTGCGCCAGCGCTCTGGCGAGCGCCACCCGCTGCTGTTCTCCACCTGAAAGACGGTCCGGGTAACTGTCTTGTCTGTTCAACAACCCGACTTCCTCTAGCACACCCAAAGCTTTTGCACGGCGCTCCTCAGACAGCCGGCCGTTGAGCTCCATCGGCAAGAGCATGTTCTCAGCAACGGTTAGAGTCGGAATGAGGTTAAAGGACTGAAATATGATCCCAATCGATTCCCTGCGAAACAGGGTGCGGTCGTTCTCTGAAAGCGCCGTTAGCTCGACTTCACCAAAAAAAATCTTACCGGTGGTGGCCTCGTCAATCCCGCTGATCAGGTTCAATAGGGTGCTTTTACCTGATCCACTTCGTCCTAGTAACACCACCAGTTCTCCTGGGTGGAGATCTAGGTTCATCCCGCTAAACACGACTCGTTCCGTTTCGCCCTCGCGGTACACCTTGGTGAGGTTCGAGACGCGTACTAAAGGTTCTTTTTTGGTTTCCATCTGACTGCCGTGAAGGACAACGTTTATGGGCAATTGATTGAGTAGATCAAGATAGATGTAAAAACGATCATTTAATGAGTTGTGATCGAATTGTTAACTAGCAATGAATGATATTGATTGTTAATATCGTTCAAAGTATACTTCAACGAACGTAATAGAGTCAATTCCTGCTCTGTGTATTAACGAAATCGTCTAAATCATTCTTTATGATCGAATTTGAAGCGGCCGTTTCAACGAGACAGGCCTCGGATTTGCTGGGAGTTCATGAGTCGTCGATCAAAAGATGGTGTAACTCGAACCAGCTCGAGTACTGGAGTACGCCTGGTGGTCATAGACGCATTCCTATTCACGCCCTCCTTACTTATGCTAAGTCCGCCAACGTTGCTTTTGCTCTAGACCCATTCGGAAGCGAGGCAGGTCGAGTCTGGGACGGAACTGAAAAAGCTACTGATGGAGGCTCGTTTGAGGCTCTGGTAAAGATATTCTTTAAATGGACCATTCAGCGTAAGCCCAACCATTTGATAGCATTGTTGGCTTGGTTGAGGAATTCAGGCTTTTCGGCCGCTCAGCTAGCCGATGGACTGGTTGGTCCGGTAATGAGTAGGGTTGGGAAAGAGTATGCGGAAGGCAAGCTGTCCATTGGCGACGAACATCGGATGACCGGAGTACTCCGCGACGCGCTGATTGGATGGTGTCTAAATGGACCTAAGTTACCGTACGAACA
This sequence comes from bacterium, assembly GCA_013204185.1. Classification (GTDB taxonomy): domain Bacteria; phylum Bacteroidota; class Rhodothermia; order Rhodothermales; family UBA10348; genus UBA10348. Next base: position 22,845 of record JABMOI010000239.1, on the reverse strand, counting down.
GGAGCACGTTGCTATCGTGGGGTGTGCCCGAGCAGAAGTACACGAGCTGGGGGCACTGATGGTTCGAAAGGCTCTTGAAGAGGCGGGATGGACGGTTATATATCTCGGACTCAACGTTCCAACAGAGGAGTTTGCCGATCAACAAGTGAAGCACAGGGCAACTCTCGTTTGTATTTCGATGACTCCGCCTGCGGGAATGGCAGAAGCCCAGACCATCATAAGCTTGCTTGATCGGATGTACTCCCACCAGACTCCATATCGGTTGGCACTAGGCGGAGGGGCGGCAAGGCCTGACGATAGGTCGATGTCAACTGAGTATTCTTTCGTCGATCAAGCGTTTTTCCAGTCACTTAATCCGTTTTATTCGTGGTTTCACGGCGCTTAAATCCTAAAAAAAGCAACCTAACACAATCGTAACCTACCTAAAATGATGGACGTCACTTCACCTGTATACATTGTAATTGGAGCCTCTGGCGGCATTGGCTCTGCCCTAACTCGAAAATTAGCGGCGCGAGGCGCCAGTCTGGTACTCGGAGCTAGAGACTCAGAGAAGCTGCACGCTCTTGCCACGGAAACACGGTCTCAATATGGTGCAATGCCGCATTACGTGCCCATGGATGCCACGCGGTTCGAAGATGTTGATGGGATTGTGGCACACGCGATATCGACGTTTGGACGGCTGGATGGTTTAGTCAATTGTGTCGGTTCCATTTTGTTGAAACCTGCGCATTTAACTTCGATTGATGACTATCGGGAGACAATTGCGCTCAACCTGGATTCAGCATTTTTTGCTGTGAAAAGTGCATCGAAAGCAATGTATAAATCAGGAGGGTCTATCGTGCTCTGTTCGTCCGCAGTTGCTCGCACTGGGTTGGTCAATCATGAAGCGATCGCAGCGGCAAAGGCAGGAGTATCTGGCTTGACGCTCTCCGCAGCAGCAACGTATGCTCAGCGCAACATTCGGGTTAATTGCGTTGCTCCCGGATTGGTTGATACCCCCATGAGTGCTAAAATTACATCAAACGAAGCGTCTCGCGTACACTCAGAAGGGATGCATGCGCTCGGGCGCTTGGGGCAGCCCCACGATGTGGCAGAAGCGATCGATTGGCTGCTCGACTCTACCCGAAGTGGTTGGGTGACGGGGCAAATAATCGGTGTTGATGGAGGTTTAGGCACGATTCGGCCAAGATAGAAGCCGTGCTTTAGCCGTTGACCTGTATTGATTGACGCCATTTCTCTCGGAAACTCTGCCGCATGTCGCTGGACTACTAACCTCAGCCAAAGTGCATCATATTCTGGTTTAATGCGTTATTCTGTTGCTGGACAGTCATTTAAGTCGTAGCATCGCCAACCGATTTTCGTCCCGGCAATTTCTCCTTTTCTCCCTTCCCTTCTGCGATGAAAAAATCTGGCTCATCCAAATTGCCGGTCCTTGGCTGGCGAGAGTGGGTTGAATTACCTGAGTTAGGCGTACCAGCGATCAAAGCTAAGGTCGATACGGGAGCTAGATCGTCTTCCCTTCATGTATTTGGTCTGGAAGAGTTTCAAAAGGATGGCTCCGCGTGGGTTCGATTCGAGATTCATCCCAAACAGAGAAGCCGTTCAGGTGGCATAAAAACTGAAGCCAAGGTGCTGGAATTTCGTTCGGTCAGAAGTTCAAGTGGAAAGTCGTCTGTTCGGCCTGTCATTGTAACAGCAATTTCGCTTCTGAATAAGACTTGGCCCATCGAATTGACCCTAGCAAGGCGAGATGAAATGGGTTTCCGCATGCTACTCGGGCGGGAAGCCTTTAGAGGTCGCTTTCTCGTTGACGCTTCGAGTTCATATTACGCAGGGAAGCCTGCTCGGTTAAAGGCCGCAACATCCACTAAACAATAACGGCGCAAGTTGAACCTCGTTGCGAGCGCAGCTAGGACACGTGTGCAAATCAAAGGTAACCATGAAACTTGCGATCTTATCCCGAAACCTCCACTGCTATAGCACACAGCGACTTAAAGAAGCAGCGCTTGAGCGCGGGCACAAGGTTAAGGTCCTCAATACCGTCAAGTTTGCCATTGACCTTAGGCCGGGAGAGCCCGACTTGTACTTCAGGCAAAAACAACTTTCGCATTACGATGCCGTGCTTCCACGTATTGGCGCTTCCATTTCTCATTTCGGAACGGCGGTTGTGCGGCAATTTGCCCAAATGGATGTCTTTTGCGCCAACTCCAGCGCAGGTATCACCAACTCTAGGGACAAACTTCGAAGCCTTCAGATCTTGAGCCGGCATGAAATTGGGATTCCTCAAACCACGTTTGTTCGCGATAAAAAGGACGTATTGCCGGCTATTGCCCGAGTAGGTGGGGCGCCCGTCATCATCAAATTACTAGAAGGAACGCAAGGAATTGGGGTTCTGCTTGCTGAAACGGTCAAGTCTGCCGAGGCAATAATCGAGCTACTACAGAGCCAGAAGCAAAACGTGCTCATTCAAAAGTTTGTAGCCGAAAGTAAAGGCCGAGACGTTCGCGCGTTTGTTGTGGGCGACCGCGTTGTGGCCGCCATGCGAAGAGTCGCGCAGGGACAGGAATTTAGAAGCAACGTACACCGAGGAGGGCTTACCGAACAGGTCGAGCTCGATCCATTGTATGCGGAGACGGCCGTAAGAGCGGCTCAGATTATGGGTCTTCGTATCGCAGGGGTGGACCTTCTTGAAGGAAAAGATGGGCCACAGATTGTGGAGGTCAATTCCTCACCAGGATTGGAAGGCATTGAGCGATGTACCCAGCTAGACATTGCGGGAGCCATCATTGACTATATCGCAGCCCAAGTAGATTTCCCGGAAATAGATCTGCGACAACGACTTACCGTTAGCCAAGGTTACGGGGTCGCCGAGATTCACATACCAGAAGGTTCTGCTTACCTCGGCAAAACCATTGCTGAATCAGGTCTGCGACAGAAGGATATAAACGTATTGACGCTCTACCGGGGTTCAACCGTCATCCCAAACCCCAATGAACAACGCGTATTCGAGCCCGGCGACAGACTCCTGTGTTTTGGCAAGCTGGATTTGATGAGACATCTAATCCCAGCCAAAACTAAACGGAGAAAACGAGCGGTCATTCGAACCCTTCCCGATTCACTTGGAACAGTCGATACCATCGATTCACACCATCACAAACAATCGAAGACGGACTCATCCGAATAATCTGATATGACCACAAAGCTGCGTAAACGAAAACCAGTTGATGACTGGTTTGGTGAGTCGATTCTACCGGGAGAAACGAAGGAAGTGGCGCTAGCTATTGGCGAGAGCTATAGCAGCATGACTGTGCGGATTCCTATTCAAATCCAACGCGCAGAGAAAGAAGGCCCCGTTGTTTTTGTTACGGCAGCGCTGCATGGTGATGAAATTAATGGAACAGGAGCCATTCGCGAACTGATTCAGGACCCAACGTTTAAGTTAACGTCAGGGACGGTTATTCTGGTTCCGGTCTTAAACCTGCTCGGATTTGATCGTTTTGACCGATACTTGCCTGATCGGCGGGACCTGAACCGTTCCTTTCCTGGATCCATGAAAGGAAGTCTGGCAAGCCGCATGGCCCGGATCATTTTCGATGAGATTGTTTCGCGCTGTGACTACGGTATTGACCTGCACACGGCAGCAATTCGGCGCACCAATTATCCGAACGTGCGCGGCGATCTATCCAACCCCAAGGTTAGAAAGCTAGCCAAGGCATTCGGAATAGAAGTAATTCTAAATGGCAAGGGACCAGTTGGTTCATTTCGACGCGAGGCCACAAAAGCAGGCTGCCCGACCATTATTATGGAAGGCGGCGAAGTGTGGAAAGTAGAGCCAGGAATCGTAAAATCTGCCACGAAAGGGGTGAAAAACGTACTACGAAGTCTGAATATGCTCGCGGGAGAATACGAGCCGCCGGCCTTTCAGATGACGATAGAAACGTCGAAGTGGATCAGGGCGGACCATGGTGGATTCATGCAATTTCATATCAGCCCAGGGGACTTGGTCGTAAAAGGTCAGCCATTGATCACGAATACGACCTTGTTAGGGCGCGAGCACAAGACGTTAAAAGCTCCTTTTGATGGGATCGTGATTGGGATGACGAGTTTGCCAGCGATTGGCCCTGGAGAAGCTGTGTGTAATTTGGGTAAGCTGCCTGACGGCTTCAACCCAGAGGAGCTAACTAAAACACGTTTCAACAAGGATGGGCTGGGTCAACAAGTTTCGGACGATTTATCCTCAAATATGATGACTCACGAGCCACCTCAAGTCGGATAGAGATTGCCTATCTTTTGGGGATCTGAAGCACAATAAAACCCAGAAATGACTGAAGATCGAAATCACAAATGGTTAGGCCGCTTGAAGTGGTTTTCGTCCGAATTCCTAGTGGTGGTATTGGGAATTCTGTTCGCTTTTTCCATTAATACGTGGTGGGAAGGCGTAGCGTCGGACAGTAGAGAAGAAGGTTATCTGGCCGACCTTCAACTGGATTTTGAAGAGAATGAGTACCGCCTGAAGGACGCAGTTGCGGTGGCAGACACCGTACTTATTGCAGCAACTGAGTTGCTGAGACTTGAGAGCGCTCAAGCAGGCCGCGCTATTGGGCTGGATTCGCTAACCTATCTAGTTGAAACGATTTCGTTACTACCCACCTTTCAGCCAGTGACTCGAACCTATGACGATATTCTAGGGGCAGGAGAACTTCAAACGATCAAAAACAGCGACTTGAGAGCGCTATTGGCCGATTTTCACAGTCAGCTTTTGCTTGTTGATACTGTTGAGGAGACCCAAGAGCGGCAATTTGTGCAGCTTTTTATTCCGTATATCATGGAGCACTTGGACTACCTTTCCTTAGCCAATTTCCTTCCTGGAGAGGCGGCTCCCCCAAACCCCAAACATGCTGAGACCATTTACGAAGTGCTTGGAACGAGAGCTTTTCGCAACTGGATTGTGATGCGTTACCAATGGGCAGAAGACCTACAGTCTCAACACGACAGCGTTCTGATGACCGTGGAAGAGATTCGTGAACTGCTGAAAGCTGAGTAGTTCAGGGCTCGTGTTTAAGCTACTGACCACTAGGTTCAGAAATTACCTCGCTCTCGCCAAAGACCCGTTCCACAAAGGAAAGGAGGGCCTGACCCGTAAACGGCTTGGGAAACAGGATGGTGTTGGGAGGGAGCGTTTTCTCGTCTCGTGTAACACTTAAAGGTGCATTCCGTAATGCCCTCGAAATTCTATTTAGAGGCCAGGACCATGAAAGCATACTTCGTTAACCCTCAGACTAGTCGACTCCGCGCCGGGTGGCGCCTTGTCATTTTCTTGATTCTGTTCATTGCAATTACGGCTGCAGGAATGGTTGGCGTGAGAGAGATGCTTGGAAGCTTGAAGAAAGGATCCCTGCTTCAATTTTTGATTATTGGGGTCACAGCCGCGGTTTCGGTTTACATAGCTCGCACAAAACTTGATAAGCGCACGTTTCAGTCTCTTGGACTCAAGTGGAATCGATTTGCGGCGCTCGATTTGTTGATGGGAATTGGCAACAGCGCCTTGGTGATGGCGGCGGTCTTTTTGCTCCTTTTGGGGTTTGGCTTGATTGAGTTTAACGGGTTCTCATGGTGGCAAGTAGCCGAAACAGCAGCCAGCGGCTTGCAGTCCTCCACGTGGATCGTTGTCGGGGCTGTGTTTTTGGAGCTACTTGTGGTTGCTTGGTGGGAAGAATTAGTGATGCGTGGCTATTTGTTACAAAATCTAATTGATGGCACGAATGTGTTGTGGGCTACCGTCTTGTCCAGCATATTTTTTGGCCTAAGTCACGGTTTTAATCCCAACGCAAGTCTCTTGCCAACGCTGATTATCGCGGTGATCGCGATCCAGCTTGTGTACGCGTATCTAAAAACGGGCCAATTGTGGCTTCCCATTGGATTGCACCTTGGGTGGAATTTCTTCCAAGCTGCGGTCTTTGGTTTTGCGTCCAGTGGACAGAAATCGCCGACGCTCATTTCGCAGACACCGGTTGGCCCCGATTGGCTTTCAGGCGGAGCGTTTGGAGCCGAAGGAAGCATCCTCATTTTGCCCATCGTCGTGCTTTCAATGGTGGCAATCCACCTTTGGGTATCCAAGAGCCGATACCCTGGGCAAGGCCTGATGGCTTTTGCTCCTAGGGAAGCGGCGGGGGAAGAAGCGGCGGCTTAACTGATAGCTTGAGTTCGAGCCGCTCCCGGCCTTGGCCCGGGGCTGATCCATGGCCAGTTCTCTTTGGGTGCGGGCTACTGTCCGCATTCGTCGGGATACCTGCAACTAACTCGGCGAATCAGGTCATCTACATACCTGCTCACCGTGGCTTCTAGTTCTGAACGCTCGAAAACTCGGATTACCACATTGGTTACCTGAACGTGATTTTGGAGGATTTCACGCGTCATATACTCGCGCACAAATGAAGCCTCGGTCGCGTCCTCAGGAGCCGATTGCTCAGCATACCAGATTTGATTTTTGGCCCCTGCTTCAATCGCGGCTTCGCGTAGCATCATCCCTTCGGTGATGCTCATCACCAACATCTCTGCATCATTTCCAGGATGGGAAACAGTACGGCCGTACAGCACCATACCGCTTTTGTCGTTTGGAATCCCGCGTAGTTGTAACTCCGTCCTAAAAGCATTCCAGACTTCTCGGTTGAGTACTTCATATGGATCGTCCGGCGCACTACCGACTCCGTGGTATAGAATGGCGGTGTTTTGGCCGTAAGCCACTGTCGTGCAGAGGGTTAGAAGAAACAAAGCTGGGAGAAAAACCCGAAAAAGATCAGATCCGAGTGAAGCCGTGTGAGAGAATCGATACATGAGCCACCTTCAATTAAGTGAAAAGGATGGTATCGATTTTCGAGGGGCGTTCTGGCTTTGTGAGGTGATGTTCTTGGGCTTTAATACATGGTGAACCATCGAAATACCCAACTTCCCTTTGCCGATGCACCTCAATGGCGAGCGTTTGCTGACCGTATGCTCGCCCATCCAACTACGCTACAGCCCCAGTTGAGCTGCCAACATTCCAAGTTCAAAGTCAGGCTTATAACAGGTCCAACCGAAGCGTTGCTCCAATCTTTTGGGCCTGCAGCTCATCTACTTGGGCTGTCTGGAAGAAGTCCTTCCAGCATGAAACAGCTGCGTGGACCTGTTCAACAATTTCGGTAGCTTTTCCTCGCTTCATGGATGCGCCTTCAGCTATGGCCTTTAGGTCTTCCAATGTAAAATGGTCTCGTTTGCCGTTTACCGTCATTTGATGGCTTGATGTCCAATCTCCAGACGGGTTGTATGAGTAGGTTAGGTCGAATGCCGGGGAGAGGGTCCATTTCCCTCGCTTATCCATCAGAAAGGCAATGTTTTTAACGTGATCATCCTGGTTTCTAGCCATGATGTTGAACACCATTCTTCGATATTGTTCTTCGATGGAAGACATGGGCAATTGGAGTCTGCGAAGCACTCTCAATGCCTGCTCATAGCTATACGCACCTGCGAGATTGAAATCGTAGTGGGCCATTCCTCCCAAAGAAAGCATATGTAGTTTTTCGCCACTTTCAGTTCGGTCGAAGCGGCGGGTCATAAAATGGCGACGGCCATTTTCTTCCATGAGTTGGCATTCCGACATGGTGATGCCAGCCTCTCGGGCCATCAAATAGTAGGCGTACTCAATGGCACCGAATCCTAAAGTGTCGGCAAGTAGCGTATCACTTGAACGCACAACGCCATCAAATTTTAGGATCCAGTATTCATAATCAGAATCGTTTTCAATCTGGCCGGATCGAACTTCGCGGGTCTTGGGGTTCCACGCAATCAATGCCTTTGCCCTGGCTCCACCGGCCGACGTACCGACCCGAAGCAATTGGGCCAATATTCCAGCATCATCCTCTTCATTGGCATTCAGCGACAGGTTTTGCCGTTCATCCAGAATTCGACCAGCCAGTTCTACGAGCGCTTCGACTTCAATCAGCTGAGATACATCTGGTTGGGGGCCGATTATGGGATGATATTCTAACGCTCCCATGCCTCGGGTTCCTACATAACAAAGTCGCTCCAATGCACTAAAGCTCCTAGGGGCTCTGCCTTGTCTTGCAAGCCATGCATCGATTAGGGCATTTCCGAAATAGTCGGGAAGAGAATCCGAAAGTAGTCCAGGTAAGCCAGCAAAACTCCGATTGGAAAGGTTCGGAAACGCATAGGGGTGGGGTGCAAGTGGCATAACAAGCGGTGCTACTTCTATACCGCTTCGCGCAAACTGGGGATCGTACTGAAATGTGTAGTAGTCGGTGTTTGGCGCTTGGTGGACGGCGCCAATGGTGCTACCCCACAGGCGAACAGCGACGGGTGTGCTCATTGGTCCTCACCCCACGTCCATGGTTTTTCAGATTGGTTCTGGCTTCCTCTAGCGCGCTGTGGAAACTTGCCTGCATGTTGCAATAAATCCATAGGCCCGAGTTGCGGTGCAGGTAGCACGTTCTCCAGACGATTGAGCAAATTTAAAGTCCTCAGGACCCTGACATAGCTTGTGATCTGAGCCGATTTACCCGCTTCAATACGCTCCAAAGTACGTTTAGAAATTCCAGCTTCATGGGCGAGCTGAGCTTGGGTCATGTCTCGCATAAGGCGTAACGCGCTCAATCTCGAGCCGAACTCCATAAGTACAGCATCGTCGCTTCTATATCCGTCTGCATCGTCATTAGTCGCCATATGTGTCGAATAAAAGGTTATAACAGCCTATAATACGTCACTTATGGCGAATAAGAAGATTTGTTCCGCTTCGTTATGTAAGTCGTCATATGTGACGGGTAAAGACCTGAATAGGGTGTTAACTCGTTATTGGTGGCGAATAGTGATGTGGATAGTCTGTTAGGGAGTCGAAAGTGTGAACGAGCCTAGAAACAGTACTTTAGAATAGCACTGCGATAGAACGGAGGTCGTTTTTGCTTAATGCTAATTGACAGGCTTTTCCAAGCCTTCGGATTCTGGCCGCCGGGTACAAGATTTATTACCTCGACGAGGCACAAGGTTGCAACTGGTTTTGAGGTGGTTGCAACCGGAGTTATGTTGTTGCGTTTTAAGTGTTATTGAACTGATTAGAACATCGTAATGGAAAAGCAACAAGTTGTTTGGTTTGGGATGAAAGTGACTCCAGAACAAAAGCAAAAGATTAAGCTGCTGGCGAAAAAACAGGGCGTATCGGCCAAGGAGGCTGTAATGCGCTTGGTTGAAGACGCTTTGCTAGAAGATAAGATTGTGGTTCCGAAGGGCTCGTTCTTGTCTGGAATTGAAGAGTTAATCGGTTCGGTTAATGGGCCTTCCGATCTGTCAACGAATCGGACTCATCTGAAGGGTTTTGGGAGATAAGTATTGATGAGCACTATTATTGTTGATACGGGTCCCATTGTCGCACTACTAAACCGACGAGACGCGTACCACGCTTGGTGCGTTGAGCAAGCTCGCCTACTGGAGCCACCCTTTTTTACATGCGAAGCGGTCCTTGCCGAAGCGCACTTTCTCCTATCCGGCATTCACAAAGGAAGTTCAAGCCTCATACAGCTCCTTGAATCCGGAAAGCTGAAGCTGACGTCCATCGTTGAAAGCAATCTGAGTAGAGTTTTGGACCTCATGTCTGCTTATGAGAACGTACCGATGTCTTTTGCAGACGCCAGCATTGTTTGTTTGGCTGAGCAGTTGAAGGGGACCGTTTTTACGCTTGATAGTGATTTTCATGTGTACCGGAAAAACCAGAATGAGCGAATCGATCTAATTATCCCTTAAAACGCTCTCTTTAAAGCGTATACTTGACTCCGCCGTTCACTATAAAACCATCCATGGGCGCCCAGATATCGGCAAAATGCGGGTTTTGAACGTCTCCAAGCACAACCGGAGAGAAATTGCTCTGCTTCGTATCAAGCATGTTTTCAAAATTGAGGAAGAAGCTTGCTGGCCCAAATTTGCGTTCTGCCATGATCCCCGTAATCCAATAACCCTTCGTTTTAGAATCGTCCGTAAGTCGTTGGGGCCCAGTGTAATAGGCTTCTAGTCCAATCCGTCCTTTACCGTGTTTTTCGTAGACGAGTACGGTGTACGTTTTGTGGGTTGGGGTTAGGGGAAGAGCAAACGGTCCGTCTAATTTGTCCATTTCGGCCTTCAAATGAACGTACCCGAGGAACAGCTTGAGGTCCCCGTAGGCAATTTTAGCATTGGTCTCAAACGCCTGCGTTTGCATGGATCCATCCGCATTTTTGTATTCCAATGAACCGAGCCCAATGGGATTGTCTTCAAAAACGGGAATAAGCGGATTTTTAAGTTTGGTGAAGTAAAAGGCTTGGTTTAGGGTCAGGACTACCTTGTCTCGGATGAGCGTCCTATAGTTTATATCGACGCTACCTCCGTTAGAAGTCTCGGCCTCGACTTGGTTGGAGAGTGGGCGCACACCACGAAAGGCGCGTTCTTCAGATGGCTCCAAAAACACGGTGGGAGCTTTGTAACCCAGGCCACCGCCAACGCGAGCACTCAATTGGTCCGTTGCTCTAAAAAGTACAGACGCTTTGGGTAGCACGAAGGTGCCATACTCGTTGTGATAGTCTACTCGGGTACCCGCCTCCAGAACCACACGCGAATTCACGTCCCAGGTATCCTGAATAAACACGCCACTGCTTACATACGTGTAATCACGGTTCTCGTCTTGGGAGACCAGCGCTTCCTCAAACGCATCCGACCGCACGTCAACTCCTAAACTGATTTGATGCAACGACCGAGTCACAAGAAGGGACGCCTCTGAATAGGTGGCAATTTGTTGGCCCTCGAACTGGTAACCTGGCACTTCAATTTTGCGGTCAAAAAAGCTGACGCTGTTCTTGAATGTGAGAACGCCATCACCTTTTAAGAAGTTGGTAGATGAACCATTCAGTTTCCGATCCACACGGAACTGAGAGGAAAGCCGGGTCGAGCTGTTTTCTTCAAAAAAAGTACGGGTTGAAGACGCCCCATTGTTAAGTACCTCCATGTCGCCGCCCGTTCGTTCTTCTACCGTACCCGAGATCCCAAGCGAGAGTGTTGTGGAAGCGTTCGGGTAATAGTACAGTTTGGGGTTAAGCGTTACCCGGCTCGTTTTAGGAAGGTTGGCAAATGAATCGTCGTCAGGGTCGTATGGGCGCTGGTTGTTTCCCGTCGCTAAAAAGGTTATTCCGAAACGCTCTCCGCTGTTGGTGTAAAAACTACCTAAATCAATTCCGCCGGCCGTAGTGGCGTTGGCTAGGAGCGAGAGTTGAGAATCTTCGGTTGGTCCTTTCGAGACTAGGTTGATTAGCCCAGCAATTGCGTCTCCTCCGTATAAGATGGACGATGGGCCTTTGATAACCTCCACTTGTTGTAGATCCAGTGGTGGAACCTGCAGAAGGGATAGCCCGCCTGAAAACCCTCCGAACAAGGGAAAGCCATCCTTGAGAATCTGGGTGTACCGACCATCGAGTCCCTGAATCTGTATCGAAGATCCACCCGTAACAGCCGACGTTTGCTGCACATTGATGCCGGGCGACTCATTGAGGAGCATAGAAATGTTGCCCGGCTCCATCGAGATTTTTTCTTCTATTTCTTCGCCCGCTATGGTTTCTACGCGCGTTGCTTGGTCTGCAATGGTCCGACTCGTACGAGTGGCGCTAACCGAGACTTCTTCTAGCTCTTCATGCGACTCTTCAAGAGCGATTTCGTACAGGAAATCGGGGTCAGAGGTTGGAAACGTCACCGTCAACTTCACCGTCTCGTATCCAACAAACGAAAAGACGATGGTATGTTTACCGGACGGAATTCCTGAAATCGTGACTAGGCCTTCGCTATCGGTGGCCCCACCAATGGTTGTGCCTTCAACGGCAACGTTTACGCCGAAGAGCGCCTCTCTTTCGTGTTCATCAATGACCCGCGCCTTGAAAACAGACTGTTGAGCCCAGGTTGGCACGGAAGAACTAAGCAGAAGGACAACAAAAAGGAAGAGCGAAAGGGGTGCTGGGCGCATAAAAACGAAGTATGAAACGAAAGGGCACTGGGATTGTCTAGAAACTAAGCTCGGTTTGGTTCAGGGGCACATTGGCAATCCAACCTTCATCAATTATGATCAATTGAAGGTTTCTTGGATCCTCTGTGTGTGGAGTGGGATTTTGTCGCGCTTCGCGCTCCAACATCCCTAATTTGGGAGGTCCTGCACCAATTCATCTCAGCCCCGTACTCGCTTCGCTCGTTCGGGCTTTTTGTTTTCGCTCTCCGCAAGCAAGCTTTCTCCGGCCAAAAACAAAAAGCCCCATCCACTACGTGGACGGGGCTTCGTTGTATTGGTGCGGAGGGGGTGGGATTCGAACCCACGATACCGGTAAGGGTATGCCGGTTTTCAAGACCGGTGCATTCAACCAGGCTCTGCCACCCCTCCTTGCTTAAGATCACGATTCCACGAGGGCGCCGTAGGTTCTCAAACCGGTTCGCTGACATTCATAGGCTGGCAGAATGCAGTGCTTTTGAACAATGGCCGAGGCCACATATTCAGCGAAGCCTTCAAATTACATCTAGATTTGATTCCGGTCAACGAAGAGCGTGTCAAGATTAAATATATTGACATGTTTCCACTTGCGTTGGTTGTTGATGTCCCTGAATACGCATCTTTTGACGAAGTATTGCGCTGCAAGTTGAGGTGGTCTCTGAGTGCTAACGTTTTTGCAGCAGGGAATATCTCTGCTTGACGGGTACCCGACGGGGCGCTTAATAACGAATTCCCGATAGCCGATCTCCATCATAACGATTCCATTAAACACGCTGACCTATGCAACGCAAAGCACTCACCACCGTCTTTGTTGGAATCATCCTTCTTTTAGGCGTAGCTGTATCGACTCCTACATCCACGTATCAAACTCTTTCTATACCCGTTAAGTACTGGAAAAACAAACAACTCCACGAGAGGCTGGAACGACCCAGGGATGTATGGAAGGAGATCATCGTAGCCGCAGAGTCCGGAGAGGCACAGGCCATGTACCGGGCCGCGATGGCCGTGGAGGCGGCACGGGAAAAGCCTGAAGAAAATCCTGAAGTGAGCAGCGTGCTATTAGATGTGGTCCGTCAACGCCACTACATGGAACGCGCAGCCGAGCTGGGCCACGCAGAGGCTCGCTACTATTTGTGGATGCGGAGTGAAAACCTCGATGTAGAGGAGCTCGTCGATATTGTAGATGCCTACATGGATCAGTATATGGGGCGTAGCCACATGTTTGTTACCGCTGATCTCGCTAGGCGCTCGGCCTTGTATACGTGTGATGCTCGTTTTCTGGAGCGCAGTAGGCTCATCACCCAGCGCATCCAGGATAGCGGGCTCGTATCAGAGATCCATCTCATGCAGGCTCGGTTTGAAGAGGACTTCAACACCAAGTGCCTGGCTCTGTAGTTAAATTGCGACAGAGGGCTTGTTCATACAGTTCTTTATTCTGGTTGAATTTGCCGTTGTTAAGATCAACCTTGAGAATGGTGGTTTACCTGTTCAGCCTACGATATGGTAAGGTGTTTGATGTATTCAACTTGAAAGGTGTCCTCTATTTGTCGATAACAGGGTAAATATATCTTTCTTGCCACTGAATACCATGAAATACGGACTTCTCATCTTACTTGTAGCCATACTAGGAATCGGCGAGTTTGCATTCGTCGAGTACTATCCAGCTAGTCCAATTCGACGCTCTAGCATGTTGCACAACCTTCCGGTTATTGGCAAGCTGATGAAACATCAAGAAGCGATTATCGGCGCGGACTTTCGCAAAAAGCTGATTGAAGATGCGGAGTCTGGAAATCCATTGGCAGCGTATTTCTATTACATGTACTCCAGTGAAGGCTCTCTCGATAGGCAAAGAGGACTCGAGCTATTGCGGTCAAGTGAAACGGCTACCGCAAAGTGGATTCTTGGGAAAAACATTGATAAGAATTTGGATGCCAACTCCAGAGAAGGCTTGCTGATTTACGCCCAACAGATACAGGAGCATTATAGGATCTCGTACATGACGCACTTCGAAGATGAGCACAATAGAAGGGTTGCAGAGGCCCAGCTTGCTCAACTGCAGCGTTCCGCTGAAAATGGGGATGAGGATGCCCAGTGGGTTGTCGATCAACTAGCAATTAACAAAAGGCCATAGCCACCCATTGCGCTTAGCGCTTGTGCGGTGCCCGATCTTGGTGCACTACGCCCGGTAGTCCTGAAAGCCGTGGAGTCCAGTCTTTATCTGTTCGTTTGAGCTTGTCTTCTAAGAGCATTTCCTCTGGTGTTTGCCACCTTGGATTTTCCCGAGACTGACTTTCCTCTGCGCTGGACAGATTCCACGCAGACTCAAACCGAAGGTCTGCCTGCATATCATTCAACTTCCGCTCAATATCGGATTCTTCGTGGCGCTCAGGCGCGCTCATGTGTTTCCAGTCCACCCAGTGATGGATCACGCGGGATAGTAGCCAAGGCCCAATTACTACGAGAAGAATGAGTGTCATTCTTAGGGTATCGGACGGCGCGCCCATGGATTTAACACATGCCAACTTACTCCTAGCGCCAGAAGGCATGCATCTGTATATTGCACGTGTTAATACACGTGTAAACTGAGTGTCGCAATGGCAAAGAAACTTACGATTACAATCGATAATGAAGTCTATGAAGGTCTATACCGCGTGATTGGAGCCGGAAAAATCAGCCAGTTTATTGAGAAGCTCGTGAGTCCTCACGTGCTAGATCTAGATTCGGCTTATGCTGAAATGGCGCAGATTGAACTTCGAGAGAAAGATGCTCTCGAGTGGTCGGAAAGCCTGATCGAGGACTTCGATGAATAGGTCAATTCGAAGAGGAGACATCTGGTGGGTTCGTCTAGATTCACGCATCGGGGGCGAAATAAAAAAAGAGCGCCCTGCGGTGGTGGTGAGCAATAACTCATCCAACAAACACTTGAACAGAGTTCAGTTGATTCCGCTATCGTCCCAAACGGGCAAGGTATTTCCCAGTGAAGCACTAGTTACGGTTAAAGGACTGCCAAACAAGGCAATGGCAGATCAGATCATGACGGCCAGCAAACAGCGCCTAACCAGCAAGCTTGGTTCGGTTACGAAGAAGGAGCTCCTAACCGTTGAAGCTGCCATTCGCGTCCAGCTGGCTATTTCCTAGTTAGCACTGTGCCTTCAGTTCAGACACTACAAAAACCGCTGGGCAACCTCATTCGCGAGCGGTTCAACGACAGGTCCGTTCCGATTGGTTAAGATGATTACGGTCAGATCATCGTCCGGGAAGCGCTGGATGATATTTCGAAAGCCGCTCGTGCTGCCCGTGTGGCTGTGCCTAAGGTGGCCATCCACTTCTTCAATTCGCCACCCGAATCCATAGTTTTCAAGGCCGGGCGTGTAAGCTTGAGCGAGGAGTTCAGCAGATACAAGTCCACCAGCGGTTAGCGATGCATCCCATTTTCTTAGGTCCGTAATCGACGAATAGATTCCACCATCACCCAATACAGCACTTGTGAGACTTTGGTCTGTAAATGCAATGGAGTCTTCGAACACCGAATAGCCAAATGCCCGGTTAGGCGCTGCAGGTCCTCCTTCCACAAAGGCCAGTGTTGCATCCATCCCAAGAGGTTCAAAAATCCGAGCTTTCAAGAAAGCGGGAAACGATTGACCGGAAAGCTTTTCGACAAGCATCGCAAGCACTGCATATCCGCTATTGCTATACGAATAAGACGTACCTGGTTCGAAGTACAATGAATCTGAGGTTTCTAGCATCGAGAGCACGTCGCTGTCACGCACTTGCACCGTTACTGAATCGGGTATGAGGGATTCATAGTCCATCAGTCCTGACGTGTGACGCAGTAAATGCTCGATGGTGATGGGCTCCGCGAAAGCAGGAAGCGCGGGAAATACCTGCCGAATGGGTGTTTCAAGTTCTACCAAGTCCTCGTCAATGAGCATCATGACCGCTGTGGCAGTGAACTGTTTGGTGACGGATGCCAAGCGGAAGTTGGAAGCGGCAGAAATGGGTGTTTGGGACTCAAGGTCTGCCAGGCCATAATAGCCTTCGAACACAACCGTGCCATCTTTAATTACCGCAACCGCTGCGCCTGGGACATCGCCTTGGTAGACCTCGAAGAGGGAATCAATAGCCGGTTCGTTCTCACACCCGAACAACACAAAACCAAAGCAGAGGAAAAGTAAAACGGATCGCATCGTGTTTGATTTAACAGGAGTCATAGGCGGAACTCAGACTGGATGGGTTTAAATGCGAATTTCGGGCATCAAATGGACGCCTCCAAGTTACATCAAGAGTTTTTGGGGTCGAAATACAGCAGCGACTTCTATTAAAAGTTGATGATACCAATATGGTATCACTATATTATGCCGCCATCCATTCGAAATAGACAAAGCTATACTCGAGTCCAAACAATGAAACCCAGCGATCGATATTTGAAAATTGTTGAGTGGTCTGAAGAAGACCAGTGCTACGTGGGGTCGTGCCCGGGCCTATTTCACGGAGGAGTTCATGGGCCAGAAGAGTCCAAGGTTTATTCTGATCTGTGCAACGTGGTTGAGGAGTGGGTTACAGACGCTATTTCAAGCAGTGAACCCTTGCCTGCACCAACCGCAGGACGGGACTACTCAGGTAACTTCATGCTTCGAGTTGGAAAGGACCTCCACAAGTCACTGACTATAAGAGCAATGCAGCAGGGGCAGAGTCTTAACAAGTACTGTGCAAGGGTATTAAAAAAAAGCATCCAGGGAAAAAAGCTCTCAAGTCACAATCAAAACTGAGCTCTCCGCGCAGATTGGAACCAGAATCAACACTTTATGTATTCGTTTGTGTTCTTATGTATTCATAACGAATATAATGTGCACAATTAAGGAGGTTGGTGATGTCAAAAACAGTAACGCTGAGGCTTGATGAGGCCGTTTATAACCGATTTAAACTGTTAGCCAAGGACGACAACCGCCCGTTGTCCAACTATATAGAGACGGCCGCATTGCGATTTGTTGAGGAGAATGAGTACGTAGACGAATTCGAGATGAGCGAGATTAATTCCAACGCTGACTTGAATAAAAGCCTAAAAAAAGGATTAAATGACGCGACTTCTCAGCGGGGTAAATTTGTCTAAGTACCGCATTTTTGAAACGGAAGAATTCATCAAGCGTCTTGACAACCTTACCAGGCGAGACATCACATTCGTTCGGAACAAGCTAACTATTTACGTCTACCCCCAATTAAAAGAAGAGCCGACCTTCGGTCAGAATATCAAAAAGCTTCGAGGGTATGAGCCGGATACTTGGCGTTACCGGATTGGACGGTTTCGATTGTTCTACCACGTGGACCCATCCTCTGGAGTGATCTACATGCTAACAATTGACCATCGAAAGGACGCATATCGCTAACTTGGAGCTTTGGAGCTACATGCATAGCGGTACGTTAGTCGCACAAGGCCTTACAGCTAGGCAAGTTTAGTTATGTCCGGAGCAAATTGGTTGTGTGGTTCGTTACACTACTCATTATGGAAACGTCAGTACATACCAAGGAAGATATTTTAGAGCGATTGCGGCAATTGGGGCCAGAACTCCGCGAAATGGGAGTGGAACGTCTCGGCCTTTTTGGCTCGTTCTTGAGAGGTGACTCGCACGACAAAAGCGATGTCGATCTGTTAGTTGAATTTGCTCCCGGACGCAAAAACTTCGAAAGCTTTATGAACGTGAGCTTTCGGTTGGAAGACATCTTTCATCGTCATGTCGAACTGGTTACCAAAGAATCACTCAGCCGGCATATTGGGCCAAGTATTTTACAGGAAGCCGAATATGTTTCACTCGTCCAATAGTTACCTGCGTCATATTCTGGACGAGATTCTCAATCGTGAGCAGTGATTGCAGATGAAGGAGCAGCTTTGCAAGCTGTTACAGAGCCAGGAAGTTCTCAAGCAGCGTCTGCCCGGCATCAGCGCTCTTTTCAGGATGAAACTGGACTGCGTGGAAATTGTCCTTGGAAATTGACGCGCAGAATGGAACGATGTATTTCGAAGATCCAGTTTGCGCAGGTCCCAACTCTGCGTAGTAGCTGTGGACGTAATACATAAAGCACGGACCCTCGATGCCCTTGTACAATCCTAAGCCGTTGTGCTCCACTGTATTCCAGCCAACCTGTGGGACTTTCTCTGGTCCAGAAAAGCGACGAACAGAATGAGGAAAGATACCGAGGCACGGCGTATCGGCTTCTTCTGAGTGCTCACACATTACCTGAAGTCCAAGACAAATACCCAGCACAGGCTGCTTTAGTGTTGGAATGAGCGTGTCCAAGCCGTGCTCCCGAAAGTAAGCCATGGCCGATCCCGCTTCGCCCACACCTGGAATAATGACATGGCTGGCGGCGCGAAGCTCGTCGTGATCGTTCGTGACCTGCGCCTCCACTCCGAGGCGTTTCATCGCAAACAGGACGGACTGCACGTTGCCGGCGTTGTATTTGAGAATGGCTACAGACATAAAATTCGAAGCGAATGAATTACGGCTGGCGCAGAGGCCGTCCGAAGCACGTTACAGCGACCCTTTAGTTGACGGTAGAATATCCGGGTTGCCAGTTGGCGCGATGGCCATGCCGAGCGCCCGGGCAAACCCTTTAAAAATGGACTCCACAATGTGGTGTTCATTCTCTCCGCGGGCCGATATGTTGATGTTTGCTTTTGCGCCGTCGCAGAAGGATTTAAAGAAATGGCTGAACATTTCTGTTGGCACATCCCCAACTCGTTCGCGCTTCAGCTCGACATCCCAAACCAACCAGCTACGCCCAGACAGATCGAGCGCCACCTGAGCCAAGGCATCGTCCATCGGAGATGTAAAGCCGTAGCGTCCGATTCCTTTTTTATTCCCAATCGCTTTAGCAAAGGCCTCACCAAGCGCAATCGCGGTGTCCTCGATGGTGTGATGCTCATCTACTTCGAGATCGCCATCGCACCGAACGCTCAAATCCATTCCGGAATGACGCGCAATTTGGTCCAACATATGGTCGAAAAAGCCGAGGCCTGTTTCGCAGTTCGCCCGCCCACTTCCATCTAAATCGATCAAAACAGAAATGTCTGTTTCGTTTGTGGTGCGCCGCACAAATCCCGTTCGGGAAAGGTCAGCAGGATCTGCGCCCAATCGGAGTTCAACGGCTCGCGCGTGACCTACTAATTCTTCGGCCCGTGCCATCACTGAAACGTGGGGACCAAGGCCTTGAAGTCCCGCTTGGGAGGCGCGCTGAAATGTGATTTTCCGTACGAAGGAGTCTAGTGATACGCCCGAAAAAGCCCGTGCAGATCCATTCGTAGGAAGCGTGTGGTTGGTGCCCGAGGCGTAGTCCCCAAGAGATTCCGGCGTCCATGTCCCAATAAATACCGAACCGGCGTGCACAATCCGTTCCGCGATCACTTCTGCGTGATGCATTTGGATGATGAGGTGCTCGGCGGCGTACATATTGACGAGGTCAATCCCATCTCCAACAGACGATACTTTGACGATTCGGGCTCGTTCAACAACTTTTTGGGCGATATCTGCCCTCGGTAGCGAAGCTAATTGATCGGCAACGCGGCTTGTTAACTCTCTTTCGTTGACTTCTCCAACGGCCACAACAAAAACATTACTCACGGTGTCGTGCTCAGCCTGGGCCAACATGTCGGCGGCTACAAACTCGAGATTTGCGGTGTCGTCAATGAGTAGAGCGACCTCCGTTGGGCCGGCCGGAAGGTCGATGGCCACGGAATCCGCTGATACTAATTTCTTGGCTTCATTCACCCACTGATTTCCCGGGCCGAAAATCTTGTCGACTGGCTGAATGGTTTCCGTGCCGTAGGCCATTGCGGCAATAGCTTGAGCGCCACCGACCGGCACGACTTCTGTAATCCCGGCCTGATTGGCTGCAAACAGAATAGCTGGATGCACCGAGCCGTCTTTTTGCGGCGGAGTGAACAGAACGATTTCAGAACAACCTGCAAGTTGCGCCGGAATGCCCAGCATCAGGACGGTCGAAAACAAAGGGGCGGAGCCACCGGGCACGTATAAACCGACCCGCTCAATCCCTACAGATTTGCGCCAACACTGAATCCCAGGGGATGTCTCAATTTCAACGACGGACTCCTTCTGGGCGCGGTGAAAGGCCGTAATATTTCGGCTTGCCACTAAGATTGCTTCCTCCAATTCGGGAGGCACGGTTGCGCCTGCGGTCGGTACCGATAAGGACGCGAGCGTAACGCCATCAAATTTGTGAGTGAGGCGAATGAGCGCTTCATCCCCATTTGAAATGACATCGGCCAGAATACCAGCCACAATCTCAGTGATGTCGGGCGCGTCAGAGTCGTTTCGAAGGCACAGATCTTCCCACGAATCCCGACCTGGGTTATCTACAATAATCATAATTAGAGCACCATTTTTTCAATCGGAACGACCAACATGCCTTCCGCACCTACACTTTTTAGCGATTCGATCACGTCCCAAAACGTGTTTTCAGGGATAACCGAATGCACAGAACTCCAACCCTGGGTGGCCAATGGCATCACCGTGGGTGCCTTCATTCCTGGAAGCAGTTTAATGACTTCATCAATGGATTCGTTTGGCACGTTCATCAGGATGTAACGGTGCTGTTTGGCCTTTAAAACGGACTGAATGCGGAAACACATCCGGTCTAGGCGTGCTCGTTTTTCAGCCGTAATCGTGGGCGCGGCAATGAGAACTGCTTCCGACTTAGTTACGACCTCGACTTCCCGTAACCCGTTGCTAATCAACGTGCTACCGGAGCTCACGATGTCGCAAATCCCATCGGCCAGTCCAATACCAGGGGCAATTTCAACCGACCCAGAAATTTCGTGGATGGATGCCTTGACTCCATTGGATTCGAAATATCGACCCAATAAACCCGGGTACGAGGTAGCGATATGGAGGCCGTTCAAATCCTTCACCGAGCGGTAGTCCACCGTTTGAGGTAGCGCAATTGAGAGGCGGCATTTGGCAAAGCCCAGTCTCTCCATGATGTCGACCGGCTTGTTCTTTTCGAGGATCACATTTTCGCCTACGATCCCAGCGTCGGCCACGCCATCTGCAACGTATCCCGGAA
Organism: bacterium; assembly: GCA_013204185.1. Taxonomy (GTDB): domain Bacteria; phylum Bacteroidota; class Rhodothermia; order Rhodothermales; family UBA10348; genus UBA10348. The sequence continues at coordinate 1,730 of JABMOI010000239.1, read as the reverse complement.
TATCATCGTCACGCAGAAACAGCACTTCGAGGTTGAAATGCTCAGACAGCGCCCTCAGTTTTCTGTCTGGTTTGCTGATATTGATACCGCAAGCAGTCAGCAAATCAATGGTATCGTCCGAAAGGCGTCCGGATTTCTGTATCGCGAGTCGTAGTCTGTCGTTCATGTCTGATAAAAATAAAAAAGGCATCCAAGTACGCGACTGGGATGCCCTGAAACAAGTAAATTCGGGGATTACCTAGTCGCACTTCTCCACGTGATGACCATGATGCATGCCCAATCCAGCAAACAAACCGCATGCGAGAACAGATCTGTTGGCAGATCCATCTTGCGTCAATATTTGTTGTGAGATTATGGTCATGGAAGTCTGTATTCCCTAGTTTGAAGCTCACACGGAAGGAATTCGTGTGACTTAGGTCAAAGATAGGGCTAAGCGCGCCTAATAGTGCAAGGTCCCTCTATTAAGAAATGCAGAAAGAAACGCGGCCGTTCGAGCGGCCGAACAAGCGACCCCAAACGTGCAAAACCCAAAACAACAATTTACTGAGCACCTAGCCTGGACTAGTGATAATCCAATTGGGCTCGAAGTAGACCAAGCGGTCGGGTCGTATATCTATTTGAAAGATGGTCGGCGAATCATAGACCTGATTAGTGGGATCGCCGTTTCCTCTCTCGGTCACAGGCACCCTCGGGTAATTGAAGCCATCAAACGCCAAGTGGATAAGCACCTGCACGTCATGGTGTACGGGGAGTTTGTTCAAGGTTCGCAGGCTCGGTATGCAGCGGCGCTGGCCAAAGCCTTGCCCGATGGGCTGGACTCTGTTTATTTCACGATGACGGGTACGGAGGCCAATGAAGGCGCTCTGAAATTGGCCAAAAAGGCGACCGGAAGGACTCGGATGATGTCCTTTGAGAACTCCTATCACGGAGATTCGCACGGATCGCTTTCGGTAACGGGGCGCCAGGTATACCGTGAACCGTTTTTGCCATTGCTGCCCGACGTAGGCTTTCTACCGTTCAATGACATTGAGGCGTTGGCGGCTATCGACGAGTCGGTTGCCTGCGTGATAACTGAGCCCATTCAAGGCGAAGGTGGGATCATTGTACCCTCGGTGGCTTGGCATCAGGCTCTTAGAAAAAGATGCTCGGAAGTGGGCGCGCTTTTGATTTACGATGAGATTCAGACGGGTTTTGGCCGGACTGGATCTATGTTTGCCTGTGAGCAATTTGGTGTGGTGCCTGATATTATTACACTGGCCAAAGCCATGGGAGGGGGGATGCCGCTCGGCGCATTTGTGTCCTCGCACGCCATCATGGCAACGCTACGGGATAATCCACCACTGAGCCACGTGACCACGTTTGGAGGGCACCCTGTTTCGTGTGCTGCCGCGCTTGCCACGCTCGAAGTCCTTACGAACGAGCAGCTACCAGCGAGGGCACTTCAAATTGAGGCCCAAATCCGAGAAACGCTCGTACATCCTTCGATTCGAGAAATTAGGGGTCGAGGCGCCATGCTTGGATTGGACCTCCGCGATGCAAACTTGACTGAAAAGGTCACTAAGTTCTGTCTTGAGAACGGAGTATTGCTGGGTTGGACATTGCATTCTAACAGCTTAATTCGCGTCGCTCCGCCACTCAATATTGAGGAAGACGTGCTCAACATGGCGCTCCGAGTCATCCTCATGGCGCTCAAGCAGCACGCCTAGAAGGTTATGTGATCGGGCAGGGAG
>JABMOI010000238.1 GCA_013204185.1 bacterium | reverse complement strand
CGGTCTTTCGCTCTTCGCTACGATGGCTGCTCCTTCAAAAGCATCTTCAAACGGCAAAGTTGAGCTTACAGACAAATCAGCTGACTTGGTTACCAAGATCTCTAACACGAACCAGAGCGGTTTGGCTCTTAGCTACGAAGCAGTTGCAACAGTAGACGCAGCGCCAGACAACGTAAGCCGCACCGTCACCTACACGATTACGGCTAACTAACTAGCACAGCTAACTAAGCTTAACAACATTACTTCCTCGGTAGAGGGAAGCTTCGAGAGAGGGGCCGGGCTTAAAAGCCCGGCCCCTCTTTTCGTTTGTGCGAACTCGGAAGGACTTTGTTCATATACCCAGTCCTTCATCAACAACTATCGCGTTCAGCATCATGCGTTTCAAAGACCAAGTCGTTCTCATTACTGGAGCCAGTTCAGGCATTGGGGAAGACACCGCCAGAGCATTTGCCGAGGAAGGAGCCCACGTATTTTTGGTAGCGCGCAGAGGTGACAAAGGCGAAAACGTGGCCCAAAGCATTCGGGATGCAGGTGGTTCTGCCACATTTTTTAAAGCCGATATGGGAAAGCGCAACGAAATTGAGGCAATGGTCGATGCGTGTATCGCAACCTATGGACGTTTGGATATTGCATTCAACAACGCAGGTATAGAAGGCGATTTCTTCGTTGAAACCCATAAACACTCAGAACAGGCCTGGGACGACCTTCTCGCCATTAATCTAACAGGCGTCTGGTATTGCATGCGGCATCAGATTCCGCATATGTTGAAGCAAGGAAAAGGGGCCATCGTGAACATGGCCTCCATGGCCGGCGTGAAAGGGTTTTCTGGTAGCTCAGGGTACGCCGCCAGCAAGTTTGGGGTGGTTGGTATTACCAAAGCAGCAGCGCTAGAGTATGCGACACAAGGCCTTCGCGTTAATTGTGTATGCCCAGCAGTAATTCGATCTGAAATGGCCGAAAAGATCTTTCTTCAAACGGAAGAATCGGCAGCTGGCACGGCAGCCTCTCACCCAATGGGCCGAATTGGAGAGCCTCGCGAAGTGTCCAACGCAGTGATGTGGCTTGCCTCAGACGAAGCGTCCTTCATCACGGGAGAAGCGTTGCAAATTGACGGCGGACTGGGGGCATAACCATGGCGGTAAAGAAGGCAGGAGCCAAGACCATAACAAGGTAATTGCCCTAAGGCACCCTGCTTCTTAAAGGATTAAATAGCGCGAACGTATAACATTTGGACCTGTTAATGCGTTCTAACGTATTATTGGTCATTCTCCTCACTATCAATCTACTGCATTCTTGAAAGCGGCACTACGAGAATACGGACTCATTATTGGGCTGATTGTAATATCAATCAGTGGTTATCTCCTTTTTTCGCAACATAAAGAGGATATCCTTGCCTATTCCCTTGATGTTTTAGGCACCAAGCTTGTGAGTTTAATTGACGACGAATCTGCCAGGGCGCGCGTTGCTTTAGCTTTTGATCGATTTGAAGAGCAAGCGCTGAACAATGAAATATCTCCCAGCCAGGTCCAATTTGTAGCTGCCAATGTGCTCAACCTAGCTAATTCGAATGCCAGACTTTCGCCAGAAGAAGCGGAACTAGTCTTGAACTTGAATTCCGACACGCCGGCAGGCACGCTTCCCACACCTGCAACTCCAACCTCACCACCCAGCCGTAGGGAAAAGCGCGACTTTGAAGTTGCTCGGGCTAAACTAGCTGACAACATCAACTCGATGATCATTTTTGCTGACGAAGTGGCCCATCAGGACACGACAGCGGTGAGATTTGTTCGATTTGAAACGAGCGACGAAGGACTTCAGGTAGTTGTAGACCCAAATCTTGAGAATTATTTCAAGACGGAACGTTTCTCCGTTGTGAAAGACATGTTGACGGATAAAAACCTCGTCAGATGGGAAAAAGATGTAGAACGGGACGCCGCAAAGAGTGCTCGTTGGTTTGAAAGAAGGGATATAATGCTTGCGGTGGCTGAGAGCTCAAAAGTTCAGACTATGGAGCAATCCATTCGCATTCAGACCCTGGGCAGAATGAACCGACTCGAGTCGCTTGGAGCGAGGTTAGCGGCGGACTCAACACAGATTAGCCGGGAAATTGAGCTGATTATTGCCGAGACAATGGCTGATCTGGAAGTGGTGATGGACGAAAAACGGACAACTTTTTCAGTTCGCCCAGTCCGCCCGGACTCTGTTCTTAGAAAACGTCAATAGCCTTTCCAAGGCGTCGCCCTCTCAATCTAGTGCCACTATTGGAACGAGCGCGCTAGTCGAGGGTTCATCGGCACCTTAGTCAAAGACGCTGGACCAGAGATCCTTTATGAAAATCGCGAAACGCTTTAGATGGGAAGGGGCGCACAGGTTGCCGTGGCATGATGGACCTTGCCGTGACCTCCATGGCCATTCGTACGAAATGTTCGTAGAAGTCGAAGGAACACCCGATGCAAACGGCCTTCTAATGGACTTCAAGCATCTGAAGCGAGCGTTGATGCCACTAATAGACGAGTGGGATCATGCGACACTCATCGCGCAAAACGACGCTCAGCTCCTAGACATTATGCGCGGTGCAGGATGGCGCCACGCAGTTCTTCCTTACGACACAACGGCCGAGAACATCTGTCTTTTCGTGGCTGACTACCTGGTAGAGTCCTCCAGGGACCTGCTCATAGAACGAAAAATACACACCGTTCGAGTTCGGGTCTCCGAAACGGAAACGTGTTATGCAGAGGCCGTCCGGGCCCTGTAACACACAGAGCCGCGGACACAACCTCTGCAAAGTGCCTAAATCAAGGGAAAATGCCGAGTTCTTTATACGAAACGGCCACTTTGTCAATCGCGTTTATAAAGGCTGCCGTTCTTAAGTCGGTCCCTACGCGTTGCGCAATATCCCGTATCTCCATATAAGAAGTGGCCATCGTTTCCTCCAGACCGGATTTGACTAGGTCAATCTCATCGGCACCGGCGGTTGCTTTAATAAAATCTTCAGCTGGAATGTCGATCCCGACTGCATCTGCCATTGCCCTGACAATTCGTTCGTTGCTGGCTTGTTCAAATCGTTTGCTCATTCTGCCAAAACGAACGTGGGACAGGTTTTTCAACCACTCAAAATAGGAGACGGTCACCCCCCCAGCGTTTAGGAATACATCTGGAATAATCAATACGCCTTGGTCTAGCAGCGTAGCGTCGGCATCGGCGGTTACCGGACCGTTTGCGGCTTCCCCCACGATCTTTGCTTTAATGCGCCCTGCATTTTCCCCTGTAATCACACTTTCGAGGGCTGCAGGAATTAGAATATCGCAGGGCAACTCAAGGGCTTCTGCTGAATTTTTGATATTGGTTGCACCCGGAAAGTTTAGAATCGAGCCAGTGGCTTTTCTATGGGCCATTACCGATTCCACATCCAGACCATCCTTGTTATAAATGGCTCCTTCGTATTCTGCCAATCCCACGATTGTGGCGCCGCCTTCTTGCATAAATTTGGCAGCGTGATACCCTACGTTGCCAAGACCTTGGACTACTACCGTTTTATCCGACAGGCCTGTCTTTAATCCGAGCTTGTCCATGTCCTCCTTGTAGCTACAGGCTTCGCGGATTCCGAAATACGTGCCCAAACCAGTAGCTTCTGTACGTCCTCGAACGCCGCCAAGTGTTACCGGCTTGCCCGTCACACAGGCAGCGGCGGTCAGTGGATCGTTGGTTAACGAGCGGTAGGTATCCACAATCCAGGCCATTTCTTTAGGCCCCGTTCCATAATCCGGTGCTGGAACGTCAATGCCAGGGCCTATAAAGTTTTTTGCGACCAACTCGTAGGTGTAGCGGCGCGTAATGCGTTCGATTTCACCTTCGGAATAATTTTTCCGATTGATCTTGATACCACCCTTGGCTCCTCCAAATGGGACGTTCACGATGGCACACTTATACGTCATGAGGGTAGCCAACGCGGCCACTTCATCCTCATTCACGTTGTCCGCAAAACGAATACCACCCTTGGTTGGTAGCTTATGGTGGCTGTGCTCCGAGCGCCATGCTTTGATCACTTCGATGGATCCATCATCCCGTTTCAACGGGAATTCCATTTGGTATACTGAATTGCAAATTCGGATCTGTTTCAAGAGCCCTTCAGGGTGGTCAGTATGGGCTGCCGCTTTTTCGAACATGCGGTCTACTTGACCAAGAAAACTGATACTTGACATGATGAACCAAGGGATATATCAATGATTGAAAGTTCTATCTTGAAGGCTACTATGTTCCGCCTGCAAAAGCAATCCAAAAGTGACCCAAATTTGCATTAATCATGGTTTATCCTACCTCAAATTGTTGGCTGTTGGGTCACCCTGTGAGCCACTCCCTATCCCCATTAATCCACAATACAGCGTTTAATTACCTGAATTTGCAGCTTCAGTATGCAGCACTCGACGTTGAAGGGCTGGAGGTAGGTAATGCCATTACGCAAATTGACGGAAAAAAGGTGCTCGGCGCAAACGTCACAATACCTCATAAACAAGCTGTAATGCCGTTTTTGGATGAACTGACGGAAGTTGCCAAACGAGTTGGCGCGGTAAATACCATCTATGTTGAAGAAGGACGGCGCATGGGACACAACACGGACGTGGAAGGGTTTTTATCGCCCCTTAAAACAGTGGGATTAGAGGGCGCCGAAATGATCGTTTTGGGCGCAGGCGGCGCCGCGCGCGCTGTCTTGGTCGCCCTTTCATACGGTTTGGGGGCAAAGCAGATTTCCTTGGTATCACGAGACGTGGATAAGGCCCAACGTGTTTGCGACGAGCTAGAATGTGGCAGCCCAGCTTCCTACGACCAATTGGCTAAGCTGGTAGAACGAGCTGGGCTTGTTGTGAACACCACTCCCGTTGGCATGCACCCTCACGTAGACGAGTCCCCTATTCCAGACGGTATTCATTTCCGTGCGGGTCAAACGGTGTACGATTTGATTTATGCCCCCCGCCGCACCCGCCTTCTGAAGAAGGCTGAACGAGAAGGGGCGACCGTGATCGGAGGCCTGCCTATGCTAATTGCTCAAGCCGCTGCGTCTTTTAAAATCTGGACTCAACAAGAAATGCCCGTTGAAATCGTAGAGGCTGCACTCCAAGATCACTTCGAGAAGGCTTGAATTGATTACCTTTGCTCCTCTCTATTGACGCCACACCATGAAACGCAGCCCACACCAGATTCCAGACTTAACGACCGAGCACCTTGAAGAAGAGGTACTGGAGCGGTCCAAGACCATTCCATCGGCTTGGTATGTTCATCCAGCATATCACGAGATAGATCGGAAATACGTCTTTGCGCGGTCGTGGCAGTACGTGTGCTCAACGGCCCAGTTGAAGTCACCGGGGGATTACGTAACAGACCAGATTGGTGGCAATCCCATCATCATATCACGAGATAAGGACGGGAGCCTGAAGGCCTACTACAACGTGTGTAAGCACCGGGGCGGCCCGTTGGCTATGAACAGCTGTGGCCATTCCAGTGTGTTGCAGTGCAAGTACCATGGCTGGACCTATTTGTTAGACGGCTCCTTGCGGGGCGTTCCTCGATTCGACCGAACCGAACTGTTCGATAAAAAAGATTTTGGGCTCACTCCTGTTGCCGTGCAAGAGTGGCAAGGCCTTGTATTTTCTTGCTTGGATCCAGAAAACGCCCCCGCTTTTGAGACAGTAATTGAAGGTATTGCAGGGCGTATTGCGCCCCAGGATCTTTCAAAACTGAAATTTTTCAAGCGAGACACGTACGATGTGAAGGCCAACTGGAAAGTGTACGTAGACAACTACTTAGAAGGATATCATATCCCTCTGGTTCATCCTGATTTGATGTCGGTGCTGGATTTTCGATCCTATCAAACCGAAACGTACCCCTACTATTCGCTTCAATCCAGCCCGCTTAAAGATGGGGACAACATCTACGGATCGTCGGAAGACCAAGCTTTTTACTATTTCATCTTCCCCAACATGATGCTCAATATTTTGCCGGGCAGACTGCAAGTAAACAGAGTAGATGCCTCTGGCGAAGCCTCTTGTAACACCGTTTTTGACTACTACTACGATTCGATCACGGAAGAAGACGAAGCAGGCCGCATCAAACAGGATCTAGCGTTTAGTGACCAGGTTCAGGCGGAGGACATTGAAATTTGCGAGTTCGTTCACCGGGGACTGGGCTCGAATGCCTACGACCAAGGTCGTTTCTCTTTTGACCTAGAGGGTGGTGTGCATCACTTTCAAAAATGCATTAAACGATCCTACCGGTCCGCATTAAACGATCTGGCCGCCGAGTGATTACCCCCTCCACCTTCCCTGTCCACGTGAAAGCCATTTTCACAACACGTAGCGGCGGCGTGAGTGAGGCGCCCTACGCAAGCATGAACTTGGGGCTCTCAACGGCCGACAGCAAAGAACGGGTTGCGGAAAATCGACACCGTGCAGCAGGTTTTCTGGGCCTCACCTCCCATCATTTGGCCATCGCAGGGCAAGTTCATGGGGCCGATGTCTTGGTCGTGGATAAACCAGGCCTATACCCCGGATATGACGGTCTTGTGACCACCAAACCGGATTTGGTTTTAAGTATATCTGCGGCTGACTGCGCTTCGGTTTTAATTGCGGATACCGCTTCGAACGTGATTGGAGCATGCCATGCGGGATGGCGAGGACACGTGGAAGGAGTGGTTGACCACACCATTGAAGAGATGGTAAGACAGGGTGCGGTGGCCTCATCGCTCATTGCGTATATCAGCCCGTGTATTTCAGTCGATCATTTTGAAGTGGGCGAAGAGGTGGTAGCCCATTTTCCTGATGAGTTTGTGGTTCGCAAGGCCGAATGGCCGAGACCGCACATCGACTTATCGAGGTCCATTGAAGCCAACTTAGTTCGGTGTGGCATCGCGCCGGAAAAGATTGAGCGTTCTCCAAACTGCACATTCGGCGAGCCCGATCAGTTTTTCTCCCACCGAGCTCAACAAGGTGTCACTGGGAGGATGATGGGGATGATCTGTACTACCTCGTCAGTGTAGCAAATCGCAACTCGTTTCTGTTACGCCACAAAGACACGGCTGCCACGGCTGCAGCTACTACGAGTATTCCAAGATAGATGGGCTCTGTCAAAGGCGCATCGTTAAGCGCAGGCACAAGAGTAATGGCGAGGTAGACCGAATAATTACCAGCCGTGTGGAATATGATAGCAAGGAACGCACTGCCTTTTGAGCGCACAAAAAACCAGGTGTGTAGAAAAGAAAAGGCGACGTTGTTAAGCAAATAGCTAAAGAAGAAGCCCAGCGTCATATCATATCGGTCGGTGGCAATGTAGAGCGGAAGGTGCCAAACAAACCAAACCAGACCAATAACCGCAGAAGCCTTTAGCACACCATGCTTTTCCAGCAAACGTGGTAACAGGAAACCTCTCCATCCAATTTCTTCACCTATTGGGCCGTCTACGATGGCGAAAAAGAAGAAAACAATGACCATTTTGGGCAGCGGCACACTTCCAAAGTCGAACACCACCCCTACGCCTGTAAAATGGGAAATAACGATTAATATCAGGCTACCAAGCATTGGGCCCATAATAGCTAACGCTATGAGCCACAACGGAATACGCCACATTGTTACTCGAATCCACAATTCCTGTAACCCCTTTCGACCGTAGACAACAGCAGCGGAAAGGACTGCCGCAAAACTCGGCCCGTAGCCCCTGAGGGCGCCCATTAGGTCTGATGCAGGATCGAAGGGCAACAGGCCGTTGTCAAAGAGTATAAACAACCCCCAATAGGCGAAGGACAAACCTAGAGCGAGCGCTAAAAAAAGCAGGATTGAGCGTTTGTTATCCATGAAGGTGAGACGTTTTTGAGCGCCATAACTTAATTTGATGCCTCGATATCAGCGAGGTTGGGCGGCATGGCAACTACTTACCTAATATTGAAACAGATTGTTACACTGTTTGCATCGCCTATTAGCATCTTCCTACACAGACCGGCGTTAATGACTTCATGAAAATCGCCCTCGTTCAGTTTAATCCCATTGTCGGAGACATCGCGAATAACGCTCGGAAAATTGTCGAGCGCGTGCTTGAGGCTGCCCAGAGCGGCGCGAACCTCGTTGTGTTTCCGGAGCTTGCCCTAATCGGCTACTCCCACCACGATTTGCTGGACAACGCCTATGTGGTTGATGGTATTGAAGACGCCTTAGCGTGGATTCACCGCCACATACCGCAGGATGTTGCTGCTGTGGTTGGCACCGTAGTGCGAAACCCATCTGAAAGTGGGAAAAAACTGTTCAACTCCGCAGCGTTCCTCGAATCGGGCCGTCCGGTTCAGTACGTGCACAAGATGCTCCTTCCCACCTACGATGTGTACGACGAGTACCGATACTTCGAGCCCGCTAAAGGCCAAAGCCCCATTGAATACAAAGGCATAAAGCTCGGGATTCACGTTTGCGAGGATATGTGGAATCTGAGCAAGTACTCCACCTACCACATGTACGAACGGAATCCTGTTGATGAGTTGGTGGAGCAAGGCGCGGAGCTATTAATTAACCTCTCAGCCTCACCGTTTTCGCATGGAAGGCACCAGCTTCGGACTGAGCTCATTCAAGATATTTGTGCAGTTCACCACCTTCCTTTTCTACTCGCAAACCAGGTGGGCGCCAATACAGAATTGATATTTGACGGAGACAGCCGGGTGCACGGTCCTAATGGCGAACTACTTCGCTGCGCTCCGTCTTTTGAAGAGACCATCTTATATTGGGATACGCACGATCTCGCGCCTTGCCAGGACCCAGCCCACGACAAGATCGAGGATATCCGGGATGCGCTGGTTTGTGGAATCAGGGAATATGTGTCGAAGAGCGGCATTTTTCCATCCGTGTTAATTGGTCTTTCTGGAGGGATTGATTCGGCGGTCACGGCGGCCCTTGCCGTAGAAGCCCTTGGCGCCCAGCGTGTTATGGGTATTACCATGCCTTCAGCTTATTCATCCGCTGGAAGTGTGTCGGACTCAATCGAATTGGCGAACAACCTCGGGATCGTGTGCCACACCATCCCCATTGAAACGGCCGTCTCGGCGTTCGAAGGCATGCTAGAACCGCTTTTCGAAGGAACGTCTGTTGGAATTGCAGAGGAAAATATTCAGGCGCGGACGCGCGGCGTCGCGTTGATGGCGGTATCTAACAAGTTTGGGCACTTGGTTTTAACTACGGGCAATAAAAGCGAAATGGCCATGGGCTATGCGACGCTCTACGGCGATATGTCTGGTGGCCTCGCTGTCCTTGCCGATGTCTTTAAGACCGACGTGTACCGGTTGGCGGAGTTCATGAATGCTGAAGCCCTGCACGACCTCATCCCTCGAGCTACCATTGATAAGCCACCTAGCGCCGAACTGCGACCCGATCAAAAAGACGAAGACAGTTTGCCTCCGTATCCAATCTTGGATGAAGTCCTTCGATTGTATGTGGAAGAACGGCTAGATGTCCATTCAATTTGCGAGCGAACTGGGCACGCAGAAGCATTTGTTCTTGGGCTGCTCCAAGCGGTAGATCGCAACGAGTACAAACGTAAACAAGCGCCCCCAGGCCTGAGAGTAAGCTCCAAAGCATTTGGAACGGGCCGGCGGATTCCGCTGGTCATGAAATTCGACCGGAAGTCGGTGGACGTGTTGAAACTGGAAGGAAATGAAGTATGATTGATTACGTCTCAGGCAAGCTAGCCTCAAAAAAGCCCACCGAAACGGTCGTTGATGTGGGCGGAATCGGTTACAAACTACTTATACCTACCTCCACGTTTGAAAAGCTTCCATCAAAAGGAAGTCCTGTCATGCTGTTATGCCATCATTATGTTCGTGAAGATGCCATCACGCTGTTTGGGTTTTCCTCCGAAGATGAGCGAACAGTTTTTAACATGATGCTCGCCGTTTCGGGCGTCGGACCAAAACTTGCCCTCGCTGCTCTTTCAGCTATGCGGCCATCCGAGATCCGAGATCGTATTCTTGAGGGAGATAGCGCCATGCTGACGCGCATTCCAGGTGTTGGGAAAAAGACGGCAGAGCGAATCATTATTGAGCTGCGAGACCGATTCGAAAAAACCTCATGGGGCGAATCTAGTTCGGCAGGCGTTTCGGCTTCGTCTCCTGCAGGGTCTTTCAGAATGGATGCCATGGCGGCGCTCGAGGCGCTTGGCCTTTCGCGATCTGCAGCCGAAAAGTCAGTTATTGCCGTGCTGCGATCCAAACCCGAAATCAACAGCGCAGAAACGCTTATTCGGATGGCGCTCCGATCTTAACTTTCGGAAGTTACCGGCGCCCAAAAAGCGCCTGAAACCCCACTCTACGCCTCGGCTTTCGCGAGGTGTATGGTTTGAGTTGGGAAGGCAAACTCGATCTGACGCTCCGAAAACAGCTCATGAATGCGCAAGTTAATAGCCTGTTGCGTGTTCATTAGGTCGATATAGTCCGGCACAAGCATATAATAAACCACCTCGAAATTGATCGAGAAGTCTGCATAGGTCTTCAGGTGGGCTCGGTCAAACCGTACCTGTTCCTGCTCCTCAACCGCAAGCTTGAACAAGTCTGGCATTTCTTTCAAGCGCTCGTAGGGGGTATCGTACGTCACTCCGATCGTGAAAAGCTGCCGTCTTTCGTTCATCCGCTTGTAGTTTCGAACGCGGCTATTTAGCAAATCATTGTTCGAAAAAATAATCAGCTCACCCGAAAGACTTCTGATACGGGTGGTCTTAATCCCAATGTGTTCTACCGTTCCAGAAAACTCTCCAACGACCAAAAACTCACCGTAGGAAAACGGCTGGTCGGCAACAATTGAGACATAGGCCAAGAGGTCCGACAGTACATTTTGAACAGCAAGAGCGATGGCAATACCGCCAATGCCTAGCCCTGCCACAAGAGCCGTGATGTCTACGCCAAAATTGTCTAGCGTGATCAGGAAAATGAACACCCAAAGCACCATCTTCCCTGCGAGGCCTAAAGCTCGTGCTGCGGTAATCTGGGTGTTTTCGCCCTCTTTCTTCTTTAAATACCACCCAACGGACAATCGGATCAAATCGCTTCCAGAAAGCCCCAACTGAAGAATCAGCCCTAGAAAAACAGCGCGCTGCAACCATGGAATGTCTGGTTCAACATCTACAAGCAGCTTTGCAGAAACGTAGAAGGAGACGATCACCAAAAAGAACGTTCGCAGTCCATTTAGTAGCTCGGCCACCACATCATCCACATGGTTGGTAGTCCGTTCGGCAAGCACAGAAAGCCGGGCAAATACTACGCGCTTAACAATCAGCAACGCGACCGCAATAATCGCGGTAATGCCCAACAGCTTGAGCCAAGCCAGAACGGTTAGGCCAAGGATTTCTAATTCTAAGAAGGGTGCATTCATGAGAAAAGCGGGGTTGTCTGTTCCGATGTAAAATAGGAAGTAGGACGACGCCTTGCCTAGTTCAACGCATGAACTTCAGATCGATGTTTAATCTTGCCCTGGGAGGCAAGCAATTCTGCGTTCAAAATAGCCCCGCCAGCAGCCCCCCGAATTGTGTTGTGGGCTAGGCACACAAATTTTAAATCCAGTATGGGACACGCTCTCATGCGGCCTACGCTCACCGTCATTCCCTGCCCAGCGTTGGCGTGGCGACGAGGTTGAGGAAAGGAGGCATCATCCGAGTACTGAAGCGCCTTTTCAGGCGAACCGGGAAGATGAGCAACTGAACTGGGTGATGTAAAGGCATTGATTGCCCGAATGGCCGCTTCTGGCGAAGCGCTCTTCCTCAGTTTTACCGATACAGTGGCCAAATGGCCATCAATCACAGGCACCCTTGTACAGGTCGCGCTAATCGAAAACGAATCGTGTTGAATCTGTCCTGAGCTCAGCTTGCCTAAGATTTTCAATGGTTCAGATTCCACTTTGTCCTCTTCGCCCGAAATGAAGGGAACGACGTTAGCTAGAGAATCGAGCGATGGAACGCCCGGATAACCAGCCCCCGACAGCGCCTGCATCGTAGTTACGTGGACTAACTCAATACCAAATGCGTCGTGAAGCGGCTTTAGCGCCATGGTCAGACCCACGCTCGCGCAGTTTGGATTGGTCACGATATACCCGTCACTCCCCCATTTTTGTGTGTCGATTAGGCCGAGATGTTCTGGGTTCACTTCAGGGATGAGGAGCGGCACATCCGCATTCATCCGGAAATTCTTTGCGTTCGAAATGACCGGATATCCAGCCCGTGCATACCGTTCTTCTATTTCGCCTGCCACGCTGGAATCCAATCCGGAGAACACAAAATCACAATCCAGCAAGACGTGGGAGGCATCCTGCACGGTCAATTCCGCTACGCGAGAAGGAATCTCTGATTCCTCAAGCCAATGCGCTGCATCGCCATACAGCTTTCCTGCCGATCGCTCGGAAGCGGCAACGGCGCTCACTTCAAACCACGGATGATCCTGCAAAAGCGATATAAACTTTTGCCCAACCGCCCCGGTCGCTCCTAAAATGCCTGCGCGAAGTTTCATGGATGAGAACCTAATTAAATTGCGTGATCCAGCCGAGCGCTATTAGCTCGAAGTCAGATGTTTGTCTATTGAAGGGCCATCCTGAATTGAATGGTTGGCATGGGCTAATTGACGACGTGAATCCCGTTCAATCCTACCCGGCAGTAGCCGCGGCAGGATGAGGGTCCCATCGCCTTGTGGAAAGCGGGTGGATCTAACATGGACTGGAATGCAGGCTTCCAACACCGGCGTAAAGGCTTCTGCGTGCATTCCCAAGGCGCTCGACTCATTCCAAGAGGAAGCGTCTTCGAGTAGCAAAAACAAAAACTTACCCGCGCCCTTCACCTTGTTTGGGTCGGCGGTATACAGCCCATCCACATCGGTCCACCGATCAAACTTGGCAGCGTTAATCCCTGCCGCAAAGAGAGAAGCCGTGTAATCACTCCCACCGCGGCCCAACACAGTTGTGTTGCCATGTTCGTCCGAGGCCACATAACCCGTTACAATGGGGAGAACAAACCTAGAGAGATCTGAAAACCAAGCTGCGATCCGGATTTCAGTTTGGACGAAATCTACTTCGTGATCTTCCCCTGTATCGCGTGCTCGAGTCACAACCAGTTTTCGGGCGTCAATGGCCTGAGCTACGTTGCCTTCTTGGGTCAAGAGGCCAGCCACCAACGGAGCAGATAGCAATTCGCCGGTGGCCAAAATGCCGTCCGTTCTAAAGGGATCGGCACTGCGATGACATCGATCCCGGAGGCCTTCCAAGATTCCTGAAATCGTGTGCAGGTACGTATACCTTCTACGCTGATCCAATACAGCTTCCGCCATATCAATATGTCGTTTGGCCAGCTTCGCAATCAAGGTTTCAGGGTCAGCGGAATCAACCAACTGAACCAACAAATCGGTGACTCCTGATAAAGCTGAAACCACCACCACGGGCCGGCACGCCGCCGTTTCGCCCTTAATAATGGAAACTACCCGGCCAAGACTCTCCACCGACCCAACCGACGAGCCTCCAAACTTCAACACTTTGACCAACGCATTGGACATGTTATCTGACGTAGCTCGCCGCATTGATGTCAATGGAACAACCGGTGGCATGATCTGCAAGTCCGCTGGCCAAGAGTACAATCATGGGGGCTACATCAGAAGGCTCTGTTAGCTTATTCAGAGCCAAGCCGCCGAGTACAAAGTCTTCTCCGTACGCGTCAATCGCGTCCTGCGCCATAGCTGTGCGCACGAAGCCAGGAGCAATCACAAAGGCCACAATGCCGTCCTTTCCAAACCCACGAGCCACACTTCGAGCCAATGCTACCATGGCTGCTTTCGACGCGGCGTACGCTAGGTAATCTTCAGAATCCCCTCTAAATGCAGCCCTCGAGGCGATGTAAATAATCTTGCCGCCGCTTCTCGACTTAAAGTGCGCAATGGCAGACTTTGTCAAGATTCCGGAGGAGCGCGTGTTCACGTTGAACGTTTTGTCCCAACTCGCAATCCACTCTTCATTTGGCGCATCAATTGCAGCTAGCTCAGCGATTCCGGCATTGTTTACCAAGACGTCAATTTGTCCGTATTCAGCCAACACTTCGTCGAAGAGTCTAATTGCTTCGTGCGCATCCTCTAGGTTCGCCTGAAAAGCGACCGCGCCGTGACCAATTTCTTGGCACAATTCGACTGCTTCCTTTGATGAATGGCTGTAGTGAACGGCCACTGTAGCTCCGGCAGCCGCTAATTGACGGGCAATTTCGTTTCCGATGCCTCTACTAGCTCCGGTTACAAGAACGACTTTGGATGTTAAATCTATGCGCATGATACTGTCGAAAATGAGGGTTGAAAAGTGGACTTTTTCTCCACACGAAGCCACTTCTTGACGATTTCGTTCAGCCTTTCCCCTTCCAGAAGAAACGCATCGTGGCCATGTGGAGACTCAATGATAGCAAGGTCAGCATTGGGAATTGCATCTGCTAACTCCTGTTGCTCTTGGAGCGGAAATAGAATATCTGTATCCACTCCCACTACGAGTACCTTTTGCTTAATTGAGCCAAGTACTTCAAGATACGACCCACGATTTCGTGAGATATCATGCGAGTTGGAGGTCTGGGTGAGCCGGACATAGCTGTTCGCATCGAAACGATTGACCAACTTCTGGCCCTGATGGTTGAGGTAAGAAGTCACCGAAAAGGTGTCGTCCTCCTGAACCTCCCTACCAAATCGGGAGGTGAAGGACGACGGATTGCGGTATGAAATCATGGCCATCATGCGCGCTGCGGCGAGGCCCGATGCCGGCGGATTCGACTCGTCGTAATGGCCCCCGTTCCAGTTCGGGTCCGTGTAGATGGCCTGCCGTTGAGCTTCCGTCCAAGCAATACACCAGGCCGAGTGCCGTCCACTCGTGGTCACGGCAATAACCCTTCGGACTGTTGGGTCGATGAAGGACCATTCTAGGGCCATAAATCCGCCCAAAGAGCCTCCAATCACGCACTCCACTCGATTCACTCTGAGCCGTTCCAGTAGTTGAACTTGAATTCGGACTTGATCTCGAACGGTGCAAATCGGAAAATCGGCGGCGTACCTCGCGCCCGTATCTGGGTTGATACTAGTGGGGCCCGACGTGCCGTAGCACGAACCTAGCAAGTTGGCGCAGACCACAAAATACCGATCCGTGCAAATCGCTTTGCCTGGGCCAATAATCGAGCTCCACCAAGATGCCGCATTACTATCGCCGCTCATGGAATGAAAGACGACGACCGCATTCGTGCCCTCAGCGTTGAGGGCGCCCCACGTCTGGTACGCCACGTCAACACGACCTAAAACGTGACCAGATTCCAATACAAAGGAATCAAAATGCTCTGTAGAATAAGGATTAGACATGGGCAGGGGTCACAGTGGCTAGCGTTCTTTTTGATGTACATCGTGCGTTTTCAAGCGCCTGTTCGAGGTCCGCAATGAGGTCGTCGATGTGCTCAATTCCTACAGAAAGGCGTATTACATTGCGCGTAATGCCTGCCTCTTCCCGGGCTTCAGCTCTCATGGATGCATGACTCATGGTCGCAGGTTGCTCGATTAGAGACTCAACGCCTCCGAGCGATTCTGCTAGCGTGAAAACGCGGGTTGACGTGAGCAGCGTTCTCACGGCTGCCGCATCTCCTACCACTTCAAACGAGACCATTCCACCGAAGCCAGCCTGCTGCCTTTTGGCCAATTCGTGGCCCGGATGGGATTCCAATCCAGGGTAAAACACCTGGCTAACCAGATCATGATTGTCGAGGTAGCGCGCTACAGTATGCGCGTTTTCTTCGTGCTGCCGCAAGCGAACTGGTAGCGTTTTTAACCCGCGTAATACGAGCCAGCTATCAAATGGCGCTGCCGTGGCACCTGTTGCATTGGCTGCAAAATGGGCGCGCTCGTGTCCTTCTTTTGTTTTGGCGATAACTACGCCCCCAACCACGTCGGAATGCCCATTCAAGTACTTTGTGGTTGAGTGAACCACAAAGTCGGCCCCGAAATCGATAGGGCGCTGTAGCAGAGGAGACAAAAACGTGTTATCCACGATCAGATCAATCCCTGCGTCTTTGGCTAGTTCACCCACTTTCTGAAGGTCGATAATGCGGAGAAGCGGATTAGACGGGGTTTCAACCCAAACCGCTTTGGTCTCTGGACGAAGCGCCAAGGCCAAGTTCAACGGGTCCGTTAAGTCCACATAGGTGACGTCCAGCTTTCCTTGTCTCTGATACCAAGTTAGCAGGCGTTCCGTACCACCATAACAATCGTGAGAGCACACAATGTGCGCATCGACGTCGTAGAGGGCCAAAACGGTTGCAACAGCCGCCATACCACTTGCTACGCACACAGCACCTGCGCCCCCTTCTAGTTCAGCGATAGTCGTCTCTAGCGCCGCCCGTGTGGGATTTCCTGAACGGGAATAGTCGTACTGCGGTTTGCCATTCGTGTCGTCAAAACGAAAAATGGCGGTTTGATAAATGGGCAGCGAAACGCTTTTGTACGCACCATCCGTATGCTGGCCGGCCAGAGTTAATTTGGTGTGTGGGTGCAAAGATGGAATAGAAGAAGCCATGGTAGCAATCGAATATCATTGTGGAATACGTCTGGGCTTCCATCCTGAATTTCGATTTCTCTTCCCTGATTGGCGTAGCGTGGTTCGAAGCTCGGTTCGAAGCTCGGTTCGAAGCTAGGTGCTTAGGAAGAAGGCGTCCAAACTCTCGCGAGTTCGGAAGCATACGCTGGCTGGGCCTGCGGCTTCGTTCCCATCTCGCCCTGATACAAAAAGACCCTCCGGTAAAAACGGGAGGGTCGTCATAAAGACCGTTCGAAGGTCTTTAGCGTCCTTCCCATCTACCTCGATCTCGTATCGAGCAGGATTTAGCACCTAACGAATTCCTATGATGGAATCCCGGTTGCTACGACGTCTCAGGGCCTGTCCCTCGGTCGTTCTTGATGGAATTGTTGGAATAATACGGCAAGAAACGTTCTCACCGCAACTATTTTTTTACAAAGAAGAGTTTTTTGCGGCTTTTTACCCCGCTTCAAGGTTGTGCGAGGGTAAAAGTTGGGTCCAAATAACACGGTTAGGACTGCGGGCGGGCTTAGCTGAGGGGGGTGACTGATGTGAACGCGGGGCACAGCCCGCCTGCATTTCCTGACTTATAGAGGACGCGCGAAGGCTTAGTCATTGTCTCCCCCGGCGTACCCTACCACAAGTCCATCT
This sequence comes from bacterium, assembly GCA_013204185.1. Lineage (GTDB taxonomy): Bacteria > Bacteroidota > Rhodothermia > Rhodothermales > UBA10348 > UBA10348. The sequence continues at coordinate 5,771 of JABMOI010000238.1, read as the reverse complement.
TTCTCATCCAGATCGAAACAGGATATCTGCCATCTTTTCTTCTATCTTTATGCGCCCGGTGGATCGCGCCCAGGTTATGATGCCGCATGCCGCCAGACCTTTTGAGTTTGCCACCCCCTTCTACCCAGAATTATGGCAGAGCTTCGCAAAGAACTTACGACGTTTGATGGTATTGCCTTGCTAATCGGTATTACGATTGGTTCGGGAATTTACTCGACCCCCTCAATCATTGCGGGGTATTTCGATTCGTACTTCCAAGTCATCGCGACGTGGCTTGTGGTGAGCGCGTTTGTGATGATAGGGGGACTGATTTACGCTGAACTAGGAACGCGCATTCCCACAACAGGAGGCGAGTACAGCTATATCAGTCGCGCATTCGGTCCATTCGCCGGATTTATGTTTGGATGGGCGCAACTCTTCATTATTAGAACCAGCCCTGGCGCCGGCCTGGCCATAATAGCCGCAGATTACATCGCCTACTTCACGCCGCTTCCGGGTAGGTGGCACACCGTTGTGGCCTTGTCCATTATCGCGGTTTTGGGACTGTTCAATTACGTCGGGCTTCGATGGTCAGCCATCTTTCAACGGACTACTTCCATCGTGAAAGTCTCTGGGCTCATCTTGTTTGTGATCTTGTTTCTGTTCCTCTTAAATGGCAGTCCGAGCCAACTGGCAACGCACGCTGCCCCACTAAAAGACGGCGGGTTTTTCATCAATTTGATACCGGCCCTCATCCTGATTGTATTTACGCACACGGGATTTGATCGGGTTGGGTATGTGGCTGGCGAAATGAAAGACCCGCGCGAAGTCATTCCCCGGAGTATGGTCATTGGCCTCTCGCTTATCATCGCCATTTATGTGTCCTCCATTACCATTTACCATTACGTCTTGGGGATGGATGCCATGCGCGCTACCGCCACTCCAGCCGCTGATGTTGCTTTCATGATGGTTGGATCGGTAGGCGCGGCTGCCGTTGCCTTGTTAGCCATTTTGTCGGCCGTTTCAAGCATTAACGGAACGATCCTGTCTTCATCCCGCGTGTACTACGCGATGGCCAAAGACGGGATATTTTTTAAATCCTTGGACTTTGTTCACGAACGTTTTCGAACTCCAACCCGCGCAATCTTGGCTCACTGCTTTTGGGCGGGCGTCATTCTTGTAACGCGCGGATCGTTTGAAAATATTGTTGCTGGGATGACGTTTGCCGTGCTCATCTTTTACACCATGACTACGTTGGCCTTATTTAAATTCAGACGGGAAGGTGTTGGAGAGGAGTCCGGAAAGGTTTTTCGCGTTCCTGGCTACCCATTTATTCCAGTTCTTTATTTAGTTGGAATCGTTGGCTTACTCGTGGCTCGCGCGGTTTTTGAGTGGGAAAAATCCGTTATCGACCTAGCGTTCGTGCTTACTGGACTTCCCATCTCCTATTTTTGGCTACGAAAACGCTCCTAAAGGGTGCACTTACTTCATGCTGCAGACATTTGACGAAAGAAATCGCGACCTCAAGGTCAATATTAATGGCCAAATCGTGCACCGCGATCAGGCTGGAATTAGCCCGTTCGATAGCCTGGTTCAAGGAGGCGACGGCGTGTGGGAAGGATTACGTTTGTACAATGGCAAAATATTTAAGCTTGAAGAGCACTTAAGCCGACTTCGAAACTCGGCCAAAGCACTCGCCTTCGAGCTCATTCCATCCACAGAAGCCCTCATCGAGGAAATCCGTAAAACGTTGCACGCCAACAACATGACGGATGGAGTTCATATTCGGCTCACCCTTTCTCGGGGTCTTAAGATCACGTCGGGAATGGACCCAAGGCTGAATCAGTTTGGGCCTACTTTGATTGTCCTCCCTGAGTGGAAACAACCCGTTTATGATCGGGCGGGACTACGGTTTATTACTTCGTCTATACGTCGCTTCCCGCCCGACTGCTTAGATCCTAAAATCCATCATAACAACTTGATTCAGTCAATTATGGCCAAGATTGAAGCCAATGTTGCAGGAGCGGACGCGGCGGTCATGCTCGACAAAGAGGGATTTATTGCGGAAGCCGATGGAACGCACGTGTTTTTAGTCCAGGAAGGGGTGGTATACACCTCCCACACAGATGCCTGTCCGGAAGGCATTACCCGCGAAACCGTCATCGAATTGTGCGAAAAGGAAGGGATTCCGTGCAAAGTGGGACGCCTTTCTACTACCGATGCCTACCGTTCCGACGAAATGTTTTGTTCTGGAACGATGGGAGAACTCGCCTCTGTTTCGCACTTGGACGGACGAACGATAGGCGAAGGTAACCCTGGAATTGTAACTCGGAGGTTGTCCGAGCTTTACACAAAAGAAACGGCTCGCGCCGGTTACCCAATTATTTAGCCGGCATCTTGCCCGAAGTAATGAGCGCCGAAAAAAGATCGTCTCGCCCGGACTGAAATCCGTGGCTAGTTAATTACCACGAATGAGCTGGTTGCAGTCCAGCCTTCAGATTGCACTCTGAATAGGTAGAATCCGCTGTCTAGGATGGAAGTGTCAAAGGTGTATTCCCAGCTAGAAGCTGGTTGAAAGACGGAAGTCGAATGTACACGGCGGCCTAGTATGTCAAATACTTCAATCGTTGTTTTGCCCGCAGCGTGCTGCTCCACAGGTAGCGTAATTTGGCCACGAACAGGATTTGGGAACGGCTTCCCGAGGGTGAGTGCGCCGGGTATCTCAGAGGTCACTTCGTTTGCTGTGGATGTTGAAATGATATGCCGATATAATCCCCCATCGAGCGTGCCCGCATACCCATTTCCATTGGAGTCGAAGGCCAGACTTGTAACGCGAAGATGGGACTCGAGGCCCCTATTCATGGGAAGCCACACCTTCGTCCACGGATTCATCTGAAACACGCCGCTTCCATAGGTCGCGATATGCGCCCGCTCATGTGAATCGAATTCGATGTCTCGAATATCCTCTGTACCATTGAGCCCCGTTCCCACGGTTTTCCACGTAGATCCATCATCCCTCGATTCCAGAACGCCCAAATACCTGGTCCCGGCTAGAACTTGGTTTCCTGAAACACCAAAGGACTGAATGTCGAACCAAGGCACACTTCCCGCAGACATAAGCTCCCACGGACCAATTCCAGTTGCTTTTTTCCAGGAGTCCCACGCTGCGCCGGCCAATATGGTACCCGTCTCCGTGACCGTTACCGCGGCCACGTCTCGGCTAGATTGATCTGAGCCATTAATGGGCATGGCTGTCCACGTAGACCCTCCAAAAACGTAGAGACCAGCATGGTAGGCAGCAATGAGCGACCCGTCAGCTTGCATGGTTAAGTCGCGTATCGATGGCATCCCTGGAGGACCGAGTGCTTCCCAACCGGCACCTTCTGTGTGCCGCCAAACTCCTCCAGTAGTTGCGGCAACGATGCGGCCTTGCGCGTCGACAAGAGCATCCGTTACTCGCTGAACAAGGGGCGACTCTGGATTAACTCGCGACCACTCATTTCCAAAAAACGTCGATTCAAACAATCCGCCTTCAGTCCCCACCAATACCCGACCTTTCCCTACGAGGGTTACCGATTGGATTTTACTGATGAGGCCGGTGTTGGACTCGTTCCACGTTGAACCAGCGTCCACAGAACGGAGAACGCCCAGACCTGCTGTCCCAATGAGCATTGAAGTACCCGTTAGCGCCAGCGCGCCGACCGACGACTTTGAGGCAGGACGGGCCGACCAGCTACTTCCTTGATCTTCAGTTGAAAATATGCGCTGATACGCTCCTGCCCATAGTTTTCCGGTCGTGTCGACTTGCATGAATGGAACAACGACTGGGTCCGAAGCAGGTTGAATGCAGGTCCAAATATTGCCATTTCCCCGAGAGCGGTATAGCGCACATCCACCATTTTTAGGAGAAGCGCCGGCGTACAAAACGCCCGAGTTGTCCGAGGCGAGGGACAAAATGTTGTATTCCTCTAATCCGTACGAGGCGAATTCCCACGAGGCACCCTGTGTGGCAGACCGGAAAACACCGAGCGATGAACCGGCAAATAGATACTCAGCATTGAAGGCTAAGGATTGGACATTGACTTGAAATCCATCTAAGGATCGAGCCTTCCAGGTCTGGCCATTGTCCACCGAATCGTAAACAAACCCATTGCTCCCCACCAAGATGTGGCCAGGGCTGGGTTCAATAATGGACGTGGTATACGTTCGTTCAAATCCTGCAGCAACCCAAGCATTGGTGCCCGAATCGAAGCTGAACAGACCAGATCCATACGTGGCCGCAATGAGCCTTCCGTCCGCGAGCACATGAAGGTCTCGAATATCAAAGTTTGTAAGCCCGTCCGACCTCGTGCTCCAGGTCACGCCGTCGTCGTCCGAGAAAAAGATGCCACTTGACGATGCCGCGTAAACCTCACCTTGGGGCAAAACCAAAAAATCGGTGATAGACGTACCGCCGTACGGCCCAGGAGCCGCCTGCCAGTAGTCCGTTTGGGCCTCGGCTGTGGATGCGAAAAGCATCCAGCATAGGATCGCGAGTAGATATGGTCGAAAAAGCATTTTCATACCTAATCGTTATCGGCCTTTCCTTCCCTTTTTTAAGGCGTTTTCTCCTCCTCAGAGGCATTTTTAGCCTTTTCAATCCAATTCTTTTGCTCTTCTGTCAGGGATTCGGGAATAAATACATCTAAATGGACGATCAAGTCCCCTTTGGCATCATCCGTTTCAACTCCATATCCCCTCACCCGCAGCTTTCCATCGGGCTGTGATCCGGCAGGAATGGTCAACTTCAACACCTTTCCTACTGGCGTTTTGAACTGGGTGGCAACGCCCAGCATGGCATCGAATGCAGACACTCTAATTTTCGAATGAATGGTGAGCTCTTCGCGCCAAAAATCGGGGTGATCGTCGATTCGGATCGTGACATACAAGTCGCCGCGGCTGCCGTTCGGCATGGGGCGCCCTTTCTGCTTGACACGTAGCTTGTGTCCGTCCTTCACGCCCTTTGGAAAAGGCAGCCGAATGGGCTCGTCGTCTAAACTGAAAGCGAGGTGCCCCCCTTGCAACATCCGATCGAAGGAAATGCGAACGGTTCGTTTTCGATCGTACGCTTCGGAAGAAGGCGCTTGCGAAGACGGTCCAGGCCCCGGCCTTTGACCGCCGCCAGGTCCCTGACCCGCCGCGCCACCAAAAAAGCGTTCAAAAATGTCGTTAAACCCTTCGCCCTGATCGAATCCTGTTTGATCCATACGGGTGTACGTACCATCGGGAGAACGCCGGTACCCGCCACCAGGACGAGTTCGGGAAGGATCGCCTGCCGCGCCATACCGTCGTCTTCTATCGTAATCCCGCCGCTTTTTATCATCAGAAAGCACTTCATACGCCTGCTGAACCTCCTTGAACTTACCTTCAGCCTTTGGATCGTCCGGGTTTTTGTCAGGGTGAAGTTCGCGTGCTAGCTTCCGATACGCCTTTTTAACTGATTGCGCATCGGCCTTCTCATCTACTCCTAGAACTTTGTAGTAGTCTTCACTCATAGTGGACAGCGGTCGTAATTAGGTTCTTCAAATCCGCTCGCGGGTTCGTAGTTTCTCGTGCAGCGCGTGATTAATAGGAATTCAGCCATATTTTCCGGCAGAACCGTATGTTAGTCGCAATTCTTTCTATCACCAAATTCGTGCCGTTTGGCCAACTTCCGCCGTTTTGTCAGCAATTCGTCCTATAAAAAAAGTCCTTATTGCCAATCGAGGCGAGATTGCAGTTCGAATAATTCGATCTTGCCGTGAGCTTGGAAT
>JABMOI010000237.1 GCA_013204185.1 bacterium | reverse complement strand
CTTTTGAGGCTTCAAATGCTTGTGTTGCCATTGTTAGCCAGTCTCTAAGCCCACGATCACGAATGAGCGCGACCGTGACCTCTGTGCGATCCTGTTCGCTAAGTTCTCCAGCAATAAATCCGGCAAGCATGTGTTCGTCGATACGCATAGTCATATCCATCTAGTCTATTCAATTTCTTGTAGTCCCCGTTCTCATCCGAAAAGGCGGATGACCGTGGGACCTTGCCTTGGAGGTATCGGCCGGCTATAAATGGACTTAAGCCTAATTCCAAAAAAAATTGAAATGGACGAATTTCCCCTAGAAATCGCTCCGTTGTACCCCCGAGGGGCGCTCCCATATAAAAACGGCGTGAATGACCACACAAGCGCCCCTTATTCGGGAATGACATCCAAAGGAAAGCGTCTAAGCTGTAATCTCTCGAGAGCCTATTCCGCATTCATCTTTTACATTCCTATGTTAAAACCCCGTTTTCTGGGACTTCTGTGCCTTGTTGGTACTCTGAGCATTGGTTGCTCTGATAGCTCCGATGCCGGTCAAGGCGCTGTTGGAGCCCCTGCCGCGCCCATTCCGTCAGTGGAAGTTATTCAGGCCCGGTTGGGTTCTTTGCCGTTGGAAGAACGGATGAGCGGCGTGGTTCATGCGAAGAACCAGGTTGTTTTGTACGCGGAAATATCTGCTCCCATCATAAAGATCGAGGTCCAAAACGGCGATTTTGTACGAGCTGGAGAACCTCTCGTCTACTTGCGGGACAAACAATATCAAGATCAAATCAATCAGGCCGAAGCAGCTCTTCAGATTAGCCAGGCCGATGCAAAACGCACCGCGGCTACTCTGTCTGAAGTCAAAAACCGATTGGATCGAATCCAGCAATTAGCGGATAGGCAACTCGAAAGCCAGCAGCAGCTAGAAGCCCTGCAGGCACAGTATGCGGGAGCCGATGCAGCCAACGACCAGGCGCTTGCTCGGATTTCTCAGGCTGAAGCCAATTTAGAAGAGCAGAGAGAGATGCTCAGAAGAACGGTGATTCGGGCCCCTATTTCCGGATATATCGGACAGCGAAATGCGGAAGTAGGAATGCGAGCTGATCCGGGGTCTCCCCTGTTTGTGCTCGGAGAATTTGATAACGTACGCGTCAAAATCTCCATTACAGACCGAATGATGAATCGCATTGTGGTGGGTCAAACAGCAGTTATCACAGTGGAAAATGACCAAGAGCACTACATTTCTGCCAAAGTGTCTCGTATTTCACCGTTTCTTGAGGCTGGCAGTTTTAGTGCTGAGGCTGAAATTGACATAGACAATACTGATCGGCTATTACGCCCGGGCATGTTTGTAACAGTGGACGTGTTATGGGGAGAAGCTGAACAAGCCGTTCTTGTACCAGAAAGCGTCTTGTACGAAAACCCGACTTCTGGCGTCCTTGGCGTGTACGTGGCACCTTCGCTTTCGTCGGAAACCCCGCTGAAGGAGCCCGATGAATACGATGTGGCGAACCCTCCCCAGCTTACTGAGCCTACACCGATGGAATTCCGGGCCGTTGAGGTATTAGCTAGGGGCCATGGCATTGCAGGCGTAGCGGGCGTGGGCCTAGGCGACTGGGTTGTTGCCGTTGGTCAAAACCTGATCCGCCCTGTTGAAGGCAAGGCTTCAGCCCGCGCAAGGCCCATTACGTGGGAGCGAATTGCTTCGCTTCAAAACATGCAAGATCAAGATCTCTTGAGAGATTTCATGGCCAAACAGCAGAAAATAGCCGCTCAAGAATCTAAATAGCGTTTAGCTGAGTCCACAAAATCCAAGTGTGACCGTTCACCGTCTTTTCCAGTCAGCCAACTTCCCGTTATGGCATCACTAACAGAACTCTCCATTCGCCGGCCCGTCGCAACGGCCATGTTCTATTTGGTTGTAGTGACCATCGGCATTGTAGGGTTTAGATACCTTCCAGTCGATTTGCTCCCTCCTATTGAGCTATCGCGCTTGACGGTGTACACCATGTATCCCAATGTTGGACCGGAAGAGATCGAGCAGATTATTACGGATCCTGTTGAAAATGCGCTTTCGGGCTTACCAAACCTCGAACGCGTTACATCTAGATCTTCAGAAGGAAGTAGCTTTGTTAGCCTTGAATTTGCTCAAGGAACTCCCATTGACGAAGCCACAAACGATGTGCGCTCGGCACTCGATCGAATTCGAGGTAGCCTCCCTCCCGAAGTAACAGCACCAGGGATCTGGAAATTTGACCCGAACAACATTTCTATTGTAACCATAGCGGTTACTTCGACTCGGGACCTTGAATCCACGACTCGAATCCTTGAACGTGATCTGGGACAGCGTTTTGAACAGATTCCAGGTGTCGGAAGGTTAGAGGTGCGCGGGGGTATTCATCGGGAAATTCGAATCAACCTGCATCGGGACCGATTGCAAGCCGCAGGTTTAACTCCATCAGATGTACAACAGGCGCTTGCTCGTGAGAATACCAAATTGCCTGGCGGTAATGTTAAGGAAGGAGTTAAAGACCTTTACGTGCGTTCGCTTGGTGAATTCGATTCAGTCGATGAAATTGCCACGTCCATTATTACCTATGTAGATGGAAATCCCATCCGCGTTCGAGATGTGGCCGATGTTGAAGATGGATACGAAGACGTTCGGTTTCTTTCTGAGCTAGCTGGCACTCCCATCGTGCGCCTCCAAGTTCAAAAGCAAAGTGGGGCAAACACGGTAACCGTAGCCGACGCCATCCGCGCCGAAGTGGACCGCGTAAACCTAGAACGAAGTGACATTCATTTGGAAGTGATCAGCGACCAAAGCACGTTCATTCGCCAAAGCATAGACACGGTCACAAACTCTGCGCTTTGGGGTGGACTGCTCGCCATCTTTGTGCTCTACTTGTTTTTGAGAAATGGCTCTTCCACCTTCATCATTGCCATTGCCATCCCCATCTCAGTGATTGCCACTTTTGGCGTCCTTTATTTTGGCGGAATGACGCTGAATCAGATGACGTTTGGCGGCCTGGCCCTAGGGATCGGGATGATGGTGGACAACGGGATTGTGGTGTTAGAGAATATTGTCCGGCAACGAGAGGAGAAGGGCATGTCCCTGACTCAGTCGGCTTTGGTCGGTACGCGCGAAGTGGTTGGCGCCATTGTGGCTTCAACACTAACCACGAGTGTGATTTTCCTCCCACTCGTATTTATGAAAACGACCACCGGTGAGCTTTTTAAAGCCCTTGCCCTCGTTGTGGTGTTTTCTCTAGCCTGTTCCTTGATTGCAGCCATGACGCTGGTACCCGTATTGTCGAGTCGGTTTTTGAGCGTCAAGGCGGGCGGCAAAGGAAATGCAAAACCGAAGCATTCTGCATTCCAACGATTTTTCTCTCGTCTTGAAGTTCGGTATTCCGAATCGCTTCGCGGAGCAGTAGGCCGGCGATGGAGCATCTTTGGAACGTCTGCCGTGCTCGTAGTTGGCGCAGTACTGCTTTTGCCACTCATCCCTGTTGAATTAGCGCCGCCAACCGATGCCGACAATATCAGCGTTTCCATGGATATGGCTGAAGGCACAAATATCGCGGTTGTTAAGGCTTACCTCAATGAACTTGAGCAAAACGTACGTCCTCTTCTTCCCATGGATGAAGTCGATCAACTCTCGAGTGAAGTGCGGTTCGGCAATGCGGTCGTGGAAATTCAGCTCAAGCCGACGGGAGAACGGACCGTCAATAGTCAGGAATTAGCTGATCACATCAGAAAGCAACTTTCAGGACTGGTTCCTGGCATTGCAGTACGTGTTTAAGCGCAATCAGGATTGTGGATTCTAAGACGTCTTTTCCGAACGGGAGACGGAACGGAGGCCATCCAAATTGAGCTCCGTGGTTACGACATTGCTCAGGCCGACCAAGTGGCCCGACAAATCATGAATAGAACCGAATTGATTGAAGGCGTAGCTGGCGTTCGGTTGAATAGGCAGGAAGGCCGCCCTGAGCAGAACCTGATTTTTGACCGCGCGAAAATTGCCAAGCTCGGTTTATCTGTACAAACAGTGGGCCGTGCGGTTCAAACAAGTGTTGGCGGAAGCCGTGCAGGTCAGTTTAGAGTGGGGGGCGAGGAATTCCCAATCGTAGTTCGCCTGCGCCCAGAAGACCGCCTCAGCACACAAGATCTAGACAATATCGCGGTTCGTACGCCTGGCGGAGAAATCGTACCGGTATCCTCCCTTGTTAAGACGAATCGGGGCCGCGCACCTTCAACCATTCAACGGGTAGACGGACAGCGTATAACGTATATCTCGGCCAATCTTGAAAACGACGTGGCACTGGGAGACGCCGTTCAGCGGATTCGTGCTGACCTATCTCAGATGAACCTTCCCGATGGTTTCTCCATTGCTTTCGGCGGGGAATACGAAGAACAGCAAAAAGCATCTAGGGACTTCTTTATTGCCATTGCCCTAGCCCTTGCCCTCATTTACATGGTGATGGCTGGTCAGTTTGAGCGATTCCTAGATCCACTCATTGTTATGTTTTCGGTGCCGGTAGCCATTATTGGAGTGGTCCCGACGCTTCTTTTGACTGGTACCACGCTCAATATGCAAAGCGTGATGGGTATGGTGATGTTGGTCGGGATTGTGGTTAACAACGCAATCGTGCTGATTGACTACATCAACCTATTGCGTCGCGAGCAGAACATGGAAATTATTGAGGCGGTTGTGGAGGCTGGTCGGTTGAGGCTACGACCCATTCTGATGACCACCTTGACAACCACGCTTGGCTTGCTACCCCTCGCCATCGGAATTGGAGCCGGAGCCGAAATCCAAGCGTCTCTAGCCCGCGTTGTGATTGGTGGGTTGGTTGCGTCCACACTGATTACCCTGATTCTAATCCCCGTGCTCTATGTATCCTCTCATGGCGCCCTAGACCGAGTAGGTGTATGGTTGAAGCGGAAAACTGAAGCGACTGACCTAGAGCCAGTGCAGCAACCTGCGACCTAGCTTATGAGTTTCAGACTCTATTTCGCCGCTTCATCACGGTCAATTGGACTACGTATAAAACGGACGTAACGGCCAGCAACAGACCGAGGCCGGACGCTTCCTCATAGGTCATGTTGGAAAGCAACCAGACAACAACCAGCGAACTGAGGACGGGGACGAGGGGACCAAAGGGAATCACGAATACACCCTTTGTCGAACCCATCTTCCGTTTCCGAAGGGTTAGGACGGCTAAGCTGCATCCTAAGTAAAGCAGTAGAACAGAACCGCTAGACACTACGGCCAACGTTTTGAACGAGCCACTGAGCGCAAAACCACACGCCAATACCGAATAAAAAATAATTGCCGCGTGAGGCGTTTTGTACACGGGATGTACAGCCGCTAGGCGCGAGGGAAGCAGTCCGTCCCGAGCGGCGGCAAACACGGCTCGAGGGTTAGACAGAATGTGCCCACTTGTTACGCCGAAAATCGAAATACCGGCGCCAATGAGCAGAAACGTCTTGCCCCATGGACCGAAGGCTCGTTCGGCTGTGGCCACCAAAGGTGCTTCCAAGCTCGTAGCTAAATCTGCGCCCAGTACGCCTTGGGCCACCCCTTGAATTCCCATATAGAGGACGAATACCACGCCGATTCCAATGAGCAATCCAAGCGGAACCGTGCGGGCAGGGTTCTTAATTTCTCCGCCTGCATTTAAGGCTATTTCCGCTCCACCAAAGGCAAAAACGAGTAGCAACGTGCCGGCTCCTAGGCTCGAAAACGAAGGCATCGAGCTAATTACCACGTTGTCCCATTGGATAAAAAAGGCACCGAAAACTACCAAAACGGTCAAAGGGATAAGCTTGCCATACGTGTTGATGGCAGCAAATCGAACGCCGGATCTCACCCCGCGGATATTGATCCACGCCAGTCCACCAAACAACAAAACAATAAACACACCCTTTGAAAACGCCGTATTCAGAGTGGGAAAAGCGATTCCCATCATGTCGGCGAGCGCGATGGCCACGGCTGCATTCGCGAGTGCACCCCATCCAAACCACAGCAACGTAGCTGCTAAGAAACCCGCATACGGTCCAAAGGCTTCCTCGATATAGGCATATGCTCCCCCACTGCGTGAAACCCGACTCCCGGCTTCGGCAAAACACAAAAACACAAGCGCTACGGCAACCGAACATAACAAGTAAGCCAAAATAGCGGCAGGCCCAAGCAAAGCCGCCACAAGACCCGGCAACACAAAAATGCCGGCACCAATAATCAAATTGATGATGCTCAAACTGAGCGAACGAACTCCGATCGCTCGAATCAGTCCCTCCCCGGTCACTTCGGGTTCTTCAAATTCGGAGTGCTTCATACTAGATTACCACGATAAGGTGAACGTGCTTAGTGCATTGCCGAGAAATTGAATGACTTCATTTCGTTCATTCTGTCGCATGGCCCGGGGCAATTCGATATGAATCGAAGGCATACCCCTTGACATCATTCCAATCGACTTTGATGCCGAGGCCGTTAGTGAGATAGAATCGTTGGGTTCTACTTTAATCGTCCTTGCTGAGAGGCCAACTGAATTCCATTCATTTTGAAAGACGGTTTTTAGCTGCGTGGTTTGCTCAAGAGACAGGCCCAATGTGGCTATCTCCACATTCTCTATGCTGCTGGCTCCATGAACTTCAACATAGAGTCGAGTTTGAGCCGCCGCATGTATCGATTCCGCTTGAAAGACATAGTATTCATAGACACAGGCTGCACGGTCGGTTTGAGGCTCATTTGACGAAGACAGGTTGGCGCCCTCGGTGGGGCGGTTTACGTTTATGCGAACGCCATCGATCAGATAGCCTCTGGCCAAAACGCAATTCCATTCCAACGAAGTACACACCGCTTCTGCAATGTCAGCTGTATAGAGATCAAAGGTACCGTGAGGCGCCCCCAGTAGATAATCTGAATCATGGTCCAAGACACCAATCGTACCTAATAATCGCGCGTCTTCACATTCAGATCGAAGCGAAATAAGTTCTTGATCAAGCGTGTCTTCGGTATCGTCGGTCGTTTCCGAAATGGACCCATCGCTCGAGTCGCAACTCGAAAAAGCGAACGTCAAACAGGCTGACGTGAAAACAATTAGTAAGGCCTTCCCCATTTCGATTCCCTATGCTGATTCCACTCGCGTTTTCAAATAAACAGAAGGTATAGCAGTGAAAGCGGGCAATTAGTTGGTGCCACTATCGCTATATATCTAGAATTTGTAACCTTTTATTAGCCATCCCGTCTTCCTACTTTGTCTCCTGCACCCAACATCCCACTCTCAATAATCCATGATACGTAATTACTTCCGAACTGCATTTCGAGTAATCACTCGCTATCCCGGTTATGCTTCGATTAATATTTTCGGATTGTCGATCGGCGTGGCCGTTTCCATGTTGCTGCTTGTTTTCGTGGCGCGGGAGCTCTCTTACGACACATTTCATCCTGAAGCAGAGTCGGTTTATAGAGCTTGGGTCCAAGAGGACTACGGCGATGACCAGAAGTTTTTTAACACGACTACGCCCATTCCGCTTGCGCCAACGCTCAAGGCAGGCCTGCCTGAAGTTGAGCAATATGCGCGGTACAATCAGATCCAAAACGTTGTGCGCCAAGGAGATGTGGAGTTTAAGGAGACGCTTTATATAGTCGACCCAGCCTTCTTAGACATCTTTTCCTTTCCGCTACTTGAAGGCGACGAATCCAAGCCTTTTGCTGGCCCGGAATCAATTATTCTGACCTCGTCCTCTGCCACCCGCTATTTCGGCGATCAGAATCCGATAGGTCAGTCCATGTCCATTGTGTTCAACGGCGAACCGAAGCAGTTTATAGTATCCTCAATCCTTGAAAATCCGCCGCAGAATTCAATCTTTACGTTTGAGTTTCTCTTGCCGTGGGACGTTGCAGAATGGCTGTATCCTGCGCGCGCGCACACCGCTTGGTTCAACGTTATTCCTGAGACATACATCAAACTCGCGCCAGGTGTTAACCTAGCTGATCTTGAACAAAAAATCTCGGCTGTTATGACAACGGCCCTAGGAGACCGGGTCCAACCAGGACAGTATAGTGTGGGCCTTCAGCCACTTACGGATATTCACCTGGATACGGACATTCCGGTGGGCATTGCCTCGGTTAGCAATCCGGTATATATCCAGATTCTGCTCGCGGTCGCCTTGTTAGTTTTGTTCATTGCGTGCATCAACTTTGTAACGCTGTCCTTAAGCCGAGCTTCTTCTCGATCCCGAGAAATAGGCATTAGAAAGGCTGTTGGAGCAGGCAAGGCTCAGCTTGTCAGGCAGTTTTTTGGCGAAGCGGTGGTCTTCACCGGGCTTTCCATTGGAATTGGGGTCCTATTGGCCAACGTACTGTTGCCGTCGTTCAACTCACTGAGTCAAAGCCAACTCACGTTGCCCTTTTCGGCCCAGAATGTGGCCATGATCGTGACCCTGTTTTTGACGATCTCGCTTTTTACAGGCCTCTACCCAGCCTTTATTCTAGCCTCATTTAAACCAACAGAAGCCTTTCGTGGCGGTTCGTCTAGTGGCAGTAATCGAGGACTCTTGCGCAAATCGTTGGTTACCGTGCAGTTTGGAATTTCGTCGCTGCTGCTCGTTGCCGTTTTAGTTGTGGGCTCTCAGCTGAGGTTTATGGACACCTTAGACCTTGGTTTTTCAAAAGAAAACGTGCTCTACATCCCCACGGACTTGTCTTTTGAAGAGGGAAGCTTGGTTGCCGAGCGGCTCCGAAGCCAGGCCAAGGGAAACACATCGATCGAGTCCATTACCACAGCCCTGACCTTGTTCGACCCCGCTGGATGGGGCCGAATCGGGTATGAAGCTTCAGACGGGACGTATCGACGTTTTTTTGCGAACGTGGTAGATCCCGATTTCATCTCAACCTTGGATCTGCGCGTCTCAGACGGACGGGACTTCCAGAGAGATATGCCATCCGACGCCTCAACGGCTCTCATTATTAACCGTGCATTTGCTGAAGAGTATGGCTGGGCGGACCCGCTAAATGAAAAAATCCCAGGCAAGTTTGCCGAGCACACCATTATCGGAGTGGTCGAGGACTTTCACTTCAAATCCCTTCACTCTCCAATTGAACCGGCTGTCCTAGCCTTGTCTTCTGACCTAGTCTTTTCTGGCGCCCAAGACTTTGATTACCAAGGCGACCTTTCAACCAAAATCGTGGTCAAAACAAGTTCTTCGAACCTGGCTGAAACGGTGGCTTTTCTTGAGGCCTCCTGGAAAACAGCGGCTCCTGAAACGCCGTTTACGTACGAATTTGTAGACCGAGACATTGAAAGCCAGTATGCTCAAGAGACTCGTCTTGCAACCATTATCAAACTGGGAGCCATCCTTACATTATTGATCGCTGGTCTTGGGCTTTTTGGTTTGGCTGCCATTTCAGTTGCTAAACGGACGAAAGAAATTGGCATTCGAAAGGCTCTGGGAGCGTCTGGGGCAAGCATTGTGGCCCTGTTCGGGCGCGAGTTTACCGCATTGGTCGCCATTTCCTTGATCCTGTTCTTACCTCTCGGGTACTGGGGACTGGATGTTTGGCTAGATACATTTGCCTTTCGTACACAGATCCACTGGACTTCTTTCGTGCTGGTAGGTGTCACGGCGTTTGCGCTCATGTGGGTCGCGGTGGGGCTGCAGTCCATGCGAGCGGTGGTCGCGAATCCGGTTGATGCGCTCCGAGATCAGTAATACAGGATCAATAACACGGGACCAGTAGGGCGTTGCTTCGTACGGAGTTTCGTCCTCGAAATGCGCGTTTTCGGATTTCTAGCTGAGAAATTGGTTGATCCCTGCACGGTCTATGGTTACACTTGAATCTAACCTGTTTTTATAGATCAGCTTATCCGATTCATGCACCTCAAACACAGACCCGATTCGCCTAGAAAGTCGCCCCAAACCGGCGCTGGAACGCGAGTCATTTCATCCAAATGGATTTCACTGGCCTCGGTTGTCGTTGTCCTATGCCTAAGCGCATTTGTACTCCCACGAACAATCGTGAGCAATCTGGATGGATATTCTTCCTACGACGAATTAACCGCCTCACTAAAAAGCCTCGTAAAGTCGCATCCTACCCTAGCTCGACTAGAATCCACCGGTAAGACGCTGGAAGGCCGCGATATTTGGATGATCGAAGTCGGAAATCAGTCCGGCACGCCCATTAAGGACCGCCCCGCCCTCTTGATCGCGGCAAATTTTGAAGGCAACCAGGTTGGCACCAGCGAAATCGCTATGCGAACGGTTCGCTACTTACTTGAAAATTACGGTTCAGATGAAGCGGTTAAAAAGAGCCTAGATGAACATGTTTTCTACGTATTCCCTCGGGTAAACCCAGACGGAGCGGAAAAAATGTTTGCGAAGGTAAAATCCGGCGCCGCAACCAACACCTACGCCTTTGACGACGACAACGACGGCCGCACCGATGAGGACGGCCCAGAGGACCTCAATGGCGACGGTTTGATCACGGCCATGCGCGTTGCAGACCCCAGCGGTCTCTACATGATTGACCCCACTGACGCCCGACTCATGAAAAAGGCAGATCCCAAAAAAGGAGAATCCGGCACCTATTCTATTTACTGGGAAGGAACGGACAACGATAAGGACGGCTTCTACAACGAAGACGCGCCGGGAGGAGTAGATCTCAACCGCAACTTCCAACACGAATACCCCTACTACACCCGCGGCGCAGGCCCACACATGGTGAGTGAGCGCGAGTCGAGAGCCATCATGGACTTTACCATTGCGCACAGAAACATTGCCATGATGTTCGTTTTGGGTCCAAATGACAACCTGGTTTCCGCCCCAAACAGCAAAGGCGAATTGGGCAAAGCAGAAGGCATTTCTCTCTTTGATTTTGCCACTGCAAGCTTCGAAGAAGCCTCCGAAGTGGGCATTTTCTCAACACAATCCCCTCGCTTTTTCCGGGGAGGTGGTGGGGGTGCCACAACGTCCGGCAACTCAGGTGGTGGCGGAAGAAGACCTGCCACAACGGTGAACTCGGACGACCTCGAATACTTCACGACTGTTTCCAAGAAATATGTTGAATTGACCGGAATTAAGCAGGCACCGGCTTTGGTTAAAGCCGAAGGCGCCTTTTTTCAATACGGGTATTTTCAGTTTGGTGTGCCTTCTTTTACTACGCCCGGATGGGGTCTAACCGCTGCTGCTCCGGATTCATCAAAGGCATCCGAATCAAAAGGCCGCGGTAGTTCTTCGGACGACGCTCCTTCGTTCGACAAGAAACTGGCTGATTGGATGGATAGCGCTGGGGTTGACGGCATCGCAGGTTGGACCTTGTTCACGCATCCAACACTTGGAGAAGTTGAAATTGGAGGCTTCATGCCAGACCAAGCACTGAATCCTCCTGTTTCGGTACTTGACGAAGTGGGACCCAAAAATGCGGCCTTTGCGGTGTATCTAACCTCTCTTTTTGCTGATGTGAACATCGCCAAAACGGAAGTTGTGAATCACGGAGGAGGCGTATTTCGCATTAAAGCAGAAGTTGAAAACGCAGGTTTCTTACCCACTTCAACCGCCCACGGCGTGACCTCACGGTCTGTGAAGCCGACCATGGTTCAGCTCGGCATTGCGCCCGAAGCATTGCTTTCTGGTAGCGCCAAAACCAGCTTTTTTCAAGCCATGGACGGATCCGGAACTCGGAGTAAGTTTGAATGGCTCATTAAAGGCAACAAGGGCGATTCCATCGAGCTAACGGTGGTTTCTCAAAAAGGTGGGACCGATACAGCTACCATCCGACTCCAATAATCTGCTTCACGCAACATTGTACAAGAACGTCATGAAACGTTATTCGAAATTTTTCCTCGCGTGGATTGGATTGGCTCTCATTGCCACCTTTGCCACGCCCGGGGCCTTCGCCCAAAAAGCATCGGACCCTCAGCATAAACTGCGTCTAGACTTCAATCGCTGGCACGACTACGACGAGCTTCAAGTCGACATGAAAGCGATGCAAAAGACTTGGCCTGAATTCCTGACCTACACTTCTCTAGGGAAGAGTTACGGCGGAAGGGATGTCACTATGATGACCATCAACAACCCAAAAACCGGCCCTGAAATGGGTAAACCGGCCATGTATATCGAGGCCAACGTCCATGGAAATGAAATCCAGGGATCCGAAGTCTCGTTGTACACCATCTGGTATTTGATGGAGAACTACGGCAAAATTGATATGATTACCCGCCTGGTTGACGAACGGGTGTTCTACATCATCCCCACAGTAAATGCCGATGGCCGTCAACATTTTTTTGAAGGTACAGGCGTTGATGCTCGAACCGGCCACGTACCGGTGGACAGCGACAACGACGGTCTCTACGACGAAG
>JABMOI010000024.1 GCA_013204185.1 bacterium | reverse complement strand
ATATGCCGGGACCGCTCGATCCGGACGGATTGCGTCGCGACCGTCAGAGCCTTCCTCAGCCGCTTTCGCACGGCGCACCCCCTCCCGGATCGGGGTCGCGAGCGACAAAGCAGCGCCAAAGCCTGGCGAGTCGGCGCGTAAGTCGCCACGGGTCAAGGATTTCGAACGATGGGGGATCGGTCTCGAAAACCGGTGTACCCTCCGGGGTACCGAGGGTTCGAATCCCTCCTCCTCCGCAAAGCTTAGGATGGCCCCGCCTACGAAAGTAGGCGGGGTTTTTTGTTTGGCGCCCGTCAAGCTTGCTTGTAAGGGGGACAAACAAAAAACCCCAAGCGAGCGAAGCGAGTAGGGGTCATATTCTTGCTTTGACGCTCCCCACTAAGGGCTGTTGGAGCGCGGAGCGCGACAAAATCCCTTTTGATTAAGCTATAGGCAGGTACGCTCCCCACTAAGGGCTGTTAGAGCCAAAGCCCAACAACTGCATTGACCGACAGCCAAGAAATGCCAAATGCCAAGTTCTTGCGGTCTGTTGCAAACTCGACTAGAAGAGTACGGATGTAAGAAAAAGAGGCTGTTTCCGAATTAGCGAGTTGATTACCTGAAGAAGGGAGCGCAATTTCCGGTTGCCTAGCTCTGGCCAACCACCAGGCTATGGCGTAGAGCGGTGGGAGTACCAGAAAGGCAACGCTCCCGTACACATCCCAGGCAATGCCAACCACAACATACCCAGCGATCATCCCAACTAAAGAAGTAATCTCAAAGGCGCCCATTACGCGAGTGCGCCTACGAACTTCTCCATCCGTGATTCTAGATAGCAGTGTAAGGGTGGTGGGCACAGAGAATGCGGCGCTCGCGCCCTCGTTTAGCCGCGCAAAAAACAAAATGATAACCAATAGCACGATCGAGCTAGACCCTAAAACAACCGATGCGGCGGTAATGGCTGAGATTATTCCAAACACAGGTCCCCATCGAAGGATTCGAAGATGGCCCAGTCGGTCGGCGAGCCCACCGGCGAAAGGGGCACCAAACATCTCAGTTACGAAGAATGCCGCGCCTATGACTCCTACTAAGATAGACCCCATCCCAGCTTGGCCAGACATTCGGTCTGCTAAAAGAAACGCAAACAACTGCCCGGATCCTGCAGCAGAGATGCGGATCAGGCCGTTAATGGCAAGAAGTCGGTAGACAGTCAAACGGTTAGGATTATTAAAGGAGAATGGTTTGGGACAAACCTCAACTTACGAGGTTGAGAGCATTCGGGCCCATCTGATTAGTTATCACGGCACCACGAACCTGAAACAAAAACAGGGCAACGTAACAAAACACGGCTAAAAGGTACCCAATACCCTCGGGCCGGCACATCTTGCTTCCGCCACTCACCAGATTACATTGGTCAACAAAAGGCATGTTCAACTCTATCAACCCGCTAAATGGAGACGTTATCGCAACGTATCGGCCTATGTCAGCGGACGAAGTTCAGGAAATACTAGAGAACGCGCATCAAGCCCAACGGAATTGGAGAAACGTCCCGCTTGCCGATCGTTCTCGTTTGATGCATAAGGCTAGCGATGTGTTACTGGCTGGCAAAGAACGATATGCCCAGATGATGACTGGCGAGATGGGAAAGATTACTACCCAAGGAATTTCTGAGGTAGAGAAGTGTGCATTGGTTTGTCGGTATTACGCAGACCATGCAGAACAATTTTTAAAGGCAGATGAGATTGAAACGGAGGCCCATCATTCATTCGTTACATATAAGCCTCTAGGTGTGGTTCTGGCCATCATGCCATGGAATTATCCTTTCTGGCAAGTGTTTCGTTTTGCAGCGCCTGGGCTCATGGCTGGCAACGGATGCTTACTGAAACATGCTCACAATGTGTTTGGCTGTGCCTTGCTAATAGAATCGGTTTTCCGCGATGCCGGATTCCCCGAACATCTTTTCAGGTCCCTCTTAATCGATATTCCGCAGACGACTAGTGTTTTGCATGACTCGCGGGTGGCGGCCGTTACCATCACTTCGAGCGTCAACGCAGGCCGGGCGGTTGCGACCGAGGCTGGAAAGGCTTTAAAAAAATGTGTGTTGGAACTCGGTGGATCTGATCCATTTATCATTCTTGAAGATGCGAATATTGACCGAGCTGTAGAAATAGGTATTGTTGGTCGATTCTTGAATAGCGGTCAGAGTTGTATCGCGGCCAAGCGATTTATAGTAGTGGATTCCGTATACGAGGAATTCGAGCAAAAATTTGTAGCCGCGGTGGGTGAGCTCAAGATGGGCGATCCAACAGACGCAGACGTGTACATTGGACCGCAAGCGCGAATGGACCTTCGCGACGGCCTTGCCGATCAAGTCCGGCGGAGCGTCGATGCAGGAGCTCGCGTACTCATTGGAGGGACCATTCCCGAAGGGGAGGGGGCTTTTTATCCTCCAACGGTATTGGCAGGCGTGAAACCTGGAATGGCCGCT
>JABMOI010000236.1 GCA_013204185.1 bacterium | reverse complement strand
TCCTTGATTTCAAGCTCATTCGTTTCCTCATTCTGTAGATCTCTTTGATCGTTCAACCCCATGTATTTAGGATTAAACCACCAAAGAATATGAAGGAAACAAGACCCTCAGTTGGGTAACATTTTCTAATGAGGCAAGATGGATCGAACAATCCATCGTCGTTACTGCAGGAACGGTTGACATCACGGGCAATCGTTCGATGCTATGGCGTGTTGATGGTGATGCTGACTTTGCACTTGGTGAAACAGCGACATTGACGTACAAAGTCATTGTAAATACCCTCATCACTACGGTGAACGTAGATAACTGGGCTTCCATCTTGAACATCGATCCGTCGATGACTCAGTGGGTCACAGGCGCTCCTCTTGAGCATTATGCCAAGCAAAGCCTGGACATCCTTGATGTGTTTGGTTTCCCGTTGAAAGCGGCTATCAACTCGTCGTTATTCATTCAAACGGAAGCCGGCCCACGATATATCGTTGGCTTGCAAGGCGGTGCTAAAGATCCTGCTCAAACAGGATTGGGCGCTGTGCTTTGCCGCGTTCCAAGTACGAACAAGTTAGTCGGATGGGATGGTGGTCTTGGAAACCTTTGGTACTCATGTGGTAAAGGCTTGCCAAACATCAGCAACATTCCACTTCCGCTGTATGTAACGGATCTTTTCCAAGATTCAGCTGGACGTATTTGGTTAACCTCTTGGGGTAATGAAGGACTGTTTTATAGCGATGACGGCGCCCAGACATGGGTCAATGCCAATCTGGATATTTCTGGTGGCTTAGGCGGCGCTCCTGACGGAATTCCTGACGGATTTGCTCAAGTCTATTCCATCACCGAGGATATCCTGGGGACTCTGTTTATTGCAGCGAACAACGGAGATATTTACCGTTCATTTGATCGTGGCGTCACCTGGCAGAAAGCTAAACAGTTGCCAATGGGTGCAGCTGATACGGCTTTCGCAATGATCGCTGATCCAACGGTTCCTGGTAAGTTGTTTGCGGGTACCTTTGGTGACGGTATGTATGTCTCCACTGATTTTGGAGAAACATGGACGAAACCAACAGGAACGGGATTGGCTAGTGGATATGTTTTCGACTTGGAATTCGATCCATTGTCAGGCAACCTATTTGCAGGTACTGCAAACGGCTTGTACTACACAGCTGATGCTGGAGTAACCTGGAACAGCTTAAACAGCGCGTTCCCAGTTCCTTCGCATTCACCTGAGGTTCGCAACCTAGCCTTCGACCAGAATGGTGCTCTTTTTGCATCCACATGGGGTCAGGGCGTTTGGGCCTCTTCTGATTGGCAGGCTGCTTCTTTGAGCTTGTTCGCTTTGAAAACGTCCAACGTTCTGAATATCTCTATTTCAGAAAACACGGTGTTTGCATTGCTTGAAGATGGCTCTGTTCAAAGCTTCCGCTACACGAGTTCCTCGCTTAGCACAGAAATTGAAGACGAGTTAAGCGAAGTTCCGAGCGAGTTTGTTTTGAGCCAGAACTATCCGAACCCGTTCAATCCGACAACGTCTATTGAGTTCTCGTTGCCACAAACAGCGAATATTAATTTGACAGTGTTTGATGTGATTGGACGTCAGGTTGCGGTTCTTGTGAGTGGCCAAATGGCAGCCGGCCGTCACAACGTGAACTTCAACGCTTCGAACCTTCCAAGCGGAATGTACCTTTACAGATTGAGTACTCCGACAGGAGTTATCACTCAGAAAATGATCTTGATGAAGTAGGGTAGCCTACAATCAAACGGTCCTTTCGAGGGGCGCTGGCCGATGGCCAGCGCCCCTTTTTTGTGTTCAGTAGGTCATCTGATTATGGACAAAAAACGACCAAAATGGTGCAAGGGAGTGGAAATCATTTTATTAATTGATCGTGGAACGCAAATACTTACAATTCTATCGTTCTCTATTTCGGTCAGAGTACTGATGAACCAACCGCCTCATCTGCTCAAGGCTGATTTCCACTAAAGACTTTCTTTAATGAAGAAAAGATCGCGAGGGAGCGATAAGACAATGAAGCTTAAATTTACTACACTGGTCCTGTTATTCTTCGCCATGTCGGCTTCTGTGTCAGAAGGTGCAGACCTCTTCGTGTCGTCGGGTGGTGCAGGTACCTGTTTAACGGTTGGGTCACCTTGCTCAATAACAACAGCCATTGGCCTCGCCTCTCCAGGCGATACCATCAATTTTGCTGCCGGTTTGTATTCCGTAACAGCTGGGATTGATATATCTCTGAATTATCTAACCCTAAAAGGTCCCCAGGCTGGCGTGCCTGCAAGCGGTCGTACTAAATTCGTTTTTCCTGCAACATGTAATGTTGCAGAAGCGTGTTTGGTTGCTGGGCCTCTCGTAGAGTACCTGTTCAGCATCCAAGCAGACAACGTCACCATCGATGGCTTTGACCTAGTTGGAGATGTCACGAAAACATGGGCCGGCGTTAAGATTGAAGGCGGGTTCGACCGATGGACCATTGATTCAAACATTGTCCAGCACATCGGACAGGAAAAAACGACTGTTACCGGTAATTATTCGTACGGAGTTTTTGGTGATGCCAATCCGACGACTAACGGAACAGCAACCATGACAGGCGGCGAGATTGTCCGGAACCACTTCGTGGAACTAGGACGTCAAAACCTTCCTAAAGTAGGCGCACACAAAAGCGCAGGGATGGGTATTCACCTTGAAGGTGTTTCTGGTCTCGTAACCTCTTGTACGGCTCCGCTTAAGTTTGCATGTGGTGTATGGGTTCATCTCAATCAATTTGATGACCTAGCGACAGGCCAAAACCAAGCTAACTTTACATTTGATGTAAACGGCAAAGAGTATGCCACAGGCGTAAACATTATTCAGGATGCACAGAATTCGTCTCCGAACAATGGCGCTTTGGTTGAAGGAAATCAATACAACAAAGACACTTTCCCAGCTCCAGATACGAAAATGGACAGGGGTGTAGTCATTGGAATTGGTGGTTCTGCTGTAACGGAAGCGAACGCCTCAATGCTTGCCGACGTGGATGCCTACGTCACCAACATCGACCGCAAAGCGACCATTTCTGAATTGGTACTAGCCGATTTTCACAAAACACTGCATCCGACCTTATTCGGCCCGGGTTCAGATATGTATTTTGAAGATCCATTGTTGGCAGTCGAAAAATCTGATCCAACGGCTTCTATTGTTTTCTTGTCTAAAATTCCCGTTCTCGCGCCTGCTCTTGCTTTCGAAGACTACCGCATAACGGTTTCTAGTGGTTCCAAAGCTACTTCTGCAAGCTACAAAGTTTCTCTGGACTCCAAAAAGAATCTAAACCTCCGTCAGGGTGCCAAACTTCTATTCGACGGCATCAAGTCAAACGGAGTACTAGCCGGCGTTACTGAAATCATCCTGGATGGTACTTCAGGTAATGACCTCTTGACAATTGATTTCTCCAATGGCAATCCAACGCCAAGGGGCTCAATTGATGGTGGTGGTGCAATCATCCTCCCAGGTGTCAAATTTGATGGGAAAGCCGGTTTTGATAAAATCGTTCTTCGTGGTGATGAGCAGCTTTCGGATGAAACGATTGCGATGACTGGAAAGGATTCAGGTATCATCTATTTTGAACCTCAGGCAGGTCCTGGATTGGCTCGTACCACCTTTACTCAAGGAACTACAACCAATGTCGAATTCTTAGGTCTCGAACCAATTGACGACGTGTTGATCGTAAACGGAGCCTATGCTATTACGGCTCCTGACAATTCGAACAATGAGATTAATGTGGTCAATGGTCCGTTCCGCTTTGGATTTGAGACATTCCAGGTAAATAGTGGCCAGAATGCTACCTTTGAAGAAGTAAACTTCGCCAACAAAAAGAATGTCCACATTCACGGATCGGATGAGACGGCTGTTGCATCTGCAGTTGTTGGTGATGACGTCATCACGTTATTCACGGACGATGGCGATGCTCCAAAATTGCTACTAAACATCAACCTTTATGGTGGTAGTGCAGCTGACGACCGCTCAGACGACTATTTCGTTGTTCGTCCTTCAAAAGACTTCGAAATAAGTGTTAACGGCGGTTCCGACTTTACGGACGACTATCTCTTCTTAGACTGTGCAAAAACTGATGCTCTATGCGATCCTGCTGGCATCGCTGGATTACCAGCAACCTATTCAGCATTGTCTGGAGTAGGTTTCAAGAATCTCACGATTGCAACAGTTGAGAAAACAGCTGACTCGTTCGCTCCAGGAACGGATCTTGATATCAAGAAAGAGCTAGTAGGATTTGCGACAAATGGTGCACACCCTGGTGACGATCTTCAATACAAGGTCACCGTCACGAACAGGTCAGGTGCAACCATCACGACAAATGCTACGCCTATCTGGATCACCGACGTCGTTGACCACAGGTTGTCTTTGGTTGAACAGAGTATTGTGGTATCACGAGGAACCGTTCAGGTTGCTGGTACCAACACCGCCATGCTCTGGAAAATTGGTGACTTAGGAACGCTTGCGGCTGGTGAATCGGTTACCATGACGTATAAAGTGATTGTCAATACGTTGATCACGACGAATAACATTCAGAACTACGCGTCAATTCTCAACGCCAACGGAGCTCCATTTGCACAATACAATGGTGCGAATGGTGCAACGCTAGAAGACATTGCTTTCGCTGACTTGGATGTACTCCCTGTCTACGGATTCCCGATTAAAGCCGCCATTCAGGCTTCCTTATTCTACCAGACTGAAGCCGGACCTCGATATATGGTTGGTCTGTATGGTGGAGCGAAGGATCCTCAGCAGGGTAACTTGGGCTCATTATTGTGCCGCGTTCCCGACACCAACGCATCCGTTGGCTGGGACGGTGGTCTTGGAAATCTATGGTATTCATGCGGTAAAGGACTCCCAGCGAAAGACAACCTGTTCTCGCCTCTAGTTGTGACTGACATGTTTCAGGATTCAGCAGGACGCATCTGGTTGACCACATGGGGCTTCGACGGGCTGTTCTACAGCGACGATGGAGCGCAAACTTGGACAAGTGCCAATGTGGACCTATCTGGTGGCATCGGCGGAGCTCCAGACGGACAGCCTGACGGATTTGCTCAGATCTATGCGATCACAGAAGACATCCTCGGAACCTTGTTCATCTCAGCTAACAACGGTGAAGTGTACCGCTCGTTTGATCGCGGCGTGACTTGGCAGAAAGCTAAGCAGCTACCTAGGGGTTCAGCTGACACGGCTTACTCGCTGGAAGCTGACCCAACGGTTCCTGGTAAACTCTACGCTGGTACGTTTGGCGATGGCTTGTACATCACCAACGACTTCGCTGAAACGTGGGCGAAACCAGCTAGTGCAGGATTGTTGAACGGATACATCTACGATATCGAAATCGATCCGCTTTCAGGTAACCTGTTCGTTGGAACGGCTAAAGGTATCTTCTATTCTTCTGATAACGGTGCGAACTGGACTGGATTGAACACAGCGTTCCCTTTCCCAACCAATCCACCTGAAATCCGCGCTATCGCTTTCGACGGAAACGGTCAGCTTTTTGCCTCTACTTGGGGTCAAGGAGTATGGTCATCTGCAGACTGGCAGGCGACTTCATTGTCACTCTTCGCCTTGAAAGAATCCAGAGTGTATGACATGGCCGTTTCAAACGGTGTCGTCTTCACTTTGGGTGAAAATGGCGAAACATCTTCATTCCGTTATAGCTCTTCAGCTAGATCAACAGGAATTGATGATGGGTTTGACAACGAAGTACCAACAGACTTCGCACTAGACCAGAACTATCCGAATCCGTTCAATCCAACCACATCGATTCAGTTTAACCTTCCTGCAACGCAGAATGTGAACTTGAGTGTATTTGATGTGCTTGGACGCCGGGTTGCTACCTTGGTAAATGGTCAGATGGCTGCCGGACGTCATAACGTGACTTTCGAAGCATCGAACCTACCGAGCGGAATGTATCTCTACCGCCTCTCGACGCCGAACGGCTCGATTTCTCAGAAGATGATTCTGATGAAGTAGGGAAAGAATAACGTCCTGGATGATCGGATTTTGGGGGCGAGCCGCTTGCGGCTCGCCCCCTTACCGGTTTTAGGAGGTTTGCTGCGGATCATCGAGGGCTTCACGGTATTAATGAGAACACACGGGTACCCTCCTCGGATAAGGGGTATTAAACTCGACAGTCAGTTTACATTTGATATGATCGCATGATTTCCGCACGTAAGACATCGATTCGCGTTCTTGTTTGCTTTTTAGGACTCGCAGCAACCTTTTCAGGCCTTGCTGGGGCGCAAACGTTCACTGACATATCCAGCAGACTGGACTATCAGGATGGCAGCCTACACGGAGCATGGGGCGCCAGTTTTGTAGACGTTGATGGCAACGGATTACCAGACATCTACGAGCCCGGCTCCTTGTACCTGCAGCAGGGAGATGGAGAATTTATCAACTCGCTTCCAGCTCTAGGAATACCAATCACTAAGTCCTCTGTGTTTGGGTCTGTTTTTGCCGATGTGAATGATGATGGTTTTCCTGAAATGTTTACCATCGACCTAAATACGGGCAGGAGTATCTATTACTGGAATCACAAAGGGATGCTTCTAGGCGATTCTACTCTTTCCGCAGGCTTAGTGGGTTTACAACAGGCTCAGGGTACCGTCTTTGCTGACTACAACGGCGACCAAAAGTTGGACATGTTCATGGGGGAGGAGACGGGGAAGAATCAGCTCTTTTTTGGAGATGGCACCGGAAAGTTTACAGAAGGGACGTCTTCCGCTGGCATATTCACTGAGGTCAGGTCGTATGGCGTTTCAGCCGTAGACTTCGATAACGATGGAGACATGGACGTATTTGTTGCAGCTTGCGCGCCGCTCAGCCGCCAACTGTCCATCAATAAGTTCTTTAGAAACAACGGCGATGGAACGTTTGAGGAAATTGGCGAAGCCGCGGGTGTTAACGACGACCTATCGAGTTGGGGCATTGTGTGGCTGGACTACGACCGCGACGGGGATATGGACACGTACATCGCCAATATGGTTGAAGCCGATGGGCGGGCCGGCTTTAATGTCCTTTATCGCAACAACGGAGATGGGACATTCACAGACGTGGCAGAGCAGACTGGCACGAGAGGTGAGTTTATCAGTTTCAGCTACGGTGCTTCGGCTGCAGATTTCAACAATGATGGGTGGGTAGACCTCTTCGTTTCAAACCGGTCTGCCCCTCCGTACCTCCTAATAAATAATGGAGATGGAACGTTTACCAATAAATTCTCTGCATCCAACATTCCGTTAATCACAAACAACACATCGACTTCTGTTGCAGACCTTAATTCGGATGGCTGGCTAGACATCTTCACCGGAGGGGATTTTCTTCCTGACGGGTCCAGTGCCACGTATCGTGGAAGCCTTCTACTTCAAAACGATGGGGGCACCAACGGATTTTTAACCGTAAAGCTGATTCAGGAAGCACCAAATAAGCGAGGAATTGGAGCACGTCTTGAAGTTTGGGACGATGGGATGGTTCAACTTCGAGATATTACAGCCGGAGACGGGTTTACGAGTCAAAACATGGACTTCTCCGCCCATTTTGGGCTTGGAACGGCCACAGCCATCGATTCCCTGGTTATCAAATGGCCCGATGGAACGCGCGACAGATTGGCTAACGTTCAAGCCAACCAGCACCTGTATGTGCAAAAAGGGGGCACCATCAACCAACCGCCGAACCCGTTTCAGACATTCAATATCGTTACGTCAGCTTTCGCCGGAAAGGCTGAAGCCAACTTTTTGTGGGAAGCATAGGCAGATCCTGAAGGAAATCCCATTACCTATATTGTCACCGTCAAAACCACAGAAGGGAAGGTCATTTTCGAAAGCGATCCAATCGAAACACCTTACTTGGTAGCTGAATTTGAAATTGATCGCAGCACGTACGACTTCAGATGGGTGGTTACGGCATCAGATGGGCTTCAAATTCGAAGATCAACGAACGAGGCATATACGCTGGCTGTAACTGGCGATAACGTCGAATCAGATGTTAACCCCAACCTGTTCACGATTGATTCGGTTTATCCAAATCCAACGTCTGCGGCTCTTACAGTACAGGTCACCAAGCCGAGGGCAGATTTGCTTTCGGCTCGTCTTATAGATGCTTTGGGTAGATCTTTCG
Source organism: bacterium (assembly GCA_013204185.1). Taxonomy (GTDB): domain Bacteria; phylum Bacteroidota; class Rhodothermia; order Rhodothermales; family UBA10348; genus UBA10348. The sequence goes on along the minus strand of JABMOI010000236.1, from coordinate 3,763 downwards.
ATTTGCAATCTCCAAAGTGGGAAAGTGCGGGTACCGATTCGTACGGCTTCGACGTATCGGGAATGGCCTCGGGCGCCTATTCATTGGAGTTGAAATTCGGAGACTCGGTTTACCAGAAGCTAGTGGTCATTTTCCGCTAAAAAAGGCTAAACCCTTCGCGAAGCCATAAGCAATGAGTGCTGGTCTAGCTCGCGCTTTACCTCGTTGATTGCCCCTTCAAATCGAGACATTCTAAGTTCAATTTCGTCAAACGAGTTTTTCCGTGCGTTGCGTTCAATTTCAAGGCACATCTCTACCAACTGTTCAGCCCCAATCACCGACGCGCTACCCCGTAGCGAATGCATCTCTCTAGCAATCAAGTCTCCGTTTTTGGACCGCAGGCCAACGTGCACCTCAGACCGAACTTGATTTGCTTGGGTTAGAAATTCCATGAAGAGCTCATTGATGAAATCATGATCGTCTTCACCCATTGTCCGGACAAACGTAGAAAGAACCGAAGCATTAATCACTTTTTGTTCGCTTCTGGCAGGCTTTTGTGTCAAGATGCGTGAAAGAATTTCTGACAACTGGTCGAATGTAAACGGTTTGGCTAAAAACGCGTCCATGCCTGCTTCTAGGCACTTTCGTTCGTACCCGGGATCGGCATTCGCCGTGAGCGCGATAATGGGAGTGCGGAAGCCACCTCCAAGCTCTGCTTCTCTGATCTTCCTGGCCGCATCGAGCCCGTCCATTACGGGCATCATCATATCCATAAGGATGCACGCGTATCGCTGTTTGGTGGCCAATACGACGGCATCAGCACCGTTGTCTGCAAAAACAACAGGCACCTTCAACTTGGACAGCATGTGCTGCAAGATGCGGCGGTTTGTTTGATTGTCTTCTGCGACTAAAATATGATCCAGATGAACTTGCACTCGATAAACCTGCTGATACCAAAATTAATGGGAGCTAACAAGCTGGGTATCGACAAGTCAAACCTGAAGTTAAAGTCGCGTCTAATTTAGACTCTTACGGCGCGGTCCATTGCGAGGCGTTGGTCTGCGGCGCGGCGGAAAATGGATACAAAAAAACCAATGGTCAGGATGATAAAACCAATCCAAACTAGGCTTATAAATGGTTTTTCATACGCTTGAACCACAAGCCAATCCTCTGGAGTGACCGATATACCTTCGATGCCCAATACAATCGATCCCGAGTCTACGTTCATTCCGGTAAAGGCAATTGTGATACCCCAATCGGTGATTGTGTTTTGTACAAACTCGACACTCCGATCTTTCTGAATAAGGTATACAGGTCGAACTTCTTTCATTTCGCCGGTGCTTTTCTGGGTGATTTGGATAATCGCTCCAACCGCTACTTCGGTCGAGTCGGTCACGTACTGATCTTCCACTTCAAGATCGTAATCGACGAAACTGATGAGGTACTCGTTATTTCCAATTAACGTGGAATCACCTCGGCCAATCGTTATTTGACCTCCATCTTCTCCCGAGTCAAACATGATGTTGGGAGAAACGGCCACGAAAATGTCCTTTTCAATGAATTTTTTCACGTCAGGATTTTGAATCCACTGGCCTCGATTGCTTTGGTACACTACGGGTGCTACATCAAATTCGCGACCATTTGGATCGACAAATGATAGGAGGTAGGTAGGCAAACCTTCTTCACTCGTTCCGTGGCCCGTGTAGGAAACCGTGTAGCCTTGCACGTTTAACGTTTGGTTAAGAGCCAAGACAAAGTTGTCTCTCGTTCCGCCCATCTGAACGCCGCTTTTGCCAATAGGATTGTTGAGGCCACTAGACGTGACAATGCCCAAAACCATGATAGCAAACCCAACGTGGGCTAATGCGCCACCCGCTAAGCGCATGTTTCCTTTCGCAATGCGCCAAAGAACCGTCGCATTTCCAAAGAGGGCAAAGAAGGCCACAAATATCAAAATGAGCAGCATCAGATAGGTGCCATGAATAGCCCAAGACTCGGCAAAAGAACCAAATAAACTGGCTGAATTGCCAACGGGTGCACTTTGCGAAGCGGCAGCAGCTTCTGCTGCTCTAAGCCTAAATGGCGTAAGAAAAAATACGCCGATTGTTGCGATAGCAGAATAAACAATGGGCTTAAATAACACCTTGTTGACCGTTTCAACGGTCATTCTATTCCACCAAAACAACTGACCAAGCCCCGCTAAAAACAGGAACATTATGGTGAGCGGTAAGCTCCATTTGTTGTAGAAAGCTATTGGGACGGTGGAAGGGTTATCCTTGAATATCCGGCCTAAAATGGGAGCGCTCGTACCAAGCAATACGACCATCGCAATAGCAACTACTAACATCGCTCCAGCAAAAATCATGAACTCGCGAGATAACATTTCAGGCTCTTTACCCGGTTTAGGTAAGTCTTTCATCCGATAGAAAAACAACCCGAAACCGAGAGCCGACATAGATAAAATCCAAATCAGCAGCTGGTTATACAGTCCCAAATCGACAAACGAATGGACGGAAATATCCCCAAGAATGCCGCTTCGAGTTAGAAACGTTGAATACACAACGAGTATGTATGCTGCAATGGTGAGGAAGAAAGATGCTTTATGGCTGTGTCCGGATCGCTTTTGAACAATCATGGTGTGAACCGCAGCAATTCCCATGAGCCACGGAACGAGGGATGAATTTTCCACTGGATCCCAAGCCCAATAGCCACCAAAATTAAGGGTGATATACGCCCAGTAGCCGCCCATCATGATGCCAACACCCAAGGATGCAACTCCAAAGAGCGACCAAGGGAGAGCCGGACGAACCCATTCTTGATATCGTTTTTTCCACAACGCGGTGATCGCGAAAGCAAAAGGCACAATCATCGAAGCAAAACCCATAAAGAGAACGGGAGGATGAATGACCATCCAATAGTTTTGCAACAGGTCATTTAGTCCCTGGCCGTCCGTAGGAATGATCCCAGCCTGAATCATGGGGGCAGTAGGAAACTTCTCAGCTAGCGTAGCAAAGGGGGACGCACCAATTGGGATGGGGCCCAGCTGAATCCCAACGATCATTGAAATCAGAAACACTTGGCAGAGCGCCATAATGGCCATAACGGGCGCTTCGTAGTCTTTCGCCCACTTGATCACAGAAAGCCCAACTAGGCCATTCAGCATGATCCAAAGCAGAAACGAACCCTCCTGACCGGCCCAACTAGCGGCTACCACGTAGTCGAGGGGCAGGTCCATGGACGTGTTTTCGTACGTATATGCGTACTGAAACTGGTGGGTAATATTGAGATAGACTAGAATCCCAAAAGCTGCCACCGTGGACAAAAACATGACCAGCCATGCAGCCCTGCCAATTTTAGTCCAGTCGGCACCACGTTCTTCTAAGCCCGAAGACCGAAGAAAGGTAAATCCAGAGAGTACTCCGGAGACCATGGCCACCATGATGAGTAGTTTCCCAATTATTCCCAGCATAGCCCATCAAGAAAGTTCGTGAAGACTTTATTTCGGATGGCGGATGAGCGAGGAAGGCTGGATCTATCCAATACTACTTCCCGAGACACATCGGCCCGTAAATAAAGATAGGTGCCAACTTCGTTCGTAAACGCGTTATTCAGCCTTTAACAAGTGAATTCATCCTTTATTGGCACTTGTTTTGTGACGTCCTAAGGAGATGAAACCTGCGTTAGTTTAAGCCAAACGTGCATGCCTTTGATGCAAAAAATTTGCACTCACCCGCCCCGAGGTGTCGAAGAACCTTTTCAATCGACACGGTGGGAGCCGCTCAAT
>JABMOI010000235.1 GCA_013204185.1 bacterium | reverse complement strand
CGTCGGTTGAGAAGAAAATGGAGCAGCCGTTTTGGGTTCAGGATCCGTCCTTTTTCTATTTTACTTCGTTGCTAAATGCGCCGGGTGCCATCCTTTTATTGGATGCACCTAAAAGGCGTTCCATTCTTTTTTCGGGCCCAGATCCAGCCCCTTTTGGAATTGCACGTTCCGACTTAAATGTGCAAAACCGACCTGATTGGGTTCTTCAAAGCGGCGTATCCGCTGTACTGCCCAACTCAGACCTCATTGAGTATATCGAGTCTCGGTTGAGCAGCGGAGTTCGCACAGTTTATCTAGACGGTCCACGTCGCGAGGCTCCAAACGAAGCTCCACCAGGCTTGCTGGCCGTTTCTGGTTTTCATAGGCTTTGGGAGCAGGCCTTTCGCCTGGCCTTGCCAAATGCTCAATTTGAGTCAGCAATCGAAGCAATTGGACAGCTACGATGGATCAAATCCTCTGAAGAAATAGAGCAATTACGGTTCAATGCCCTTGCATCTGCATCTGCCTTGCAAAACGGAATGACCAGAATCCAGACGGCAACGAATCAGCGTGAGGCAGAGGCCGCGGTCGTGGCAGCCTGCTTGGAATCCGGAGCTGAAGGACCATCCTTCTGGCCCTGGGTTATGACCGGACCCAATGCTCATATTCGAACAGTTGTCGGTTCCTTTTTTGATTCCAGCCATTTAAACAGGCCCTTCCACTCAGGCGAGCTTGTTCGCGTTGACGTTGGCTGCGCCGCCGGAGGATATGGCGGAGACGTTGGAAGAACCGTCCCCGTATCTGGCACCTTCTCCGAGTCACAATCTCTCATTTGGGATGCCCTCGTTTCAGGATATTTGGCTGGTATTGATGCCATGAAAGATGGCGTATCTCTGCAGGAAGTCGAATTGGCAAGTCAAAAAGGCCTCCTAGCTTGGTCCCAAGAAGATCCAAATCGACGCGAAATAGCAACTCGAATGAATGGGGAATCGGGCGTCTCTTGGCACCTGCATGGGGTTGGTATTGAATCTGGAGAAACATCTCAACCCATTTTGCGAACAGGCTCAGTGATAGCATTTGAGCCTATGTTTTCGAATGGCGAGGACGCGTATTATCTAGAAGACATGATTCTTATTGGACCACAAGGAGCAGAAGTGCTAACTCCCGGTCTCCCTTATTGGGCATCTGAAATGGCCCAATTCTTGGCAAAAGACAGGTAGTTTTCAGATCCTGACCTTGGGCTCCAATACTCAAACCCGCGACATCTTAAACACGCTGCATTTAAAATCCATTGCTTGAATGACCAAACACATAACTGTTCTCGGATCAGGGCTCGTCGGAAGCGCCATAATCAAAGACCTGGCCTCGGAGCCTTCATTTTCCATTTTGGCCGTTGACCTTAGTGAAGAGTCTTTAGGCAGGGTTGCAGGATTGGACCGAGTCCAAACGCGGCAAGGTAGTGTCCAAAATGAAGACTTTTTGGCGGAAATTTGCCTGAACGCAGACCTCGTTGTGAGCGCGGTGCCGGGTTTCATGGGATACGAGTGTCTTAAGAACCTGATCGAATTGAAGAAAAACGTCGTCGACATCTCGTTCTTTCCCGAAGATGCATTTGAATTGAACCAACTCGCATTGGACCAGAATGTGACTGCTGTTGTGGATTGCGGTGTGGCTCCAGGGTTATGCAACATCCAAGCTGGATATGTGCAGAAGAAGATGGATAGTGTCTACTCCTACCTCTGCTATGTAGGAGGCTTACCCCGTACTCGGACGTGGCCTTTCGAATACAAGGCGGTCTTTTCTCCCATCGATGTCATCGAAGAATATACCCGACCAGCTAGGTATGTCGAACATGGCGAACTGGTTGTCAAAGACGCCCTAACCGACCTCGAAAAAATGGACTTCCCTGGCGTGGGCACTCTGGAGGCGTTCAATACAGACGGTTTGAGATCCCTCATCTACACGTTACAAGCACAATTTAAAAAAGAAAAAACGCTTCGATACATCGGCCATGTTGAACTCATGCGGATGTTTCGGGAGTCTGGCTTTTTTGATACGAATCCGGTTCAAGTAGGCCAGCAAACGGTCATTCCACTTGAGCTAACGAGCAAATTGTTATTTAAACAGTGGAAATTAGAGCCAGGTGAAGAAGACCTAACGGTGTTACAAGTCTGTATGACGGGCGTCGAAAATGGTCAGCAGGTAAAATACACGTTTGACTTGCTGGACTATTTCGACGTGGAGTCAGACACGCACTCCATGGCAAGAACAACAGGATACACCTGCACCATCGTAGCAAGGCAGGTCCTGTCTGGACTTTTCAACCGAAAGGGCATATGCCCACCCGAATACGTTGGGGAAGCAAAAGGCTGCTACGAGAACCTCAAAACTGAGTACGCCAAACGCGGAATTACTATTTCTGAGAAGCGCGAAATTATCAAATAATTTCAGCGTTACGCGGCAGTTGGATGGCGTCTCTATCTACAGATCCAACGATTTTTTTCAGGACGATAACTTTTTTCTATCGGGTATGACATTTCCATGTCACACCCCTCGTGTTACATTGGATCAAGCAAACAAACAAAGCCGGGATCGACGTCCCAGCCTTGGAATCCTGAGGAATCAACACCTCGCTTGCACCAATTAAAACGAATTGAATTAGACGCCATGAGTCACTCTGGAAATATTGCTCTAACAGGCTCCTCTACCACACGAAATGCATCTAAAAAGCCTTCGATTCCACAGCTGAGTCGATCTGCCTTTTTTGTGAGCATCTCCAATCATCTCCCAGAACTTGTCACAAGCGATGGGACGTTTCGCATTCCGCTTCAAAGCCTTGATTCCGATGGGCTTGTTCGGGCTAAAAACTTGGCTCACAACCAATATGTGAAAGCCATGATTTCCCAATCCGAAGACCTGGACGCTCACCGCGCCACGCTAAATTTCTTGAGCAAAGCAATTGAGAAAATCGGTAATCCTATCGCAAGACCTCATGTGAATCGTTCACCCATCAAGCCGGAAAGAACGCCGAGCAAAAAGAGTCGCTCCAAATCTATTTTGCCATCAAAAGCAGCGTAACTATGGAGTGGGGTCGAACGTGAATTTGAGTTGTTCTGGAGGAATACCATCTGAAATACTGCGCAGACCGGATACAGAAATCCCCAGCAAGCGTATTGGTTTGGATGGAAGCCCCGGTGCGTGATGCAAAAGAAGCGTTGCAATTTCTAAGATTTCCTCTTGCTGAGAAACGGGGATCTCAGAGGTAGTCTGCCGGGTGTTCACCTCGAAATCGGAAGTTTTTATTTTTAATGTGACGGTATATCCGATTAGCTGCGCGTCTTCAAGTCGGTCGGCGACCCGCCTAGATATCTGGTCCAATTTGGCAACAAGTTCTACTGGAGCCTCGAGGTTCTTCTCGAACGTCCGCTCAGCCCCAACCGATTTCCGAGTCCTCGAGACCCGAACAGGACGGTCGTCTTCGCACCGAACCATCCGGTAGTAGTACTGTCCAGACTTGCCGAACTGAGCATTCAGTTCAGCAAGCGACAGTCGCATCAGGTCCCCGCCGCTATGAATACCCATCCGCTTCATTTTTTGAGCAGTTACCGGGCCAATCCCAAAGAATTTTTCAATATCCAGACGCGCAATCAATCCAAGGGCTTCACTTGGCTTAATGACCGTCAATCCATTTGGTTTATTCAAATCGGAGCCGATTTTGGCCAAAAACTTATTGAATGACACCCCTGCCGATGCCGTCAATTGGGTTTCCGATTCAATGTCCTGTTTTATCATGCGCGCAATCGACGTAGCGGATGCGTTTCCAATCTTTGACTCTGTCACGTCCAAATAGGCCTCGTCCAACGACAACGGCTCAATCAAGTCAGTGTAACGCTGAAAAATGCCCCTAATCTGGCGTGAAACCTGCTTATACACTTCAAATCTGGACGAAACAAAGATCAATCCTGGGCACTTTTTTGCAGCTACCACAGAAGGCATGGCTGAGTGGACGCCGAATTTGCGCGCTTCATAGCTAGCCGCTGCTACCACTCCGCGCCCCGAACTTCCTCCTACCGCCACCGGCCTTCCCTTGAGTTCCGGAAAATCACGCTGCTCCACGGACGCAAAAAATGCATCCATGTCTACGTGTATGATTTTGCGACCGGTAATCATCTTTGTCATGGCACAAAATAAAACGAATCAGATGGCTCGCGTCGTTTCTAGCGACTGTTTTTCGTTTATGTACATAAAGCGAGCGCAGTTTCGCCAAACCAGTTTCGCTCAACCCAGGCCGCGCCCTTGCCTTCCTGAAGGCAAAACACCAGAACGATTGTTGAACCAGAAAACCTACGTGCAACTCCGATTCAATTTCGTGAATCTGAGCATCAAATGGAGCAGACCATTCCTATTTAATGGTCTGACCGCGATGGTCCTGTGCATGGCATGTATGGGGTGCTCCCCTTCCATTGCGCCCTTTAGCCATATCGCATATGAAATGGCCGTAGATCTGAAAGTCGATAGTATTCGGATGATGGATGAGGCGGAACTACCGTACACGGCGGCGGAAAAAAAGGTAAACAACCTGCTTATTCGAGTAGAAAAAGCTTTTGAGTTTGCAAATGGACGCCCAATGAATGAACACTCGACTGAACAATGGCGCCGCATGTTAGACCCTGAACGGAATTTGCTAGCTGGCTTCTTTGAGCGTTGGAAAACTGAATCTACCCTATCGCGCTCCTTCATTGTCGAAGCTAAAACCATCATCTCTCAATCTTTCGATGCCATAATTGGACTTGAAAGCGGAAAAGTCGGAGGATCAGACAATGGCTAACGTGAGCACTCCAGACTTTATAGACGTTTTCATCCCCGAGTTTCTCAACTACTTGAAAAAGTCGCTTCCTGATGTACAAAACGACTTGTTGTCTCATGCGGATGAAATCATTCGAGGTAACGCTGCCAAAGTCCAGAATTGGACTGTGCGCGCTTCAACGGGTGAACTATCACTTGCGGACGTGCGGTGGCTGATAACGTCCCAACTTGACCTTTCAGGGATGAACTCCTTAAAGATGGCAGGCCTGTCCTTAGTCAAAATTGACGAGATGCGACAAGCGCTTGTCTCGTCCTTGATTACCAGCATTTTCAAGGTCAATATTCTCAAATAGACGCCTCGTCCTCGACGAAAAAGGAATCTTGATTTCGTACCTTGTTTAGGTAATTGATACCGGTTATGTTGCATTCCGGTTATTTCCTAACTGGTCTCCACCTGGTCCGAAAACAGCTTGTTTCATGTCGAATACGACGTACCTCGTTTCCGCTCGCAAGTATCGCCCACTTCTATTTAAAGATGTGGTGGCGCAGGAGCATGTAACCGAAACGCTAAAGAATGCTATTCGCTTGGAGCGCCTGGCGCACGCATATATGTTTACGGGGCCTCGTGGCGTAGGAAAGACCACGGCAGCTCGCATTGTTGCGAAGGCCATAAACTGTACCACCCCATCGGACGAGCGCGAAGACCCATCTGAGCCGTGCAGAAAATGTGTATCATGTATGTCCTTCGAAGAAGGACGGAACATGAACATCATTGAAATTGACGCAGCGTCGAACAATAAAGTAGAAGACATACGCGACCTTCGGGATACCATTCGGATCCCTCCGCAGAACAACCGAATGAAAGTGTACATCATCGATGAGGTACACATGCTGACGAACGCGGCCTTCAACGCCTTGCTGAAAACGCTTGAAGAACCGCCACCGCATGCCATGTTCATTTTTGCGACGACGGAGCCTCACAAGGTGCTCCCGACCATTCAATCGCGTTGTCAGCGATTCGATTTCCGCAGAATTGCGACACAAGAATCTGTAGAGAGACTCCGCCTGATTTGTCAGATTGAAGATATTCAGGCCGATGAAGAGTCTCTGATGCTCATCGCGCGAAAAGGCGATGGAGCTCTTCGGGACGCTTTATCGGTGTTTGATCAGGCAGTCTCGCTGTGCGGTACCAACATTACGTACTCCAACTTGATCGCTGCTCTAGGCGTAGTCGATACAGATGTGTATTTCGACATAACCAGAGCCGTAGTTGAAGGACAAAGCGCAGAAATGATCCGAATTGTGGATCGAATTGTGCGCGCTGGCTATGACCTGCAGGAATTCGTTGACGGATTGGCCGAGCATGTACGAAATCTGCTCGTTGCCGTAAGTGTGGACGACCCAGGACTAATTGAAGCGACCGAGACGGATCGGAGGCGCTTGAAAAAGCATGGCGCTGAGTTCTCTGAGTCAACACTGCTTACGCTGATTCACATTATTGGTGATGTTTCGGAGACCCTACGACTATCTAGACAGCCCCGATTGAAGCTTGAAATGGCGTTATTGCGCATGTCAAGCATTCCCAAATCGGTGGATGTTCGGAGTGCGTTAGATAAACTTACGAACCTCGAGAAGATGGCTGTGACGGGGAAAGTTCGAATCGAGGTAGACCCAACCCCAGTACCGAGTGCGCCGAGACCAACCCCTGCGGCGCCCGTTTCTGCGCCTCGTGTGGCTGCGCCAGCTACTTCCACCCCTTCGCCGGGACCAAGTGCTGCCCCCACTCCAGCTGCCCCCGCAGCCATTCCCCCGCCGGCCCTGTCTCCGCCTCCTAAAACAGAAGCAACCGTTTCCAAACCTGAAGCACCGCGCGCAGTCGAAGGCACTGCTTCCACCGCGCCTCAAATGGCCAAAAGGGACCCACAAGAACTTCCTGAAGCCGACCAAGCGGAACCACTTGGCATGTTTGAGCCCCCAGAGATCGGACATCCGACTTCAAGGGAAAGTGTTCATTCTGCGGAATCAACGACTCCGCCTGCCTCACCACCCGACGATGGCATGTCGCTCTTTTTTGCTCCTCCAGCGCTGAATAGATCCAAACCTAAACCTGATACCAATGCGCAACTGGTTGACGAGGATGAGGTGATGGTCTTAGATGAGGTAGAAACATCGTTTGCGACGGATGAATCCGAGGAAATCCAAGCGCTCAAAACGGCTTGGAGCACTCTCGTTCAGGGCATTATGGAAAGTGAAAAGCAGTTGGGTTCCTTTTTACGGCACGCTACTATTTTTGCATTCGACTCAAAAACATTGTTCTTAGCTGTCCCCGACGATTTTCATGCCAAAGCATTGCGATCTGAGCGCGTGAAATTGATGCATCAATTGAGTGATTTGGCGGGATTCAGAATAGATCGAATCGCCTTTCGGGTGGAAACGCCCTCAGGTGAGAAAGATCTGATTCCCGAATCCGAATCTTCCGTGAGAGAGTCTCTCGAACTTTTGTGTGAAAAATATCCCGCAGTTAGGACGTTGGTGGAGCGTTTTGGTGGCGAGATCGTATGGTGACGTTCCGCGCCTGCGGGACCTCGCATTCTAATTGGATCATTTCAAAACGACGTACACCATGAGTGATGGATTGAATATGGCTGATATGTTCAGCAAAATGGCTGACATGCAGAAAAAAATGGCCGAAGCTCAGACTTCTTTAGGCACAAAGACCGTCTCGGCTGAGGCAGGTGGTGGAATGGTCAAAGTCACTGCGAATGGTCTGCAGCGGATCACTTCCATTTCGATCGAAAAAGAAGTGGTAGACCCCAGTGATGTAGAATTACTGGAAGACTTGGTAATGGCTGGTGTTAACAAAGCATTAGAAGAAGCTGCAAACATCGCGAAACAGGAAATGGCGAAGTCAGCTGGCAGCATGTTACCCCCTGGCATGGATCTCGGAAAGTTCGGACTGTAAACTCCACTTTTATGCACTTTACGTCTGAAACGGTTGAGTCGCTCGTCGATCAATTTGCTCGTTTGCCTGGCATTGGAAGAAAAACTGCGCGCCGTCTGGCTGCGTTCGTTTTAAAGCTACCCAAGTCAGAAGTCGAACAAATGGCTGCGGCGCTTATTGCCGTTAAAGAAAAAGTCATTTTTTGCACCGAGTGCTTCAATGTGACGGATTTTGATCCGTGCCCTATTTGTGCTTCTCCCAAGCGAAATCATCAGATTATTTGCGTGGTTGAAGAGCCAAATGATGTGATGGCTATTGAACGCACCAACGGTTTTAGCGGTGTGTACCATGTTCTTGGAGGGGCCATATCCCCTTTGGATGGAATTGGCCCTGAAGACCTTAAAATTCGCGAACTCATTGGACGAGTAGGTGGCCAAAACAAAAGCCCAAAACCCGATGGGACGCAAGAGGTTACGGAAATCATTCTAGCTGTTAATCCTAGCGTTGAAGGCGACACGACGGCCTACTATATTTCGCAACTGGTTGCCCCGTTCAACGTCCTGGTTACCCGCCTTGCCCAAGGCATTGCCATAGGCAGTGATTTAGAGTTTACAGACGAAGCCACCCTTACGCGCGCGCTTGAAGGCCGCGTCCACGTGTAACCAGGATGGGGCAGTCCGTTTTCAATAGCAGAACCCGGTCCGGGCTCGTTTCCCCGAAAGGAAACTGGATCCTGCTCGTCGTATCGCTTGTAGTGCTGGTTGGCTACGTCTTGTGGCCCTCCCTCAGACTCTTCACAGAAGGGTTCAATCTTCCGTTGCTTCTCGAGTTATTTGGCTCATTCTCTTCAGGAAATAGTCGGGCTCTTTTCAACTCTGTCTGGATTTCCGTTTGGACGGTTCTTGGCGCGGGGGTGCTTGGTACCACGATGGCCTTTTTGTTTTTCAGGTACGATTTCCCGCTAAAGAAAATCCTGCTTTCCATGGCAGCGTTGCCTTTAGCCTTGCCGCCTTTGGTGGGTGTTTTAGCATTCTTATTCCTCTACGGCGAAAGCGGAATCCTACCTAGGAGCATCCAGGCCGTATTTGCCCTTTCTGATGTACCCTTTTCATTTCAAGGGATGTGGGCCGTTTGGTTGGTTCACGTCTATTCCATGTATGTGTTCTTTTATCTCTTTTGCTCGGCTTCCCTTCAAAATGTCGATCGGAGCCTGATTGAAGCCGCCTCTGATCTTGGAGCCCATCCATCGCGCGTGTTTCGAACCATCATCCTTCCCCATTTGAAGCCTTCCATTGTGAGCGCTTCCCTCTTAGTTTTCATGATTTCGATGGCATCGTTTACGGCGCCGTTGTTGTTTGCTGGGACTGAAAATTTCCTGACGCTGCAGATTTACAATTACAAGGTCAACGGTAATCTCGAGTACTCGGCTGCGATCTCAGTGGTTTTGACCTTGATCTGTTTGTTCTTCTTGGCTTTGATTGAAATGAACCGGAGGGGCGACCGAGTCTCTACCGCCTCAAAAGGAAGTGCACCGATTCCCGTCGCCGTCCGCTCAGGTTGGGCAAGGTTCGTTGCCATGATGGCAGCCATTGGGATCATCGTGTTTTTGGCCCTCCCCATTTTAACGATCGTTTTGATTTCGTTCGTGCAAGAAGGTAGTTGGACGTGGCAGGTACTTCCCCAAGCTTATACTTGGGACAACTACTTGAACTTGTTTAGCCAACCGGATGTGACGGCCCCGATCATGAACAGCTTAAAGATGGCGACGTTGGCGACCGTTGGAAACCTCCTCTTTGGGGTTGCAGCTGCCGTTTTCATCACAAAAGGGAAATTGCCCGGACGAGGCGTAGTTCGCCTGCTCTCCATTCTACCTTTTGCCATTCCTGGTACCGTGATCGCCATCAACTTAATTGTGACATTTAGTACTGCCCATCCGTTGGCCGGTGGAGCCATTTTAGTGGGTAGCTTCTGGCTCCTCCCGATGGCATACTTTATCCGTCATATTCCGTTAATTGTTCGTTCTACGATTGCTTCGTTAGAGTCCTATGACGACAGACTGACGGATGCTTCCCAAGACCTTGGCGCGGGTTCCTTTCGTACATTTTGGAGCATTGTGTTGCCGAGCATTCTACCAGGCGTTTTGGCAGGTACCTTGCTTACGTTTGTCACGGCTCTGGGTGAGTTCGTTTCCTCAATCATGTTATACGTTTTTGACAACCGGCCGATTTCGGTTGAAATCCTGTCTCAATTAAGATTGTATGACTTTGGAGCCGCGGCTGCTTATTCAGTGCTATTGATGATCTTAATTGGAACGGCAACGGTTGTAGTCAATCACTTTGGAGGTACGAGTCGTTCCTCCATGGTTCAGTAATATCAGTGCCGTACGACTCACCAACCAAACAGGTTTATTTTGAACCATGGTACCTAACTTCACGTATTCAGCGAATGAAATACCAATTGATTAATAAATTAAACCGCGCATGAAAATCTCGATCGTTGGAGCGGGAAACATGGGCTCTGCCATCGCGCAAGAGCTGGTCGATAACGACGATGTGGAGCTAATTCGCATTTGTGATGCTCGAACATCCGCTTTGGATGAGCTTCAGAATAGTCTGAACCATTCTAAAGTTAGAACAGTGAACGTGGACGCACGAAATAAGCGTGCGCTGACCGCGGTCCTTGGCGATAGCGATTGCATTATCGGGTGTACAGCACCTGAGGTAAACCCTCTTTTAGCATCGATAGCCGTGGCAAGTGGAAGCCACTATGTAGATTTGGGTAGTTCACCGGCTATCGTCAAAGAGGAGAAAAAACTAGCGCCTCAGGCTCGCGATAGTGGGGTTTGGATTGTGCCGGGTTGCGGCTTGGACCCCGGACTGGTTCACATACTATGCTATGCTGCAATTAATCATCTCGATGAAGCCGAATCAGCTAACATCTGGGTAGGGGACGTTCCTCGCGATCCGGTTCCGCCCTTCAACTTCCGAATCGGATGGTCTGCAGAAAAGTTATTGGATGATTATACCGACGCGGCTATCGTCATTGAAAATGGAGAACTGGTCTCCAAATCTCCGCTGACTGGCCTTGAGACGCTTTCCTTTGGCAATGGGTACTCGAAAATGGAGGGGTTTTACACCGCCGGAGATCTCGAGACATTGTGGAATTTGTCTGGGCAAAAGGTCAAAAACATGTCTCACAAGTCTGTTCGATGGCCAGGACACGCTGAACAAATGGCATTTCTCCTTTCCTTGGGCTTCGGAGAAAAGAAATCAATTGATGCTCAAACACATCTAACCTATCGGGATGTATTGGCTCGTCGATTGAAACAGCGATTAGGCGGACCGTTTGAAGACGTTGTCTTGGCAAGATCTTCAGCCACAGGCCTCTTAAACGGTAAGAAAACCACAGCTTCATATGAACTCGTGGACACGTTCCAAGACGAAAACGGCGTCAGCGCCATTCAGCGCTGTACAGGAATTCCCGCGGCCACCATTGCTGTCTTATTGGCCAGCGGCAAGATCAAAAAAGGCGGTGTATCGTCGCCCGAATGCATCATACCTATTCCAACCTTCTTAGACATGGTTCAGAAACGCGGCTTGGATATCGTTTTCACCAGCTCCTAGAAGGATTACCCGTTTCCGAAAGCTGAAAGCACGGTTCCGCTTAGCGATCGCCCTTTGTCTGAAGCCAAGTAGAGACAGTGCGCCACAAGATCTTGGACCTTAACGCCGCCCGTTTGACCATCTTCAAACAAGATGGTGGACGGTGCAACGATATGAGCGTGTAGACCAGAATCGCGGTATTCTTCTGCAATGGCTTCTGCCAATCGCACCAAGCCGCCCTTTGATGCAGAATATCCTGCCTGTTCGGAGGCTCCCTTGACAACACCTTGCCTTGAAGAAATTCCAATCAGGCTTCCCTGACCGTTCATTTCGCGGATGGCTTGCCGAAAGATTAAAAACGCAGAGGAAAGATTGAGGTTGAGATGGGTGTTCCAATTCTCGAACGTGGTTTCGGCGATGGGAGCCATTGACCACATACCAACCGTGTGAATGACTGCGTCTGGAGCCCGGTACAACGAAACCGCCTTTTCAAATGCACCTGTGACCGACTGTTCGCTTGTTACATCGGTTTCTATTAATGGCCATTCGCTTGGTGAGGAGG
>JABMOI010000234.1 GCA_013204185.1 bacterium | reverse complement strand
TGTATCGGGAATAAAAAAGTTACGGACGCAACCGTTGGCGCAGAAGACAGATCAGTTAACGACAACACGCAGTTGTTGGTCGAATTCCCATCTGGTCTGTGCATGATGATTGCAGGCTCCACGGTTAACGAGCAGGGTGTTGGTCAGGTTATTCGTGGCTCAGAAGCCACGCTATACTTCGGTGGAAACTCGGTTGAATTGCGCCCTGAGCGGCCTTTTGCAGACTTGGTTGATCAGGAGAACTATGAAAACCTAGAGCCAGGTCCAGATATGGCGCCGCATGTCGGAAACTTGTTTGATTGTATCCGCAGTGGTAATGACACAAATGGAAACATTGACGTTGCCATTATTGCGCAGTCTATCATTTCGATGGCAGAAGCATCAGATCGTTTTGGAGAAGCAATTTTCTTGAACACGACAGATCGCTCGTTCCATACGGGTGGTGGGACCATTATTCCGGTTCCTACCTACGGTACATTCGATCAATCGTAGTTCCATGTTGCTGGCTTCGATGAAGTTTGAGATTGATTTCGTGGGGTTGGGCGCCGCAGGCGCCCAACCCCACTTTACTATTTAGGAGGGGCTCTTGTCCTTAGCACCCTTTCATACCGTTCGGCTTGCCACCCACGCGATGGCTACCCGCTTTGAGCTCGTGCTTCAAGGATCAGACCCTATTGCTCTGCGCTCGGCCGGCGAAGAAGCGATCCGAGAAATCAACCGTATCGGGAGCAGATTCAGCTTCTATGATTCCAAAAGTGAGCTTTCAAGGGTAAACAGCCAAGCTTGGAATAGGCCCATCTCCATAGCCGGCGACCTATTTGAACTGCTCCAACTGTGCTCAGAGATCTACCGCCAAAGCAACGGCTATTTCGACCCGACCATCGGCCCACTCATGCGCCTTTGGAACTTCGGACCCGACTCAAACAAATTGCCAACTTCTAATGAGATTCAAGACGCCCTAGGGCAAACGGGTTGGGACCATGTCGAACTGAATGACGGAGACCGAACCATTCGGTTACTACGAAAAGGAGTCTTGCTTGACCTAGGCGGAATCGCAAAAGGCTGGGCCCTCGACGAAGCGGCCTTTCTTTTGCTCAATGCAGGTGTGACGGCGGGCCTACTTCATGGGGGCACCAGCAGCATCCGCGCGATTGGGGTTTTGCCTGAAGAGCACGCTTGGCAAATTGGAATTGAAGATCCGTATACAGATGAATCTACCTGGTTTACCTCTCATTCCATTACAGACTCGGCCCTCTCTGTGTCTGCTATTGCCGGTAAGCAGATAACGGTGGATCACATCGAGTATGGACACATTTTGGACCCCAAAACGGGAAATGCAGGGTCTGGACCGTTGGTTGCCGTGACATCTTCCCCTTCGGCAGCCGTAGCCGATGCCTGGTCGACCGCTGTTTTGGCCAGCGGAGGGCAAAACCATGAGTGCAACCAGTCGCTCAGTCAATTACCAGACATGCAGTCCATGCTTTATAAAAAGGAGAATTCAGCTTGGAAAAACGTGCTGGAAACCTAAACGACCAAACTTATTTGTAGCCATACCCTATCTTCAACGCGTCCTATATTTAATTCCGTACCGGCTTAATTTAATTTCGCCCCGCCCTCCTCGGGCTCTCACTTAACTCAGGATCGGCCTTGTTTAGAAATCGACTTTCGCGACGAAATTTTTTAAAAAAGAGTTCCTTTGGAACGCTTTCAGGCGTTTTGGCTTCGGCGGAACGCATTCCTGCTGAATCTCCTTCCATACTCACCGCCAACCCAGACGACTTGATGCGCTGCGCAGTGATTGGATTTGGCGAGTGGGGTCGTGAAATTGCCAAGGCAATTCATGAGATTGAAGAAACTGAGTTAAGCATAATTTGCGACCTATTTCCGCTGATTTTGCGTAGGGCTCAGCGGGATTTCCCATCCACACATCGTGAGACAGACTATACGGTTGTTTTGGCGGACGAAACCATCCATGCCGTGTTCGTAGCTACCCCGACCCACTTGCATAAGGACATCGTCATTGCTGCACTTGAGGCTGGAAAGCACGTGTATTGCGAGGCGCCCATTGCCCACACAATCGAAGACGCAAGAGCTATAGCACAGGCTGCGAAAAAGGCTAAAGGACAAATATTTCAAGCAGGACTTTTGTACCGTACGGAGCCTCAGTACCGATCCGTGTTTGGGTTTATCCGAAGCGGAGCCCTTGGAAAGACGGCCATGGTTAGGTCTCAGTGGCATTACAAGGATTCATGGCGCCGTACCTCCTCCTCAAGCCAGCGAGAACAAGCGCTGAATTGGAGACTGGACGAGTCCCTATCACTCGGCCTCGTAGGCGAAGTTGGGATCCAACAGATTGATACCTGTATGTGGATCAATGGACAATTGCCCTCAGCTGTGTCCGGGTTTGGAAGTGTGATGTATTGGCAAGATGGGCGCTCTGTGCCTGACACCACTCAGTCGTTGATCGAATTCCCGAACGGCGAAAACATGTTGTTTGATGCGACGCTCGTGAGCGGTTTCGATGCCATGTACGACCTTTATTTCGGCAGCGACTCGACCATTATTTTGCGCGACAACAAAGCCTGGATGTTTAAAGAGGTTGATGCGCCGCAGCTGGGATGGGAAGTGTACGCTCGTAAAGACAAATTCTACAAAGAAACGGGCATTGCACTACTTGCAAACGCTACAAAACTGGATGCCATTGGCACTGACCCTACCGCCGACGACCCCAATGCAAAAGCGCCAATTTGGCACGCAATCAAAGCTTTTGCCGATAATTACAATTATGGCCCGTTTGATTCAGTCGTGAACTATCAAACCGCGTACGAAGCAACCGTTGTGGCTATCAAAGCAAACGAAGCAGTTAAAACAGGTTCAAAAATCACTTTTTTGCCCGAATGGTTTAGCATTGACGGCTAAACACGATTCTTGGCATATTGCCTAGTTGCCTTTCAAAGGGCTAGATTGAATACGCGAACGGCGTTTTGAGTCGTAATCGATTCCACTTCTGCGACTGAAAGTGAACGCACCTGTGCGATTTTCTCAATAACATGTGCCACCATGGATGGCTCATTTCGCTTACCTCTAAATGGGGCTGGCGTGAGATAGGGAGCATCCGTTTCAACCACGATCCGATCCATGGGAATCGTTTCGACGGCGGCAGGCACTCCCCCGTTTTTAAACGTGTACGTGCCTCCGATTCCCGCATGAAACCCGAGATCTAGAATGGCTTTGCAAATGTGCTCGGGACCCCCAAAACAGTGGAATACTCCCCGAATGCGATCTGGATGCGCAGACACCGCCTTCTCCTCTGCGACGATTCGAACGAGGTCGTCTGAGGCTTGCCTGTCGTGAAAAACGATGGGTTTATCTACTTCAGCGGCAAGCCTGATGTGCCGCCGTACGAAATCCTGTTGTTTGTCGTTGTGCGATGTATCCCAGTAGTAGTCCAGCCCTGTTTCGCCAATGGCAATAATGGCATCTTCTCGCGCCCACTGCTCAATTTTCTGAAAGTCCGCCTCACTCGCTTTGTTGACTTCGCACGGATGAATGGCAGCCATTACCTTCAAGAACGGCCAGCGTGCACTTAATTCAAGCGCTTGTTCAATTGACGATAAATCTATGGCGGGCAATAGAATAGCCTTGATTCCGATTGCCTCGGCTCGTTCTATTACTTCTTCCAGATCATCTTTGAATTGATCCAGATAAAGATGAGCATGGGTGTCTATTATCATCAGATTAAAATCTTATGTAACGCGATCAGTCCACGTGTACACACTGTACCTTATTGGACATAACATCGTCTACTTGCAAAACGGGATCTGCATTCCCGCCTTCATCCAATGACTTTACGCCCTCTTTTGATTCACGCTCCTTTGATACAAGATTGAAATCAATCCGCACCATATCGCAAGTTGGATTGCTACTAGCAGCGCTACTGGCATTGCTCCCCATGATCCAGGCTGTACGTGATTGGCAAGAAATTGCTAGGTATCAGCTGGACGATGGTTTTTCTATTGAACCGTCCGCGAAGGGGTCTGATTGGGTGGTCTGGGAAGAAATGGATGATGGCATAACCGCTTCCTATGTTTTCCCAAACGGCCCAGGCGATCGCGGCGGAATTCAGCAAGGAGACCGCTTTTACATGTTGGAATACCAACAGTTTTTTGATTCAGAAGATCTAAAAAATGCGCTAGCGGGAATAAAACCAGGGTTAACTCGGCGCTACGATGTGGTTCGAGATGGTGAATTGGTCAATCTCGACGTAACGTTTGAGCGGCACCCCACGTTTTTGTATCCACGATCGCCAGGTGTTTGGCAGTTTGCGATCTGGGGTTTTACCATAGGCGCCTTTTTCCATTTACTCGGGCTCTTCATTGCGGGGCCGTTGGCCATTCATTCGGCCCGAGCCCGGTTTGAAGTGGTTGTAATCGCTGTTTCTGCGCTATGGATTTTCGGCAACCTCGTTCGACTACTCAGTGTGGAATTGTTCGGTCCTGCCCCCGCCGGCTCCACGTACGACTCCGTATTCCAAGCTTTTACGTTCATCGGGCTAGTTGGGTGGATCGGTTTTCCTGTGCTCTTGGTGCGTAAAGTGTCAGCGGATGCTGGCCTCGGCGTTGGATTAATGGGAGTCCTGCTTCGGTTTACGTTTGTTGCGCCCTTCATTTTAGTCGTGTGCGTGGTGCTTACCACGTTGACGGGGCATATTGGGCCCTTCACCATGGAGGAGTTGCTCGTCCCCATTCTATTCTATGCAGCCGTTTATATTGGAATGGCCGCGATTATCTCGTTTGGATTGAGCTTGGTAGACAGCTCTAAAAGTGGCAGAAGCACCATTCAATGGGGCAAAACTGAAAGTTTAATCATCTTCAGTTTCTCCTTGGTCGCCGCACTAGCCGTTCTGGACATTATCCCCGTTTTGTCAGGAATTTCAGACCAAACTGCCGCGTGGGTCATTGTCTCAGCTCAGCTTCTGGCCGTTTTGCCGGTCTCTTTGTATAGCGTTGGTACGCTCAGATACGGAAAAGTAGATGAAGTCCTATCAGGGGCTTTTGTATACGTTCTCGTTATTGGGCTCATCTTTTTTGCATTCATCGGTGGCCTCACACTCATTGATGCCTATATCCAGCCATCCGGAAAGGCCCGTATCGTCCTTGAAGGCGTATTCGTCGTGCTGTTACTGGTGGTTTTTGAGCGAACAGCCCGGCGGTTGCGCCTTTTCGCATCTTCCTTCTTTGCCAACGAACGGTTCAAAGGCCGCCAAATCATATCACAACTCCAGGAAGAGATCCCCGATATTTTTGATGAGTCTGCATTGGCACAAAAGGCCATAGACGTAGCGGGGCGGGTTTTTGGATCTCGGAGTGCCATATTGTTTGTCAAAAGTCCCGCTGACGGTTCTTGGATTGTTAAACGATATAACCCAGAACCACCCTACCTGACAGAGCAGGTTTTTGAAAACATCTGGCAGCATTTCGAATTCACCCCAACCATTTGGGCCAGAAACCCAGAGCTCAACCAGCATCCGCTACCCGGCATAGGACGAGATCAAATGCTCGAGCATCGGGCCGCTTTGGCCATCCCCATCAAGGGTGAGTCCGCCTCGATTGGTCTTATTATTCTAGGATTGAAATCTCGGCGGCGGTCTGTGTACAATCTTGAGGACTTGGATCAACTGCGTTCTTTGGCAGGAAATCTGGCATTGGCATTCGATCGCTTGGGGTTGGTAGAACGTGAGAAAAAACTAGCAGCCGAAAGCACTCAGACACACTTAGTCGCTCTTCGTGCTCAGATTAACCCTCATTTTCTGTTCAATGCGCTAAACACGCTGCTTTCATTGATTGAAGAAAGACCCAATGAAGCTGAAGCAGTGGTAGAGCATTTAGCGGCCATATTTAGGCACACGTTAAACACAAGTAGTCGGGCGTTTGTCAAGATGGAAGAAGAGATGTCGCTCGTTGAGCATTACTTAGCGATTGAAAGGGCTCGTTTTGGGGCCAAGCTTCAGCTATCCTGCGACCTCGCACCAGACATGAAGCACCACCCCGTTCCTGCCTTTCTGATTCAGACACTCGTTGAAAACGCCATTAAACACGGCCTAGAGAAGCGGCGAGCGGGTGGCACGCTCTCAATTACCATACAAAAGATAGAATCGAGCTCAGAAGACGCCCCGCTAGAAGCACACGTATTAATTCAGGATTCAGGGGTAGGTATTCCAGCATTATTTGGAATGAACGAATCTTCCGCGGCTGCCTTACCTTTTTTCGGCATTGGACTCACGAATGTCTATCAAAGGTTATCCCAGCTTTTCGAACGAGACGATTTAATGCATTTTACCAGTGATCCCGAGACAGGAACCACCGTTTCTGTTATACTACCG
>JABMOI010000233.1 GCA_013204185.1 bacterium | reverse complement strand
GAGCTGAAGCGGGTTTTTCGGACGACGATGAATTGACTCCCTACGAAGTCGTAACCGGGTATAACAACTTTTACGAGTTTGGAACAGGGAAGGATGAACCTGCAGTCAATGCAAAACGGTTTAAAACCGATCCGTGGTCTGTCAAGGTTGAAGGTGAGGTCGAAGAAGAGAAAACCTGGGATCTGGATGAGTTAGTCGATGGGTTTTCAGTTCAGGAAAAGGTGTATCGCCATCGTTGTGTAGAAGGCTGGAGCATGGTGGTTCCGTGGAATGGCTTTCCACTAAAAGACTTGATTACAAGGCTCAAGCCTACTGCTGAAGCCAAATATGTTGAATTCACCACTCTGCACGATTCGCGGCGCATGCCCGGCCAACTGAGCAATGTGTTGGATTGGCCCTATGTCGAAGCGCTTAGGCTCGATGAGGCCATGAACCCGTTGACACTCATGGTGACCGGTGTGTATGGCAAAAAGCTTCCACCTCAAAATGGCGCGCCTATTCGGCTCATTATTCCGTGGAAATACGGTTTCAAAGGTGGAAAATCGATCGTTAAAATTCGCTTCACATCCAAGCAGCCTCGCACCACGTGGAGCGAAGCGATTCCTCGTGAATACGGCTTTTATGCCAACGTAAACCCGAAAGTGGACCATCCACGGTGGACGCAAGCCAAAGAGCGCCGTCTTGGCGAATACTTTAAGCGAGATACCCTGATGTTCAACGGCTACACGGAAGAAGTGGAGCACTTGTACAAAGGGATGGACCTTAAAAAGTTTTACTAGCCCCTCGCATGATTGATCTTTCGAAGCGGATCCCATTGCTCAAGGTAATTGTCTGGTTGGGTGCGCTCACGCCGCTTGGCTTGCTGGTGTACGAATTGTTTTTTGGGTCCGGAATTGTGGATGATCCGGTTGAGTTGATCCAACACCGGACAGGGATTTGGGCTCTACGACTTCTGTTTGTTTCCCTTTCGATTACCCCGCTGCGGAGGCTATCGGGTCTAAATTGGCTCGTAAAATTCCGAAGAGTGACGGGCCTTTTTGGCTTTTTTTACGTAGTTCTCCACGCGTTCAGCTATTTCGTATTCGATCATTCACTGGATTTGGCGGACATTTGGGATGATGTGATCGAACATCCGGGGGTTTGGGTTGGTTTTATTGCGTTCGTCTTGCTGATCCCGTTGGCTGTTACGAGCACTACGGGATGGATTCGGCGCATGGGAGGCAAAAATTGGAATCGCCTCCATAAACTCGTGTATTTAATTTCGGCGCTAGGCGTCCTGCACTTCTACTGGCTGGTCAAAGCAGATGTAACGGAGCCTTTTATTTACGCGGGCGTGCTTGCGGCGATATTTGCTGCGAGGTACTTCATTAAGCCCCGCAAGACTTCCGTCGCGCCAGGCCGCCCTGCCTTCCCTACGCGACCTACCGGCCCCACGAGTCCTACTGGACCTACCGGCCCTACGAGTCCTACACTTTGAAGTAGATTTTATTTCGATCTAGCAAAATGGCAATGCCCGCCCAAAGTGAAACAAATAGGATTCCAAACAGGAACGAGGCCATCTCAGGGCTTCCGGGCATGGCGTTGTAAAGAAAAGCTTTGAGAGAGACACCTTCGCTGACCCGGATGAGCCCCAAAGCGGTGGCCATCATACCAGAAGCCACAAAGGCAAAGATGGCATTTCGTCCATAGGCCACGAGCGGGTAGGCCCACTTTTTCATCCCTTTTATGTCGATTGCGTGGAAAAGCACGCCCAATACAAAGAGCGCCATTCCTGCCGTGAAGAGGGTGTAGGAAGTGGTCCAGATCCGTTTATTGATTGGGACCCAGATGCTTAAAACTAGGCCCAAGCCCATAAGCCAACCAGAGGCCACGAACAGCCCGTTTAGTTTACGTGGTTCGTCGGCCGTCTTTTGTTGAAGCCACTGCCCAGCAAGAATGCCAAGTAGCACAGAGCAGGTGGCGGAGATGGTTGAAATAATTCCTTCAGGGTCAAAAGACCAAATGAGCCGCCCCGTTGCGTCGGTAAGTTGGCGCACGCTCCATGTGTGCGTACCCAAAACGTGGTAATCAATGAAGAAAGCCCAGTTCGAAAACAGCTCATTTAGCGGCGTGTCCGCAGTTGGAAACGACCGGCTGAGGTCTGGCATGCCAAATCCAGGAATGGGGACTAATTGCATGAATAGGGCATAAAACGCGAGCAGCCCCAGGGTCCATTTCATGATCGCTTTGGGGCTCGGCGTCAAGAAATAAATAGCAGATGCCAGCACGTAGCACCAAGCAATGCGAACTAGCACGCCCGGGATTCTGAGACCAAGGATACGAGTCACAAGCGGGTCAGAAGGGCCTGCCCACGTCACGCCAACCACAAATAGCACAAGACCACCCAAGAAAATGCTCCACCACCTTATTCGGAATTCGGTCCCAGCCAAGAGCACAACGGCGCCTGTCATGGCTGCTACAAACCCGATTCTAAGCAAAACGGCTTCAAAGGTGAGCGTGTCGAGCCCCGTCCAAACCACACGGGACCAGGTCGATCCCCAATACCCGAGTAACATGAGCGCTGCGGCTCTTCGAACCACATGAGTAAATAACTCAGTTCTCGAAGTGCCTTGTGCTAAGCGCTTGGGGAAGGAGAACATCATGGCTACGCCGACCATGAAGAGGAAAAAGGGGAAAACTAGGTCGGTCAACGTCCATCCGTTCCAGGCGGCGTGTTCAAGGGGCCAATAAATATGGCTCCAAGAACCCGGATTGTTAACCAACAGCATGGCTGCAATGGTTAGCCCGCGAAGCGCATCAAGCGACTCAAGCCGTTTTCCGGCCACAAGTACCGGAGTCATAACCGGCGAAACAGAAGTCTCTGCAGAAGTCATAGGTAGAATACTTAGATGTCCGAAGAAATTGGTAGCTTGAAGCGAATAAGGATGAAGTTAGGGCGCGTTTTCGAGATGCCGAATCAGTGCCCCACACTCTTCCTAAAAATGTAGATCATTTAGATGATCAACGCCAATAGCATCCCTCAATTGTGCCAATGCCATTATGAATCACCGAATAGTTGCCCTCTTCCTGGTTTTTACGTCATTTCTGGTGTCGCCGCTGGCGGCTCAGCAACATCTTGAGCGGTTCAATGCCATCGATGTAGAATCGTATGACTTCAGCCTTCAGATCCAGGATGAGAACAACATCATCCAAGGCCAAGCGCTCGTTACCATTCAGTTCAAGACGGAGCAAGAAGCGGTTGTGCTGGATCTAGCCAACGTGAATGATGAAGGCCGCGGAATGACGGTTCAACGGGTTGAAGCGCTGGGCACGGGGCCGGCCAAATTCCAACATGAAAACGACCAGCTAACGATCCGTTTCAATGGCGAGGCAGGCCAAAAGGTCACGTTCGCGATCACGTATTCGGGCGAACCAGCGAACGGTTTGGTGATTGCTGAGAATAAATTTGGGGACCGCACGTTTTTTGGAGACAACTGGCCCAACAGAGCTTTTCATTGGTTGCCAACGGTGGACCACCCTTCGGACAAAGCGGAGGTATCATGGGCCATTACCGCACCAAATCACTATCAGGTGGTCGCTAACGGTCACTTAGTAGAAGAAACTGACCTGAACGACACGACACGCATCACACGCTGGAAAACAGACGTTCCGTTAGCCACAAAAGTGATGGTTTTTGGCGCCGCACGTTTTGCGGTCGAACAAGTCGGAGAAATTTACAACGTCCCAGTCTCGAGCTGGGTGTACCCACAAAACAGGGATGAAGGGTTCTACGATTACGAGATGGCGCTTGGCATTGTAGACTGGTTCATAAATCATGTGGGCCCGTACCCTTACGCAAAACTGGCCAATGTGCAGTCAAAAACGATGTTTGGGGGCATGGAGAATGCGGGCAATATCTTTTACTTCGAGGGGTCAGTTTCCGGAAAAAGACAAATCGAAGGACTGCTTGCTCACGAAATCGCGCATCAGTGGTTTGGCAACTCGGCATCAGAGTCAAGCTGGCATCACTCTTGGCTCAGTGAAGGTTTTGCCACCTACTTCACCAACTTATACATGGAGCAAAAGCACGGTCGTGACCGGTTTGTAGAAGGGGAAATTCAGCAGCGAAATGCTGTGATTGCCTATTCCAAACGCGAGTACGTCCCCTTGGTCAATCCTGCCATTACCGACTACATGAAGGTGCTCAGCACGAATACCTATCAAAAAGGCGGTTGGGTTTTGCACATGCTTCGTAAGAAGCTAGGGGATGATCTGTTCTGGGAAGGAATACGCACCTATTACGCCACGTATACTCATTCCAACGCTTATTCGGACGACCTGAGGCAGGTGTTAGAGGACGTTTCTGGTCAATCCCTGGAAGCGTTTTTCGACCAATGGGTATACCAAGCTGGGCACCCTGAGCTGCGGGCAACCTGGTCGTATACCGGTGAAACTTTGACCATTTCGGTACTTCAAACCCGGGCCAACACCTTCGATTTCCCATTGGAAGTGGACGTGGTCTTCGAGGACGGAACGGTCGAGCGTCGGACCATCGAAGTCAAAGGCCAATCAACTTCGTTCAAGGCTATTATGGACCAGAAACCGACCGAGATTGTGCTCGACCCAGATACTTGGCTTCTTTTTGAAGGCTCGATATCAGAGAAATAACCTGCTGAGCCTTTGGGCCCGTCAGACTAGCGTGTAACAATAAACTGCTTCACGATGCGACTATTCTCGTGTTCGATGGAGAGGCTGTAAACGCCTGGCGTCATGTTGGGCAATGAGATTGACGAGTTCTGAGACCCTGATTCGCTAAACCCGTCCACAGGAACGGCCACCACACGTCCAAGCATGTCAATGACGGAGATGCGAACGTGGCCCGGCGCGTGAAGGTTGTAGCGAACCGATACCTGTCCCTGAGTAGGATTCGGGTAGATTGAATCCAGCGTAAAGTTATGCGCCACAACGGATTCCGTGTTCACACCCGTTGTCGGGTTGAAGACCACGGCGAATACACCTGTCGTTCCAGCGGGTATGGAAAGAGTACGTGCGGTGGGCGTGAAGTCTAAATAAGGTTGTCCGTCGAGCGTCACAGATGCCACCGTATATCCAACGAAATTGTCTGCAACAGGGGTTAAAATGGCCGTTCGGTCCACGTCCGATTCATCATAAAAGTAGTAAAGCGTGGCGGGCGTATAATTGACAAAAAGATGGCCGTACAAGTACGTGTAGTATCCAAGTTCAATGGAGTGATAGGCCGCCTTGTATGAATCGCCCTTATGGTCTCCCCACTGAGGAATTCCGTCTCCTCGGCGGGTTCTATCCGCGTATACTTCTCCGTAGGCCGAGTCTTGGAAGTAGTTCATAAAAAAGTCCAGGGACTCGTCCGCCATGTTGAGATAGCGCACATCTCTAGTAGTGCGATACATCTCGAGACCGCCCGTGATAGCTTGCTCCATTTGCCACCACGCCTTGGTGGTATCCGCAATGCCCCATAACTGCATCTGACCCGTTACCCGGTTGTAATCCTTGTACGGCCCGCCGTATTCATGGTCGTAGGCCTTATCGAGAACCTGATCGGTTAGTTTTCGCGCGGCTTCAACATATCGTGGGTCCGGTATCACTTGGTTGATGCGAGTTAGCACCCAGGCAGTTTTTAACACGTGGCCCATAATGGTCAATTGCTCATTGGCCAAAATGCCCCAGCCCGTGTCGTACTTCTCGGCAAACCCAATGGCCTGCGAATCCATACTTCCCACGAGGTGAGTTAGGATGTTGTCCGCAATTTGAACCAGTTTGTCTTTGTACTGCTGTTCATGAGTAAGCAGGTAGAGTTGAATGGCATGCGTAGTGGCAGCGTCTACCGTGGCATTGAAGCTTTTTCCCGTCGGGGACGAAGCAGCTCGGTTGGTCCGATCGTAATACCCAAATTGAGTGGCGTCCGTGTCCCAAAGCTTGGTTTCGTTGAACTGATATCCTTTTTGAAACCACTCCCAATCCGTCGGTGAGCCCGTAGCTTCCCATGAAGCAAGCGGTCCAAGTAGCGCATAGTGATGAATAAAAGCTGTTTTGCTTGACGTCGTGTTTTGCTGAGCTCCCGTCTCTGAAAGGTCGTTTATCCAACCGCCATACGTGGCGTCCCACCCCTTGTCGTACATGAAATCGAGTGCGTCCCTCGAAAACTCGAGATAGGTTTCATCCCCAGTCATTTGGAAAGCACGAACCATAGCATAGGCGTCGCGCGACTGCGTTAACACATCCTTATCACGTCCCCACGCCGAAATAACCTGACCCTCACGGCTCACATTGGTGTAGAATCCACCTCGTGCATCGTCGTACACGCTGAGCCAAAAATTAGCGTTCGTGTTGACGTATTCGATCAGACGGTCTGGGTCTTGTAAGAACGGAGAGGTCTGCGCCGAAAGAGGAAGCTGTCGTAGCGCGAGGGACAGCAAGAGCAAAAAGAAAAAGCGGTATTTCAAGGTGGAAAAATCTATTTGGTTGAACGATACGAGTCGTTCAACTTGCATAAAACTGTAATGTGTCTCGGCCAGGCCTAGGCTTCGTCGCAGTACTCGACAATCCAATCCATGGTCTCGACGATGTCATCCATGATATCAACGAGATAGCTAACTAGGTCATCTTCTTCCACTTCGGCCAGGTCTACCATGGTTTCTAAGAGCTCAATACCAAGTTCGACTTCTTCCTCATCTTCACTTTCAGAGAGGAATGTGCCAATCAGAACGGTTGTTTCGAACAGCTCATCCATATCCTCAGAAAGAAGCTCTAAATCCAAATCATCGAGGTCTTCAGCTTCGTCCAAGGCGTTCGCAATTTCATGCCATGCAGTCGAAATGGTATCGATGTCGTCACAGATATCAACCTTCAGCTTGCATGCGGCTGCTGAACTGGTTTGAACGGAAAGTCCAATAAGAGAGAATAAAACTAAAAGGCTTACTGCTATTTGTTTGGCTTTGATCATATCCGACCTGTTGCTTTAGTATTTACACGTCATAGTAGAGCCAAGGGTCTATTTATTCAACTGAATTAGCATGAAAAGATCGCGTCCAGTAGTACGAAAGGCAGTTCGATAAACGAAGAAAGGCCCCCGCAGTTAAGCAGGAGCCTTTTTCGGAGTTTTCCGGGCTCAACCAAAATCCAACCTAAAACAAAAAGCCTCAACACATTGCAGCGCAATGCATTGAGGCTTTACTGTGTACCTCGGGCCGGAATTGAACATAATCGTCAATGGAATGTGGGTAACGCTTGTCGTAGTCGGAATAACGTGGGGACTGCTGGCATTCACTTCGCGATTTAAACCGGTAAACACCGCGACCAAATACTCCATGTGGACGGGATCCTTCGTGCTCATTTTGCTCGTCCACGCAATGTTATGGATGTACCGTCCTGCAGAACCCGATGCCACAAGACGTGGATAAACTCCACCGACAGTGAGAAATATGAAGTTGAAACTCAAGGGGGCGTTGTGTTTCGAAGTGATGATAAGGGAATCATGAGTATTCCCTCAGGCGGATTTCTGAAAGCGTCTTATACTTCCAGGTCATCAAAATGGAAGCTCCACGTGACGCCTTCATCTTCCGGAGGACTGAATTACAAATGCGAGGTCGATGGCAAATCGAAGACCTACTCTGCTTCTTCTGAAGCTGAATTGGCACCATTCTTCCTTAAAATAAATTGTAGGTGCCGCGGTAAATGCTGCTAAGCATCAAAGGTAGACAATCATCAAACATTTTAATATGATATTCCGTTTCTAAAGTAGGTCTAGCTGAAGTAGATTTAATTTTATATCGTTTAGGTCATTATCTTATAATCTTGGCAAATAATAATAATATTATGGGTACTACTTCAACAGGCGACAGAGGTCACAATGCCGAAAAGCCTACACAAATACCACCGGAAGGCTGGAAAGATATTGCCTTACGAGTAAAAGACCAGCTGACAAAGGATCATGTAAGCCTCGTTTCAGCCGGAATTGCATTTTATTTTTTCCTTGCAATTTTTCCCGCTATTGCAGCTGCTTTATCCATATATGGGCTGGTAATGGAGCCAACACAGGTAGAGCAGCAAATGAGCCAACTGGCAAATGTCCTTCCTGAGCAGGCCCACCAAGTGATTAGCGATATTTTAAAACAGCAATCTGAAAAGTCAGGATCATCACTAGGCTGGAGTTTAGTTTTGGGTGTACTAATCAGTCTCTGGAGTGCCAATAAAGGTGTAAAGGCAGTTTTTGAAGGAGTAAATATTACATATGATGAAACAGATGGTCGTGGCTTTTTAAAAAAAATGCAGTTACCCTTATATTTACTTTAGGCGGCATTATTATCGGCTTTATTGCTATTGTAATGGTTGTGGCCTTTCCCGCACTTATTGATAAGATCG
Organism: bacterium; assembly: GCA_013204185.1. Classification (GTDB taxonomy): domain Bacteria; phylum Bacteroidota; class Rhodothermia; order Rhodothermales; family UBA10348; genus UBA10348. The sequence goes on along the minus strand of JABMOI010000233.1, from coordinate 1,311 downwards.
GTTTACCTTCAACATTAGAAACAATTATTCAATTTTTACGATGGCCCGTACTGGCACTGATAGTCATGTTTGCATTAACTGCGGTTTATAAAATTGCACCCCATCGTGAAAGTCCTGCATTTAAATGGGCTAGTTGGGGAGCTATTATAGCGACCGTATTTTGGCTTGCAGGTTCGCTGCTCTTTAGCCTTTTTGTAAATAACTTTGGTAGAATTGATGAAACTTATGGCAGCTTTGCTGCAGTGATTATTCTTATGCTGTGGTTCTTTCTTACTGCATTCATTGTCCTCCTCGGTGCGGAAGTCAATTCTGAAATGGAACATCAAACGAGACGGGATACCACAACCGGTTAAGATAAAACCATGGGACAGCGTGGAGGCTATCATGCCGATCATGTTGCAAAAGGCGCCAAGGTAACCCTTGGCGATGAAGGTTAGCAGCTCGCTCTTGGCAGTATTTGTGTTTGAAGAACCCTTTACACCTTCGAAACACGCCCGATTCTCTACTTCTGACTGGGTGAAGAAATGGGAAGAGGTCAGCACGACTGGCTGAGCTGGTCTGAAATAGTTATGTTCTGTTAGGTGGGTGCTCGCTCGCCGCAAATCCCCCAGCCGTTAACCAGACCCGGTGATTCAAAATGAAGGCAATATTAGTCGTAACGCTATCTCTTTTGGTTTCAAGTTGCACGTCAACATCAAGCCTCAACTCAATGAGTCCATGTGAGCGCGTAGCGGTTTTATCCAAACAATTGGTGGAATATGAGGCTGCCAAAGAACAGGTATCACCGAGTGCTTATCGAGATACTATCGATAAAGGTTCAAGTCGCGAGCGGATGCGTTGGATTGAAAAGATCAATGAAACCAAGCGAGAATTAGAAGAGGCCCAAAGTGAATGCAACTAGAAAATGGGCATCGATTTGCCTGCTCCTGTCTTAGAGCGCAGGTTACGGACTCGCACGACTGGGAATTCCGATAATATTTCGAGGTGTCTGAAGACTAAATCACTAAATAAGGAAGCAAGGGTCGACCATTCCTTTACCTAAACCTTAACCTGGGATTTCTAAAGGTGTAATTATCGTTGCATTAAGTGCGTTATCGTGGCGCTAAGCCCATATGTACAGGGCTATGGGATGGACCCCTTATATTTCTTGTTGGAATCAAAGAGGTCCATAAACGAAGAAAGGCTCCTGCAGTTAAGTAGGAGCCATTTTCGGAGTTATTCGGGATCAACCGAAATTGCACCAAAAACAAAAAGCCTCAACACATTGCAGCGCAATGCATTGAGGCTTTACTGTGTACCTCGGGCCGGAAT
>JABMOI010000023.1 GCA_013204185.1 bacterium | reverse complement strand
GTATTCGCTCCTGACCGCTCCGCCTAAGTTTTGGCACTCTAAGTACCCGTCAAATCAGATCGTCGCGCTGTCTAAAACTGTGAATTTGGATCACTTTGCGCCTGCTTCAGACGCTGCTCCAGACGCAGAAAAAACGTGGGATGTCATTACGAGCGGACGGCTCATTCCAAACTACAAAAACTATACGGCGCTGGACGTTTTGCCATCATCCGTGCGCATTGCAGTAGTGGGTGGTGGTCCCATGCTGGAAGAATTGAAAAAGACCTATCCCGCCGTGGACTGGCTTGGGCATGTGCCTCATTCGGAAGTTGTAAGCTACCTCCAGAAGTCTAAAATCTTCATCTATACGAGCACAAAAGATTACTTTCCGAGGTCCATTTCTGAGGCCATTGCATGCGGCCTACCGACTGTTGCCGTGAAGGGCAATTTATCACACGATGTGATTTCGCCAGATCGAGGCATAATCAGTTCGCTTCCGGACTTGAAATCCAATGTGATGTCACTTTTGGCGGAACCGGAGCGCCTAAAGGCCATGTCTGCAAACTGCCGGGCATTCGCACTTGAAGAATTTGATGCTTCTAACTTGTTGTCTCCCTTACAACAAGCGCTAGATCTCATGAAAGCAGACGGCAACTCAGCTTCATGAGTATCCAGTCCATAACCGAGTTTTACAAACGTAATTCGAAGCGCATCAATCGGATTTTCATGATCGTGGCTACGGTCCTGATTTACGGAATGTTGGCGTTTCAGTTGAGCAATATTGGGTGGAAAGAGGTAATCACGAGCGTCCCAACTACGCCATGGTTCTACCTCTTTTTTATCCCCATCTATTTTCTGTTACCTACTACAGAGCTCCTGATCTACAGAAAGGTTTTTGCGCTCCCGTGGGGCATTCTTTTTAAGGCGTTGCTAAGAAAACGCGTGGTCAACAAAGACGTGATGGGCTATGCGGGAGAGGTGTACTTCACCTTTTGGGTTTCAAAAGCATCCCAAACGAACATCAAACGAACGGCGGGCATCATCAAGGACAATGCCTTAGGGTCGCTGTTGGCTGTCTCTACGTGGACCTTGATCGTCTTAAATATCATCGTCACGGGCGATGGATTGGCCCTCGTTTCGGACATTGAGATCACGGCCCTTCAACTGGGTCTGCTCAATGTTGGATTTGTGCTCCTAGTTACACTGCTGTACAAGAGCACGATTTCCCGATTGGTGTTGACCCTTTCGCGGCAGGAGTTTCTGTACATAACCGTCGTGCACGTTGCCCGGCTCGTAACCATTGCCACGTTACAAATCTTGCAATGGAAAGTGACGATAATTGGCGTGCCATTGGATATTTGGATGCTCTTTTTGGGACTCCAAATTTTAGTTAGCCGCATCCCGATACTACCGTCCAGAGACATCATATTCGTAGGGATGGGTATTCAGCTAATGCAGCTGTTGAACATTCCCGTCCTGGCCGTTACCTCCATGCTCGTCACAGCAAGCGCGCTGGACAAAGGCTTGAACGGCATCCTGTTTTTGCTCGGGACCCTGCTGCCGGACCCCCCGAGGCCAGACGAAATAGTACCTGCTGAACCGCCGGTGGAGTAGCTGGTCTTGAGGGTTAGCTGGTCCTGAGGGGAGCTTTACTCTTCCTGAAAAGAAAACACTTCTTCCACCTTCAAATCAAAAACGCGGGCTATCCGAAAGGCTAGCTCCAAAGAAGGCGAGTACTTTGCGGCTTCAATTGCGTTGATCGTTTGCCGTGTAGCCCCGACTCGGTCTGCCAAGTCCTGCTGCGTCATTTCGTTGTGGTGGAAACGAAGATGCCGGATGGTATTTGAAACTGCTGTTTTCGCCATGTTAGTACCCTCGGCGGTAGTGAACCAACTGAACAATCGACTTTGCAGAGGAGCCGGCAATCATAGTGAAAACTAAATAATGCATCGGAAGCTGCTTCATGATCTCCAGATAGTCGGCGTCGGCAAATGGTTCGAGTACGTTTACCACAAACAAGTGGCCAATTAGGGTAATAATGGAGACAAGGAATATGTAGTAGCCCATTTTGAACCCTTTCGCTTCAATCTGATCGTCACGTTCATCGCGGTCGACCATTGGAATTCGCTTCCCCTGAATACTAATGACTCCTTGGAAGACAAGGTCTACGATTACCAACACGACGAGGACTTGAATTACATTTCCGCTATATGGCTCGAGAATTGACGGAATTCCGAAAACTATGACGATATAGACCAGAAGAAAGGCTAGGTTGGACAGAAGAGATGCCCAAGAATAAACTTCTTGACGTGACATGGTGCGCTTGAGGTTAATGGTTGAAACCTTCTATACGCAATGTAAAAATTATGTTACACCGTATCTATATTTTTTTACATCTTGTCGATTATTTTTTCCACCGCCCCCCGTTACTTTACCAAAATGACTTTAAACGTCGAATCAACGGTTTGCCCCCTTATCGTCACAAAGTGCACTCCCGACCGCATGAGCAAATTGGTGTCGATATGAATCATCGATTGACCTGCTGGCACCATCCGTTTTTGTGCTGCAGCAACTTCACGCCCTAACAAATCAAATATCGTTATGGAAACCGTTTGTGGTGAGCTAACCCTGACTTCGAAGCTAACCAGACCCATCGTGGGATTTGGAAAGGGTTGCGACACACCGTTTTCCATCTGAAATGGTACATCCCGCTCTTCCACATCGACTGCCGTAGCTCCAAAAATCTGGCCATCCACTTTCGCAAAAACGAGGTCGGCACGCCATGAAGTGTCTTTGCAGTTTGGGGCAGCCCAATGACAGCTGGTCCAAGCACCGTACTGAATTAGCCCGATGTCTGTACCTCGCGTCCAAGAGCTGCCGCCCCCGCTGCCGCCCGTTCCCGTTCCGACAAATGCATACGAAGCTTTGCCATCGACCCAATAGTCCCAAGGTCCGATCGGAACCTGCTCTTGAACGCTCACATACTGACTCTTGTTATCCTGAATGACCGTATCAACCATCCGATTCATGCAGCGACATTGTCCGCCTGTTTCAGAGCAAGATAACAGACTTGGCGCTGAGTATTGGTTTGATCCTAAAACGTCAATCAAACAGCTACTTTCGTCGCGGAGAGTGCCGTCGGCTTCACGTTCTTGTGCTCTCAGTACTTTCTGAATTCGCCCGTCCACTAGGTTTTCTTCCGGAATATCAAAAACCAAAAAAGGTCCTGGCGCTCCAGTTTGAGAAACATCAGTAATTTTATAATCCCACCTATTTCCCTGTCT
>JABMOI010000232.1 GCA_013204185.1 bacterium | reverse complement strand
TCTGCCAATCGAGTTGTTAAGTAACTCGCCCCCGCGCGAGGAAGAACCTGTGCCACTTCTATATGACTGATACGCTCCAGTCTCGGCGTTGAGTCGAACAATACCTTCCTCAGAAGCCACCCACACAATGCCCGGTGTTACGGGATCAGGCCTAGCCTGAAGAGACATATTATTATCACTTTGGGTAACATCGTAAGCCCGAAACTCGCCAGTGGACGTGTCAAACCGATAGATTCCGTCGTCCAACGACCCATGCCAAATAATATTCGGGTTTTTAGGATCCCGGGTTGGGAGTGTTCCGCCACTAGGTACGTCGTACAACAACTTAAACGTACTGGTGGTCGGGTCAAATCGTTGCACCCCATCTCGACCAACCACGATATAAGTGCCGTCTTCTTCCTCCAGAATACCGGAAGTCCATCCAATAGAGCCACCATTCCCCGTATTCGTACCCCACCGTTCTACTTTACCTGATTCGGGATCGAGACGTTGAAGTCCGTTCCCACTGATCCATATTTGACCCTTTGAATCAATTGATAGGAAGGTAGACCTGAAAGCGGCAACCGTCGTTGAGTCGGATTCGGATGCGTAGTAATTACGTGCTTTACCCGTACTGGGATCGAACCGACTCACTGTTCCATCTTCGTAGGTCAGCCACAACATGCCGTCTTTGTCCTCAGTGATCGACCAAATCCAGTCGTCGTGGACCGACGTAGAATCGAATGGATCGGGCATAAACTGCTCGATTTTATGCCCATCGTACCGGTTTAAACCAATCTGCGTCCCAAACCACATAAACCCTTTTCGATCCTGGGCAATGGAATACACTGTGGATTGGCTCAGGCCATCTTCAAGGGTGATGTTCTCAAACCGAATGGGAAGGTCGCTTGCCCCTTCCGAAAAATTGACTTCGCTTTGCGAGGCCTGCTGCTTTGCGAAAGCGGGAATTGAGCACAAGCAAAGGGCTGCGACAGACAGGAGGAAACGCATGGTTGTCCTAAAGAACATGAGTGTGTGATCCGATGATGTGTCTAAATACGATTTTTCTAGCGGAATAGGCTCACGGTTGAATGGCGGAAGCGTACTTTTTTTGGTTATGACGAAGGCAACGTGACTACAAAATCCGCCCCACCGCTCTTCGCTCCTTGCACCACCATCGTCCCGCCGTGTCCCTTTGTGACGATGTCGTGGCTTAGGCTAAGGCCGAGGCCCGTGCCTTCTCCAGTCGGTTTTGTGGTGAAAAACGGTTCAAATATCTTGTCTCGGATAGCGTCTGGAATCCCGGGGCCGTTGTCGGACACGGAGATAGTGACGTTGCCGTCCGCGTGGCGGGTCGCGATAGTGACCCGCGCACCTTCAACGCCCCGAACCGCATCAAATGCATTGTTGAGTAGGTTCAACACCACGCGGCCCAGTTCCTGCGGCATCACAGTCAATGAACCGACCTCCGAGCTGAACTCTCGAATCAAATCCGCTTGAAAATCTCCCTGCTTTGCCCGCCGGCCATGCCACGCAAGGTTAGCGTATTCCTCAAGAAACGTGTTGAGCTCCACGGATTCACGCTCCGAAGCGCCGCCGCGCGCGTGTTGCATCATCGCTTTCACGATGTCGTCGGCGCGGCGCCCGTGCTTCGTGATTTGCTTAGCGTTTTCCTTTAGCTCGGCAATGATGGCCTGCGCTTCCTCTGTGTTACCTGCCTCGATGGCTTCAGAAAGTTCATCCGCCATTTCCGCACCTACTTCCGCAAAGTTGTTCACGAAGTTGAGCGGATTCTTGATTTCGTGGGCAATTCCGGCGGTCAGCGCGCCAAGAGACGCAAGTTTTTCCTGCTCAACGAGCTGTGCCTGGGTTGCTCTAAGCTCCGTGAGGGATTGCTCCAGCTTCGAATTGATCTCTTCCTCAGCGGCTCGCTTCTGCTCCAACTCCGCCACCGATTCATCCAGAAAAATGGCAGTGGTCCGCTTGATCTTCTCCATGCGTTTGAGGCGGAAATCGAGAATCTCGATTTCCGCCTGTAAAGCGTTGGCTGCCTTCAGAATGGCCTTCTGGGTGTCTTCATCCAGCGTGGCAATTAACTCCTTGATATGGCTCAACGGGTCGCTCATTTTTCCTTCAACACCACACAGGACGAGGAAATATTATTGAGTTCGTTGCCACCGCCTGTTACCCTCGCAATTTCTCCCAAAGAGAAAAAACCAGCAAGCGGGGCATCCCACAGCGCTCTCACCGTTTCGATTTCTCGTTTCAAGAGCGGGCCCATGGAAAGACGGCGACCAGCGCAAGAGAAATACACGATGGCATCCGCTTCGGGGGCTTTTTCGCTTTTGAGCTTCTCACATGCTTTAATGACAGCGTCCACAACATCGTCATCGGGTGGAAGGGAAAACCTGATTTTTGATCCTTGCGGCACGCGTCCGTTGCACATGACCGAGTTGGAGGCCTTGTCGTAAACCAGTGATGGGCGCATGACAGCCGCCCCTTCTTCTTTGATTAGCTGAGGCGGCAAGGACATCGCGAATTCGTTGATCCAGAACTCCTGATTCAACTCCTCCCGCGTACACGCACCTGAGTACTTCAGCATCAAGTCCAACGCGGGCTCGCCATCGATTTCTTGCACCCACATGCCTTTGCTCTTTGTAACCGTTTTAATAGGGCCTACTGGTTTCCAACCGCACGTCGCCACTCCATTTACATCAATACGATCACCATCAATAACCATGAAGAGCACGCCACGTTTAAGGTCGGTGCCGTTGGTAAAAACCGCATTGTTCAGCGTTCCAGGATCCATGCCTGCCATCGCACCAAATATTTGTGCTTGGCTGCCCATCACGGATTCGATTCCCTCGATCACATCTTCGGCCATCGTTTCCATGTGACTCGTAGCTACCATGAAAACCGGGTTGGAAAACCATTCCTTCGCCTGCGCGGCGAGATCTGCTGCTGTTTTCAGCTCAGATCCAGGTGTAAAAGTCTGGTGGGCAAAGCGAAAAGCTTGCGGGTTCATGTCGAGAAGGAGCACCGCTACGGTGTCTTGCCCGTAGGCTCCATCTATAAATTCGCCGAAGGTCGTACAGCCAAAAATGCTGATCCCATGCTCTTCAAAGACAGCTCGTAGGGCCGTTCGGTCCCAACTGACCGCGACAAACACGAAGGCGACCGTGGGACGAAAATCGTCTGACATAGCTTTCTGCAGTTCTCGCTGCGTGGCCTCTACTGAATCAGCTTGAAACGATTTGGCTTTCATCCATCTACCTCTTTGAGCAGCACGCAACACGATGTGAGTGCGTTGAATTCTAAGTTTCCGCCCGTTGCTCGGGCCACTTCTCCACTGGAAAGGAAACCTACCATGGGGACGCCGAATAATTTTCCCGCTTCCCGGATTTCTCGATTCATGGCGGGCCCCAAGGTGTTGTATCGTCCCCAACACGAAAAGTACACGACGGCATCCAGGTCGCCGGCCTGTTCCTTAGCCTGACGAAAGTCTTCTAGAACTACATCGATCACACTGTCATCGGGTTCGATAGAAAAGCGGACAAATGCTCCTTCCTCCATTGTTCCAGGACACATCACTGCACGGGTTTCTCTGTCAAACAAGAGCGCCGGGCGCATGATGGGGTCTCCTTTAGGTCGCTGAAGCTGCAAGGGCAACGTATTGATCTCACGTTCCGACTGAACCTGATCCTCCAGATCGAGGTCTTCACGACCAATATATTTTAGCAATGCATCGAGGGCAGGCACACCATCTATTTCATAAACCCATTGACCCTTGCTTTTGGTAATTTGTCTTGGCGCACCGATACCTTGCCAGCCACATGCAGCCCTACTCGTCATCTGAACTTTATCGCCGTCAATAATGAGGGTAAGAAATCCACGATGACATATGGTGTCGGTGTTGAACACAAAACTTGGTGAGTTTAGTGAATCCCTTCCGGCTCCTGCACCGGCTACCTGGGCATCCGGTCCCAATACTTCTTCAAACGTTTTAAGGATGGCTTCCCCACGTGTCTCCAGGTCCGAAATCAAGATCATGAAGACCGGGTTTCCAAATCGCTCCGTCGCTGCCCGAGCAACAGAAGCAGCAACCCTTTCCTCATCCCCTCCTTCCAAAGTGTTGAGTTGCAAATGGAAATAGTCCGTTGATAAATCCAGAAATAGGGCTGAAACGGAGTCCAATTCGACCCCTTCACGAGTAAATTCTCCCCATGAGCTGGCCCCGAACATAGCAATGCCACGATGCTTCAAAAAAATGCCAAGTTTGGAAATATCGTCTCGAAAAGAAGAAAAAATAATGGCGAGGGTTGGTTTGAAACCGCCCAACATTTCTGCTTCTAGCAGAAGCTTCAGCTCCTCGACATTTTTGGTTTGGAAGTCACGAGCATTCATGGGTGGCTCTGCAAGTCGATGGTGAAAAGGGCGCCGCCTTCGGCCGATAAACCGACAGTCATAGAACCGCCGTGTCCTTTGGTGATAATGTCGTAGCTCAAGCTAAGGCCTAACCCCGTCCCTTCGCCAGTCGGTTTCGTAGTAAAAAACGGCTCAAAGATCTTATCTCGGATGGCGTCCGGAATGCCGGGGCCGTTGTCGGACACGGAGATAGAGACGTGGCCGTCCGTTTGGCGGCTTGCGATGGTAACCCGCGCGCCTTCAACACCCCGAACCGCGTCGAACGCGTTGTTCAATAGATTCAAGACTACGCGACCGAGTTCTTGGGGCATGACCTTCAAAGAGCCGACCAGCGGATCGAAGTCTCGCACCAATTCCGCCTGAAAATCATTGTCCTTCGCCCGCATACCATGCCAAGCCAGGTTTGCATATTCCTCTAGGAACGTGTTGAGCTGCACCTCTTCCCGCTCCGACGCTCCGCCCCGAGCGTGCTGCATCATCGCTTTCACTATTTCGTCCGCGCGGCGCCCGTGCTTCGTGATTTGTTTGGCGTTTTCGCGGAGTTCGGCAATGATTGCTTGGGCTTCTTCCGAGTTTCCGGCAGCAATGGCTTCGGAGAGTTCATCCGCCATTTCTGCACCCACTTCAGCGAAGTTGTTCACGAAGTTGAGCGGGTTTTTAATCTCGTGGGCAATGCCCGCCGTCAGGGAGCCAAGCGATGCTAGTTTTTCTTGTTCGACCAATTGACCCTGCGTCTTTTTGAGTGTTTCATGCGCCAACGACAGTTCAACATGCTGTTTTTCGATCTCGCGGGCTTGCTCCAACTCTTTTTGCCGCACTTTTTCTCGTTCCTGCGCCGAAATACGGGCTCGTTGGATCCTGGCTGCCGAGACCACTCCACCAAACATAAATGCGAGGTATCCCAAATACGCCCAAATCGTCCTCCACCACGGCGGAAGGACCTTTACTTCAAGCGAAACAGGCTCGCTCCAAACAGCATCCCGGCTCGAAGCCTTGACTTCAAATGTGTTGTTGCCCGGAGCTAGGTTCGTGTAGGTTGCCGCT
>JABMOI010000231.1 GCA_013204185.1 bacterium | reverse complement strand
GACCAATGGCTAGTCAGAAAATTAGAATTAAGCTCAAGTCATACGATCACACGTTGATCGACAAGAGCGCTGAAAAAATTATTAAAACGGTTAAATCGACCGGCGCAGTAGTAAGTGGACCCATTCCACTTCCAACACGCAAGTCAATTTATACGGTTCTTCGGAGCCCGCACGTGAATAAGAAGAGCCGTGAGCAGTTTGAAACACGCAGTCACAAAAGACTGATCGACATTCTGTCCACGAGCAGTAAAACGGTTGACGCACTCATGAAGCTTGAGCTTCCGAGCGGTGTCGATGTCGAGATCAAAGTTTGATGTTGACGAAGAGTTTTACAATGCGCAAGCTATCTGTTTACATATTGCTCTTTGGACTCATGCTAGTTGGTGTCGCTTGCGACAACAGTAGCAGCGACGATCCCAGTGACGGCGATGCCTTCATTGGAAGTTGGTCCTTAGGCGGAGTAAACGATGCAGAAGGTGATCGCACCGCTGCATTCATTGAAGGATTTAACTCGGTACTTATCGGGTTCGAACGGGATGGAGGCTTTACTCTGAATGTTGACGCTGTTGTCGACGCAGGGGATGCCAACTACTCAGGCGAATACGGAATTGTCGAGTCGAATACGACGGTCTCTGTGAGCATTGTGGCAAACGGAACGAGCTTACCTCTTACGTTCTCTTATAATATTGTAGACGACAAGCAGATTAAGCTGACCGCTGCTGGAACCACATCGGTTCTGCTAGCCAGCCTCTTCAGTACCTCGTTTACGGCTCCTGTAACTATCACGCTCGTTAAGGGCTAAACCAAGCAACAAGCTTACCAATCCGGTCACAGACCGTGACCGAAATAAAAAGGATTGCTATGAGCAAAGGAATACTCGGAATTAAGGTTGGCATGACCAGCATCTTTGACGCTAGTGGGAATCATTACCCATGCACCGTTATCGAAGTTGAACCGAATGTCGTAACCCAGATTCGCACCCAGGAGAAAGATGGCTATGAAGCCGTCCAAGTCGCCTTGGGTGAAAAGAAAGAAAAGCGTACTGCGAAGTCTATGAAAGGACATTTTCAGGCTGCTGGAACCTCTCCAAAACGTCATGTCCGGGAGTTTGCTCTTTCGGAACGTGAACTGTCTTTGGGCGACGAAATTCGCGTCGAAGAATTGTTTTCCGAAGGAGAGGTCATCAATGTTGCTGGCGTTTCCAAAGGGAAAGGGTTCCAAGGTGTGGTGAAGCGTCATAAGTTTCGCGGTGTGGGCGACGCAACGCACGGTCAGCACAACCGCCAGAGAGCGCCAGGATCTATCGGAGCCGGTTCCGACCCCTCACGCGTATTCAAAGGCATGCGAATGGCTGGTCGGATGGGAACTGATCGTGTTACGATCAAGAATTTACAGATCATGCGTATTCTGCCTGATCAAAATGCTGTTCTGGTTAACGGAGCAGTACCTGGACCGAAAAACGGTCTCGTCGAACTGAGAAAAAAGAAATAGTTAGCCGTAGATAGACAATGAAACTCAAAGTTTTCAAACAGGACGGTACGGCTTCCTCTAAGTCGGTTACGCTTGACGAGGCGGTATTTGCTACCGAACCTAACGATCATGCGATCTGGCTAGACGTTCGTCGTATCCAGGCCAATGGCCGCCAAGGGACCCATAAAACGAAAGAGCGCGGTGAAGTTGCTGGTTCAACTCGCAAGCTCTATCGTCAGAAAGGTACCGGTGGTGCTCGTGCAGGTAGTGCAAAAAGCCCTACTCGCCGTAGTGGTGGTACCATGTTCGGCCCACGTCCAAGAAATTATTCGTTCAAAGTGAATCGCAAAACGCAGCTTGTAGCTCGTCGTAGCGCAATCGCTTACAAAACGAAAGATGACGCCATTCGGGTCGTTGAGAACTTCTCATACGACATCCCAAGCACCAGTAGCCTTAAAGGGTTGTTGTCCTCGCTTGAACTGAATGGAAAAAGCGTTCTGCTGTTGACAGGAGCAAATGAAGCTGCTGTTTACCGCTCAGGTCGCAACGTTCCTAAGCTCACCGTTAGAAATGCTTCTGATGCATCAACACTCGACTTTATGAAAGCTCAAGTGATTGTACTTCAAGAAGGAGCGGTTGAGACACTTGCAAGCCAACTTGGCACTGCAAAGGAATAAACGATCACAGAAACCTGCCTAGAGCAAAGCGATGAGCAATAACATTCTGGTACGTCCACTGGTAACGGAGAAACTAACCGAACTCATGGAGAACGGTCACTTTTCTTTCGAAGTCCAGCAAAGTGCCAACAAGATTGAGATCCGGAATGCCCTTGAAAAAAGGTATCCTGGCGTCAAAATCAAAGAAGTAAGAACAATGATTGTTCGAGGAAAAAGACGTTCACAGCAAACACGGCGTGGCCGTGTTGAGGGAAGACGCGCTTCTATGAAGAAGGCGATCGTAACTCTGATGCCGGACAGTGAACAAATTGATTTCTTCGAGGAAGTGTAACGGGTAGGTATTACCCTGCATTTACGACCACAGTATCATGGCGATTAAAAAATTAAAACCTAATACACCGGGACAGCGACACCGCTCCCTATCCGCTTTCGAGACGATTACCAAATCGGAGCCGGAAAAGAGCTTGATCGCACCGCTTAGCAAAAAAGCTGGGCGTAATAACACCGGTCGAATCATGGTTCGGCATCAAGGTGGCGGTCACAAGCGCCGCTATCGAATTATTGATTTCAAACGCAACAAAATTGGTATTCCTGCCAAAGTTGCAAGCATTGAATACGACCCGAATCGTACGGCACGTATCGCGCTTCTCGTCTATGCAGACGGTGAAAAACGCTATATCGTTGCGCCAAACGAAGTTAAGGTTGGAATGATATTGGAAAATGGACCGGCAGCGGCTCCAGAAGCAGGAAACTGCTTGCCATTGTCTAACATCCCGGTTGGTTCATTCGTGCATGCAATTGAAATGAAGCCAGGAAAAGGGGCACAGATGGCTCGTTCCGCTGGAACGTATGCTCAGCTGACCGCTCGTGAAGGCAAGTATGCGATTCTTCGTTTGCCTTCGAGTGAAACCCGCATGGTGCCAGTAGGATGTTTTGCCACAATTGGCACGACCTCTAATGCTGACCACATGAACATTCAAATTGGGAAGGCTGGTCGTAAACGCTGGATGGGCGTTCGTCCGAAAACCCGTGGTGTTGCCATGAACCCGGTCGATCACCCGATGGGTGGTGGTG
>JABMOI010000230.1 GCA_013204185.1 bacterium | reverse complement strand
TCCATCCTCGTTTCCAAAGTATGAAATCTCCAACAAACCCAGGACGGTTCAGAAAGATTGCAGGGGGTGATTTCGTTCCACGAACTTGCAATCCCAATTTGTGGCTTATCCCAGTCATCATCACCCATCCCCACTGCGCGAAGCATCCCGCGCGAGGTGGTGGCTTCAATTCCATCCGTTACGGCAAAAGATCTAGGTTTTATAGGCTGAACTTCCATTAGGAAAGCATAACGGTCAGAACTGGGAGGCAGTCCTGGATGCGTTACTATTGCGTATGAGCAACCGTGATGAACTAATTATTCGTTCCCTAAGGGTGCGCATGGTTGAAGAGAAAATTATTGACTTGTATCCTTCAGACCTAATTCAAAGCCCCGTGCACCTCTCGATTGGGCAAGAAACTGTCGCAGTGGGGGTATGTGCAGCGCTTGACGACCGAGACATGCTTTTCCCTAATTATCGAGGGCATGCCTTTTACCTGGCCCGAAAAGCACCTCTGAAGGAATTCTTTGCCGAACTGATGGGAAGAAAAACCGGTATTAGTAAAGGCAAAGCTGGGTCTATGCATTTAGCAGCTCCTGATTACGGAGTTATGGGTGCTTCTGCTGTCGTGGCATCCACCATCTCCCACGCAGTTGGCGCGGCATTAGCGGAGAGAATCAAGGGGAAGAGCGACCGAGTTTTTGTTGCCGTTTTTGGTGATGGTGCGACAGAGCAGGGTGCTTTCTTTGAGTCCTTGAACTTCTGTTCGATCCACGGGCTCCCCGTTTTGTTTCTGTGCGAGGACAACAGCTTAGCTGTCCACACGAGTCTTGACGATAGGCAATCTTTCTCCCTCGAACGTTTATCTGACGCGTTTGGTATTGTTTTTTTTAACGAAGAAGCGGGCTTTGACCCGGTGGCGGTTTTTGAGACAACTTCGGCGGCGCTCAGACATCTTCGTGGTGGCTCTGGGCCTGCACTTTTGCGGGTAAAAACGATGCGATACCGCGAGCATGTAGGGCCCGGGGAAGACTTCGATGCGGGATATAGAGCGGAGCGAACTGTAACGCAGTGGAAGAAGAAAGATCCTCTGTTAGGAGACTTGAGCAGGTTCACCGCCGAGATTGCGCTCATTCGCGACGAGATTGATCAGGCGGTTGAATTCGCGATTGGCTCGGACTTCCCCGGCATCGAGGAGCTACTTACTGATGTCCTCTAGGACCTATAGATCCGCACTCGAAACGGTGATGGTGGAAGCACTCGAAAACGTACCATCAACGGCCATCATTGGTCAGGGCGTTACGGATCACAAAGGAATATTTGGAACGACTCTTGGCCTTCATGATCGTTATCCTGGGCGGGTTATAGAGACACCGTTAGCAGAGGACTCTATTGCTGGAATTTGCATTGGGATGGGCTTGAACGGGGTGTATCCCATCAATACCCATATTCGAGCTGATTTTGGCCTTCTGGCATTCAATCAATTGATCAATTTGGCGGCAAAGTACAAATATATGTTCGGTGGTCTTTTTGAAGTTCCGTTGATGATGCGGATGGTTGTTGGTCGGAGCTGGGGGCAGGGGGCTCAACATTCCCAAAGTCTGCAATCGTTGCTTAGTCATATCCCTGGACTCGCTGTTGTCATGCCGGCGACACCGCAAAGCGTCTTGGCAAGTTATCGTTATGCGATTTCAGAACACAAAGGCCCGATCGTGATGCTCGAGCACAGACTGCTTTACGAACTCGAGTTCGATGATGACGAGGCCTCCCCGTCCCATCCAATATTCGGTTCTCGCTTGGATAGACTCGGGTCGGATGTGACTGTGGTGGCAACGTCAATAATGGTGCTTGAGGCTCGTAGGGCCGCTGACTACCTCGCAGATTTCGGAATCTCTGTGGAGATAATTGATCTTCATTCGACGTCTCACTACGACAAAGAAATGATTTTGACCAGTGTCGAGAAAACCGGGAAGCTTTTAGTTGCCGACACCTCCTGGACTTTTTACGGCGTGGCTGCGGAAATCAATAGAGTAATCGCAGAAAAGAATCCCCGGCTTCTTTCGCTGCCCTCCGTTTCTGTTGGGATGGCCCCGGCGCCTTGTCCAACCGCAAAATCACTCGAGGATTTGTACTACCCGGACGTAAGAGTTTTAGTAAATGAAGTTGCAAAGCTTCATAACGAATCCGATGGGCATTCGGTGCCACTTCCTGATTCCGAATCGATGGTTGATTTTTACAAGCATTTTAGGGGGCCTTTCTAGTGACAAGTCTTAGCGTCAGGTCCGGCCTAGTGCGGCCGCAGCCAATGTTCGAAATTTTGTCGGAAGCGAATCGCTTGCAGCGATCTGGCAGGAGAATAATCCGCCTCGAAATTGGCGATACGAGCGAAAATGCAGATCGTCTTCTGGTTGAAAAGCTGAACCGTGTCGCGTTTTCGAATGAGGTTCTCGGGTACAGTCCATCTGCTGGGGAATTTGAATTGCGGGGTGCCTTTGCGAAGGTGCAGTCTGACTGGAAAAAGCATGTGTTTAGGGAGGAAAACATAGTTGTCACCCCTGCCAACGCGGCAGTTTCTCAGCTTTTTCATCTTCTGGCAGACGCTGGTGACACCGTGATTATGCCCGATCCCTGTTTCCCGACCTATAGGCTCGCGGCAGAATTCGCGGACCTCCGGGTGGCCAACTTTACTCTAAGCGAGGGTGCTCACTTCTCCCCCAATCTCGATGAGATCCTGCAAGTTATTAGACGGTCGGTCCGGCCAAAAATCTTGATAATCGATTCACCTTCTAATCCCCTTGGAATTTCGCACCCCCGAGAGTTTATGCAAGGTCTCGGCCAAATGTGTTTGGAGAGTGGCGTTAACCTCGTCGTTGATGAAACGTACCGAAATTTGACTTACTCCTCTTCCCCCGTGCCTGAATACGTGATCGAGGGCGCCACCTACATTTACTCGTTATCCAAGGATGCAGGCGCACCTGGGCTGCGGCTGGGGTTTGTTACAGGCTCGGAATCTCTCGCGGCCAAGGTCGCAGACTATAACTCACTTTTCTATTCCTGTCTCCCGAAGTCTCTCCAGCTGGCTGCTCAAAGTTTTTTGGAGGATGAAAGTCGTTCTTACACTCAGGCGGTCTCGATTTACGAAGCTAGGGCTAAGGAGGTTAGTGAAATTTTCTCGAATGCGCGCTCTATTTCTTTTGTAAAGCCGAATGCGTCCATATATTTCTTCCTAAACGTTTCTGAGACGGGGCTAACCGGGCAAGAATTTGCTTTCGAGCTACTCAATCAAAAATCTGTCTGTGTATGCCCAGGAATCGGATTCGGTCCGGCCGGTGATCGATATGTCAGGATTTCGATAGCAGGGGACCGCGACGAACTGCAAGTTGGTTGCGAGAGAATCTTGGACTTCGCAGACCACTTAGTGAGTCGTCGAACATTGTCCAAAGCCTCGATAGAGCCAAATTGAACTTCGCAGGAGGCAGAGGAGTGAACAAGTTATCCGTCGCAGATTACGTTTTTCGATTTCTAGCTGATCGGGGAGCTACAGTTGTTTTTGTCCTGACGGGGAACGGTTCGATGTACGTTAATGACGCTATTGCGCGCGAGCCACGGTTAGATTACGTTTGCGCTCGAAATGAAGCTGCTGCGCCAATTATGGCTTCAGCTTTCGCGAAGGTGTCCGGCAAGATTGGAGTTGTATCGGTCACCAGCGGACCGGGGGCGACAAACGCTGTTCCCGGCCTTGCTGAGGCGTGGGTCGAATCTTCTCCAGTCGTTATCATTTCCGGTCAGTCACCCATCGGCGAGTTACCTCGTGGATCTGGCGATCATGCACTGCGAACATTTGGGACCGCGGGCGTCGACGTCGTCCCGGCGGTCAGAGCATTCACGAAGTATGCCAGCACCGTCACCGACCCTGCGACTATCCGTTACGAGATTGAAAAGGCCTACCACCTTGCTGTTTCGGGACGACCAGGTCCTGTCTGGCTCGACATTCCCATCGATGTTCAGAGCGCTCACGTTGACGCCGAGAGCCTTGTGGGATTCTCCCCAAAGTCTCGGCTAGACCCAGTGTCATCTGAAGATATTCGTGCTTTTGAATCGATACTTCAAAGTGCAGAGCGCCCCCTGATTGTCGCTGGTCAGGGTGTGCGGCAGTCGGGCGCACTGGTTGAGTTGGAAGCAGTCGTTCGAGACTGGAACGTCCCAGTAGCTCTCTCCCGATTGGGACAAGACATTTTCCCCAGGTCTATGGAACTTAATCTTGGTCAAATCGGCCGGAGGGGAGCGCCTTATTCGAAGAGCCTACTCCTCAACGCTGACGTTATCATCGCCGTCGGATGTCGGCTTTCCGTTCAGCTGGCCGGCCATGATCTGGAGCATTTTTCTTCAGACGCGAAGGTCGTGATGATTGATATCGATTCCGCCGAAATCGAAAAATTTGGGGAGAGAATTGCTTTGCCGATTGTTGCAGACGCGAAAGACTTCCTCCGCTCAGTTCTGTCTGATTTGAGCCCAACGAGCTCGCCGAGCTGGGAAGATTGGCGAACTCGTTGTAAAAATCTCAAAAGTACAGGTAAAATCTCTGCAGCTCAGCGGGAGTCAAATCCCATGGATCTCTACTTTTTCATGACCCAACTTGACAGAGTTTCGGGGCCGCAAAATATATTTATTACTGATGCAGGGTCAAACTACTATGTTGGGGGACAAGTTTATAATTTTGAGCATGGCCAGCGAGAGGTAACTTCTGGGACTTTTGCCGCCATGGGGACGAGCCTCCCTCTTTCAATCGGAGCGGCAGTAGCGTCTCCCGAGAAGCAGATTCTTGCGGTCACTGGGGACGGGTCGCTGGAACTAAACATCCAAGAGTTGAAGACCATCAGTTATTACGCGCTAAATGTGAAAGTATTCGTAATTAATAATGGCGGGTATGTCTCAATGAGGAATTGGCAAGACAGCTTCTTCGAGGGTCGACGAATCGGTTCTGATGATGAGACGGGAGCGGAGGGCCTTGATTTTCGGGCGGTTGCACAAGCGTTTGGCTTGGATTACATGCTCTTAGATTCGGCCGAATCGGTCGTCGAGGATCTCAGTTCGCTAATTTCAAACCCGGGGCCTATGTTTATAGAGGTTTTATGTGACACCGAGCAAAAAATCGTCCAGCCTTTCGTTGAAACAGAGATATCAAGTTGAGTGAACAATACGGTGGCTTGAAAAAGACCGCTCGTGACATCAGGGCTCAAGCACTTGAAAGGGCATACGCTTCAAAACTCGGGCATTTAGGGGGAACTTTTTCGGCAGTCGAATTGTTAGTTGCTTTGTACAAGATTCCCTATATTAGAAATCTTGGTCACGACGGCGATTCGATAAACCGAGACCGGTTTATTTTGAGTAAAGGGCATGCTTGTTTAGCCCTCTATCCGATTCTCTTAGATCTTGGTTTAATCGATTCAGAAAAACTTGACTCGTACGGAAGAAATGGGGGTTTGGGCGGACAACTGGATATTTCTATTCCTGGCGTGGATTGGAATACGGGATCACTGGGCCATGCAGTAGGTATCGGTTGCGGCATGGCTCTGGGTGTCTCCTCCCCGCCTAGAGATATTCGAATCATTACTCTGCTTGGAGACGCAGAGCTTTCCGAGGGGTCCGTGTGGGAGGCAATCGCCTTTGCAGGGGACTTTGCGCTCAGCGGGCTGACCGTCATTGTTGACAGAAATAGACTTGCCGTTACTTCGGAAATTGGGGACGATTCAATTTACAAAGAACTCGGGATAAAATTGGACAGCTTCGGTTGGTCAGCGATGGAAATCGATGGCCATTCCTTCCCTGAGATTGATCAAGCGTTGTCCACCGCGGTGGAATCCAATCGACCCACCTTAATTGTCGCAAATACGGTGAAGGGAAGGGGGGTCAGCTTTATGGAGCGAAACCTGAGGTGGCACCACGGCGCTCCCAGCGCTGAAGAATACAAAGCCGCCCTGGAAGACCTATCATTTTCCACAGAGGGCGCGTAGCAAATGCAAGACATGCGCGACGCGTTTTTCGACGTAATATGCGAAAATGCTCTCCATGATGACCTCATATATTTGGTAACGAACGATATGGAGGTTCATAGCCTGGAGAGGTTTTCCTCCAAAGCGCCGGACAGACTCATCAATGTCGGCGTTGCTGAGCAGAATATGATTAATGTTGCAGCAGGGTTAGCCTCAACTGGGAAACGTGTGGTCGTTTTCGGGATTTCAAGTTTTATCGCGTTTCGGGCTTACGAACAAATTAGGATGAATTTATGCAGCATGAATCTTCCTGTGACGATTGTCGGTTTGGGCCATGGCTACTCTTTTTCCTTTGACGGTCCAACACATCATGCCGTCCACGACCTGGCTGTCCTCAGAACGATACCAGAGCTTGAAATCCTCAATCCGGGAGACAGTTCAGTAGCAGCTGCCTCTGCTGAATACGCCTTAACTGCAGCTGGCCCACTCTATGTCAGGGTGGATAAGGGGGAGTATCCGAACCTTCATGGAAGCTCTTCGGACTTGACCGCCGGCTTTGCGGTCCTAAAGCCGGTTCAAAAAATTACAATTGTCGCGACCGGCTCACTCGTGGTTACGGCACTCAAAGTAGCTCAGACACTAGAGGAACGCGGCGTGCTCGTTGGTCTAGTGGACGCCTACCGAGTTCAACCCTTACCCGTTGGGCTGGCCAAGGAGCTCCAGCCCGCCAGTATGGTCCTGGTTGCCGAAGAAGGAGTTTCATCTGGGGGTCTCTACTCAGCGGTACGGGACGTTAGTCAGGTCTCCAGCGAAGTTCGGTACCTGGGTTCTGGCATTCCTGGGCCCCAAAGAATAGCCTATGGGTCAAGAGAGTGGATGGTTGAGCAGGAGGGACTAGACGAGGCCTCTTTATTCGCTGAGATTAGTCAATTGGCTGAGTTACCTTCAGAGGCGTCCCAGGTGTTAAGAGGGTGATGTTCGCAGAACTTGGCCGCACTGGCCGTCAGGTATCTCGGATTGGTTTGGGGCTCGGGCTTGGTGGCCGGTCATCGAGGTTGTCAGTGGTGGACGGTTTTAGAGAAGCGGTTATCGCAGCAATTGATTCGGGAGTCAACCACTTCGATACAGCCGAAATTTACGGTGCTGGGCAGTCAGAGGAAATTTTGGGAGAGTTTGCCAGCGAACTAAAGGATTACGGCTACGTGTCTACGAAAATTTCGCCTTCAAACTTTTCTGCCAAAGAGCTGGTGGGCTCCGTAGATCGATCCTTATCCAGACTTCGTCTAGAACAAATTGACCTGGCCTACCTGCACTGGCCAAACCCGAGTATTCCAATAGAAGAAACTTTAGCCGGCGCAAGCGCGGCGTTGCAGTCAGGTAAATTGCAGTCGTTAGGGTTGAGCAATTTTCCAATTTCGGGGGTAAAGGAAATCATTGAGACGCTTGGGATGGGGAAGATCACAGCAATTCAATGCGAATATAACCTTTTCGATCGGTCCGCCGAGCAGGATTTCATCCCCTTTTGCAAAGAGATGGGGATAGCTTTCGTGGCATACAGTCCACTCGATCAAGGTAGATTTTGCGCAAACCCTGAACAGCTGGAAATCTTGGAAGGAATCGCTCTGAGCACAGGGTGCACAGTGGCACAATTGGTTCTCGCGTGGTTAGCCAAGAAATCTCCCGCTTTTTTGATCCCGGCCACTAGTTCGGGAGCC
>JABMOI010000229.1 GCA_013204185.1 bacterium | reverse complement strand
CCTAAGAGTAGATCCCTTGTGACTTGGATGCCGTAGATGTACCGATCCGGTGGGATTAGAAAAAGTGAGTCTGGTATGATGTTGGTACGCCTGCTTTTGCCGTCTACTATCAAATGAACAAGCGCATTTCCCGGCCGCGCCGCATAAAGGGAGTCCTGCACGAAAGCCACCAAATGCGCAGCTGGCTCCATCCGAAGCAGTGCCTTTGAATGCGCGTCGAGCTGGACCCCGGGCCGAATGATATACGCAAGTTCATGCAGAGGATGTTCACTGTATGAAGCAGTTCGGACAAGCCTATTTCCGATGAGATCAGAAACTGAGCTCTCCGCTTTCGATCCCGTACTTCTAGACCGAGACGCACGGTAGGTACCCTGTTCTCCGAGTATTTCTCTGTCTTGCGCTACGCCCGTGTTCGCGAGTGCCATTAAGCCCAACATGAGCGCACAGATAAACTTTATCTGCCGATTTTTGGGTTTTCCTCTTCGGTTGGTCATGCTACCTCCATCTCTTTTGATAGATAGAGGCCACTTCAAAGCCATTCGTAACGGCTTAAATTTGTGCCCTACGCATCCTGTTGTGCAAACTATCGTCTCCGTCCACATGTCCAATCATCATATCCATTCCACCTCGAACCCTCTCAATCAAGAGTCCCATGCTAAAAAACTATATCACAGTTGCCCTGAGGGCCCTTCGAAGAAATACCACCTATACATTTGTCAACGTGGTCGGGCTTGCGCTAGGCATGGCTTGTTGCGCCTTGATCATGATATTGGTGTATCACGAATGGAGTTTTGATCGCTTTCATGAAAATGGCGATTCCATTTATCGCACCTATTTCCAATGGGAGACTCCTGAGGGCGACATTCAGTATCAGGCCATGATGACTCCCGAGTTCACCGAAACTTTTCGAACTGAATTTTCGGGGATTGAGCGGGCCACGCCATACGTACGCGGAAATCAAAATCTAGAGATTGGGGATGAGGTCAGAAGTTATCAGGTTGCCGAGGTGCACAATGACTTTTTCAACATATTCTCCTTCCCTCTTCTGGCCGGAAATATCAATTCAATTCTGTTGTCCCCAGACGAAATGGCTATTTCATCAGAAGTAGCAGCCTCGGTTTTTGGAGCCAACGAATCGGATTGGGATGCGGTTTTAGGTAAAACCATCTCGATTTCAAGAGAAGAAAACACCTACGATTTTTCGGTGGCTGGCGTCTTTGAAACCATTCCGGCTAACTCTTCTCTGACGCTAGATGTCGCTATCTCCTTTGAAAACTATGAGCGACTTCGGATTGGAGGAAATAATTGGGGCGGGCGCGTGTCGACCTATGTACAGCTGACAAATCCAGAAGCTGCCGCCTCCATTTTGCAAGCCTCTATTCCATTTGTAGAGCGTGAATATGGTCAATACATCGAAGCGCTTCGGGGCGCAGATCAACTAGCAGAAGGCGACGACAAATACGGATTTCACCTTCAACCGTTGTATGAAGTCCATTCAGATGTAAATGTTTGGCACCCCTATGAGGCAGCTGCTCACGACCCAACCTACTCCTATATCCTATCTGCAATTGGATTGATGATTTTGTTGATTGCGTGCATCAACTTTATGACGCTTTCAGTGGGGCAGTCGGCTGGGCGTGCGCGCGAAGTAGGTGTGCGCAAGGTCTTGGGCGCTCATAGGAGCCAGCTGATGAAGCAATATTTTGGAGAAAGCACCATGTTGGCGTTGATCGCGCTCTTGGTTGGCAGCGTGGTGACCGTCTTGGCCTTGCCCTGGTTTGGGAATTTGGCTGGTGTTGAGCTTTCCTTGTCCGAGCTGTCCCCCGGGCTTATTCTGGTGGCCTTTGCGAGCCTCGTCCTTGTAGTTGGGCTCGTTGCCGGTGGGTATCCCGCCATTGTGTTAGCCGGGTTTCAGCCTTCTCGCGTCTTGAAAGGAGATGTAAGCTCCCCAGGACGCAATAAACTGACATCATCTTTGGTCGTGCTTCAATACACCATCTCCATTGGGTTGATTGTTGCGACGGGTATTATGACCCAGCAGATCCAATTCTTGTTCAACATGGATCTGGGCTATGAGAAAGAATCCATTGTTTCCGTTTCAGCAACTGGCATTAGCACGGCTGAAGATGAATTGGTGTTGGCTCAGTTCAAAGAGCGACTTGAACCCCATTCGGAAATTCGATTTGTTGAACGAGCCGGATCGCCGTTCACCAGGGGGTCTGATCGGAATACCTGGCAAGATGCTGCTGGAGCAACCCATTCCGCCTATAACTTCGGAGTTGGATACGATTATCTCAACGTAATGGGAATGGAAATGGCATCTGGACGCTTCTTTTCCGAAGACTTCCCTTCCGACCCTACGAATTCCATTGTGGTGAACGAAGCGCTAGTCAGAGATCACGGTTTAGAAAACCCTGTGGGCACCAAGCTTGTGGGATGGCTCGAATTTATTTACGACGAAGCCCCCACCATTATAGGCGTGGTCAAAGACTTCCATTTCCAGTCGCTTCATGAGGAAGTACTCCCAGCCGTGATGAACATGCACCCTGAATATTACAATTTCATGGGCGCCATTTTGGTCAAAATTGACCCTACTCGCACGGCTGAGGCCTTGGCACTGATCGAAACTACGTGGAACGAGGTGCGCCCTGGCCAGCCATACAGTTATGTCTTCACCGAAGACGATATTGCAGCACAGTACACTGCCGAGCGTCAATGGCAGTCCGTTGTGACGTACTCAGCCATTCTAGCCATCTTGATTGCGTGTATGGGCTTGTTTGGACTCGCCTTGCTCACCGTATCCAGACGCACGAAAGAAGTAGGCATCCGCAAAGTGATGGGAGCCTCGGCAGGATCCATCACCACCCTGCTTTCCCGCGAGTTTGCCATCTTGGTCATTGTAGCAAGTGTGCTCGCTTCGCCCGTGGCTTATTGGGGGATGACGAAGTGGCTAGGCGGTTTTGCCTACTCGATTACCATTGGTCCTGGCATATTTCTTATTGCAGGTTTTGTGGCTTTGGCTATTGCCATGGGCACGGTTAGCATCCATGCGTACCGTGCCGCCCACATCAACCCGGCCGATACGCTGAGGTGGGAATAGGCTCGGATTGAAGTCAGGTTATTCCCTTATGGGAAATGAAACGAAGCAAACATTGAAAAGAAGCAAACACTGAAACGAAGCAAACACTGCCTCGTTTGAAGCTCGTTCATAGATTCTATCCCTATTTGACGAAAGTCGATCTTCTCAATGCGTAACGTATTTTTAGTATTGTTCACCGCCGTTTTCCTGATCTCGGGTACTGGCTGCGCGAACCTCTCCAACACAGTTAAAGGATCTGCCATAGGCGCTGGCGCCGG
>JABMOI010000228.1 GCA_013204185.1 bacterium | reverse complement strand
TCGCTTTTCTGCCGGCTTATACTCCGGGGTGCCGTCATCTTTTTCCTCGTCTTCTTTCTCGTCTTCCTTCGGCTCATCAGCCTTTTCTTCTTTTGAATCGTCCTCTTTGCCATCTGCTTTTTCGGCAGCTTTTTCGGCTGCCTTTTTAGCCTTCTCCTCTTCCTCTTTCGCTTCCTTTTCGGTCTTACGAACCTCATCAATTTGCTTTCTTTCTGCTAGATCGTACACAACGTGCGCGTTCCCGATGGACCAGTGAAGCGTCGTTCCGTCTGGGGCCCACGTAGGAAATTGCCCTCCGATGTCGGTTACGCGCCAAGATGGAAACGAAGCTCCTTCGGGATTGGAAACCGAAATAGTCTGCGCCGCGCCCCCAATGGAGGGAACGGTAACGACGTAGATGTCATCGTTGATTTCAGCTAAGGCTAGGTCGCCTTTGGGCGCCTTCAAAATGGTGCCCGCGGAGTGTGGGGAGGTGGCTCCGGATGCTGATTTTCCTGTGACTTTCAACAGAGATTTTTGATCGGTGCCGTCCCACTTAAATGAAACCAGCCCCTCTCCTCTTGAATTGGCGTAGATACGCTCAGCATCGTCCAGCACGAAGTGAACATTGGACCACTTGTTCGGAGCAATGGCATTGGACGCACCACCATTTGACGAAATCCAAATAAGGTCGGTTGCCGAACTTCCAGCTCCTTCTCTGAAGTTAATTGCAGGGGCGGATGTCGCAACAATTCGATCCGAATGCGGGGACCAAACGGGATGCTGATAGACTCCAGCGTCTTCGGTCAACTTGACGGCAGCGACTCGTCCATTGGCTTGGACCTTCATAATTGCGCCCGTGTCGCCATTCCAGGTGGCGTATGCAATTTGTTTTCCATCCGGCGACCAAGTTGGGTGGGATTCAACGTCCGTCGATTTCGTAAGCCGTGTGGGCGTTCCGTCAGGATAGTCCATCACGTATAGCTTATCTAACGCCGTAAATGCGAGCTTTTTGCCGTCTGGAGATGGGACGGCATCCCGAATTTCACGAATTGTAAAGGTAGGCGTGTCCTCAATTGGGTAGGTGAATGCAAGTTCAGGCCCAATTGGCAAGTTTACTTCCGCGGTAAACGGAATCATTTTTTGCGCTGAGCCATCGACTGGAATATTCCAAAAATGACCGCCATGGAATGCAATCAAGGCCTTGCTATCTGGCGTGAAGGACATTCCTGGCATCACATCACGCGGTGGACGGCCCTCCTGATTGTCCCGTTGCACGGGATACGCCAACCAGCGTTCTTCGTCCGTATTCAAATCTCGAATAAGAAGGCCTGTTTCTGCTTCGTGACGGGTAGCATACACCAAGTAATTGCCGTCGGGCGAAAGGGTCGGTCTCATGCCCGATCCGTATCGAGAGGACTTCCTAAAGGTTTGCCCTGTTTCACGGTCATAGGCCAACAGCTGCATTTGAGGTAGTTCGGCATTGTACGTCCACTGTCCTTGCCGAATGGCATGCCAAATGTAACGGCCATCCGCGCTAAAGGTCGGGCCCGTTACGTGGCTGCCACCTGTTCCAATGATGCTGGCTCCAGACCCGCCATCGACGTGGGCTATCCAAAGGGAAGATGCTCCAAAGCGGCCACTTCCTTTTGTATAGACGTAATACGTTCCGTCGGGCGCATATTCAGGGGACTCGTAGTGACTGTCATTCCCCTTCGTGATCTGCTTCGTTTTTCCCGTAGCGACCTCAATCGTCCAAATATTCTCTCCGCCGCTTCGATCCGATTTAAAAATGACCTTCGAGCCATCTGGACTGAAGCGTGGTTGAGAGTCGAAAGACATTCCGGAGGTCAATGTATCTGCTTTGCCTCCATCAATCGGAAGAAGCCAAAGATCACCTAACAGATCAAAAACAATGGTTTTCCCATCAGGGCTTACGTCCAGGGAAATCCATGATCCTTCGGTGGCTGTGTACTCGAGATGCCGCTCTGCAAGAAGCGGGAGGTCGGCTTTTTCATTGATCTTCTGCTTTGTTGAATCTGATTCCGCTTCCACTTTAGCGTCTTGTGCATACGTGGAGCTCACAAATAAGAGCAATAGCCAAGCGAGTAGAAATAACTTTTTGGACATGCGAACGACAATGTTATAAGGGTGAAAAGACGCCAAATGGTCGGAAATGGGCCAGACGAATCCACAGCACTGCCAATCTACGTTTTCCGCCCTAAATGTCAACGTCCTTTCTTACGGCCCAGCCGGCTACTTAAGCGGGCGTCCGAACCTAAAGGATAGACCCCCATCGCTGCCCGTAGCTAGTTCCACTCGAAACGGCATCCCAAATGGATAACTTAGTCCAGCGCCAACCTCGTGATACCTTCCGCCGAATTCGCCAATCTCGGTCACTCGCGACGAAAAAGCATGGCCCCCAAAGACATACAGCCCCATCCCTTTATCTGCCAACCACCAAAGTCCTAACTTTTCGAAGAGGGCGGTAGTAAAATCGTGCGCCCAAAAAATGCCTGCCAATTGGTCAGCAACGAAGCGAGAACTCTCCAGCGTTCTAAAGCCTGTAAACTCTGAAAAGGGCCCCGCCGACCCACTCAACGAAAACTGACGCTGAATGGGTAGTTCTCCGATCGTCGTTCCGGCCAAAGCGGTTAACCTGAACCAGTTAGGCCTAGCTCGTCTCCGGTAGAACGTCGTAAATTTCAGCGTGCCACGCGCCTCTAGGCGGGTGTAGTCCCAATCCGATCCGAATGTCTTTCCAGGGGATCGTTCATAAAACAACTCGATTGCGTTGGTTTTCCGTTGTCCAATTCTGGCC
>JABMOI010000227.1 GCA_013204185.1 bacterium | reverse complement strand
GGTTTAAACGCACTTCTGCCGGAATTAAGACCCAGCGAAGTCAACAAAACGACGTCCCCGAGGGACAGTGGGTCAAATGCGTTGGCTGTTCGGAAACCATTACAAAAAGGGAGTTGGAACGCCAACTCTTGGTTTGCCCCAAATGCCAGTATCATTTCAAAATGAGCCCAACTGGCTACTTCAATCTCCTCTTTGATGGGGAGTACGAAGTTTTTGATACAAATATTATCTCTTCTGACCCCTTACAATTTGTTGATCAGAAGGCATATAAAGACCGGTTGGAAGCGACCCGTAAGAAAACGGGACTGCAGGACGCAGCCAAAGCCGCGGTTGGGAAAGTTGGTGGACACGAGCTCTCCATAGGCGCAATGGACTTCACCTTTATAGGTGGATCCATGGGGTCAGTCGTTGGAGAAATTATAGCCAGATCCATAAAGCGTGCGTACGAGCGAAAGATTCCAGCCTTGGTTATTTCGCAAAGTGGCGGTGCTCGCATGATGGAAGGAGCATTGAGCTTAATGCAAATGGCAAAAACGAGTGCGCACCTTACCAAACTGTCAGAAGCAGGCTTGCCCTTTTTTGTATTGCTAACGAACCCCACAACCGGGGGCGTGACGGCGTCGTTCGCCATGTTGGGGGACATTCACCTCGCGGAGCCAGGAGCGCTAATCGGATTTGCAGGTCCCCGCGTGATTCGCGAAACAATGGGACAGGATCTACCCGAAGGCTTCCAGACCTCTGAATTCCTGCTTGAAAAAGGCTATATCGACCGGATTGTGGATCGTCGCAACCTGAAAGGGGAACTCTCGCATCTACTCGACCTGATGCTGACCAAAGCCTAAACCCACGCAGACTTTATCGAATTGAGCAAAAAAAGAAACGCCTGACGCACCCACTACGTCAGGCGTTTCGCCTTTTTAGCTACCAAAGCATGTTGTCGTTCTTACGGGAACGCCCTATCAGAGAGGCTCTAAGTAGCTCACCCACACGTATAGTACCTATCCGTCGTGTTTTCCGCATTCCGAATCGTGTGAATGGTCCTTTTTTAACTGTGAACAGGCAAAACAAAAGCCGGATCGGCAGTTAACCCTAGGACTTAAATCGAGTACGCCGATTGTCGATACCCCTTGCAGAACCTCCTGTAATCTTGGTATCCAACATTGAAACGGCTCACCCTCACATATTTGCTGAAAGGACTTGCGCTCGGCTTGCTGCTGCTGGCCGTAGCCCTGCCTGCCCGTTCTGCAAACCGGGGTGAGGACGTTTCAATAAATGTCATGTACCATGTTGCGCACGCTTCGCTGAACATAGAATCCAAATACGGTTCTGTACGAATCAGTTCGGATCGCGAGTCAATTGTCGTGAAGGCTGGAGAACAGATCTCGCTATTGGTTCGAGATGGCCAAGTTGAGGCATTCGTTTCAGGCCAACGGTTAAGAGGCCGTGTCATTGAACTAACGGCAAGCCCGGGCTCACCGATCCGGCTAGATTCCGGATCTGAATCGCGGGACTACGCAGGTTCTCTGTTTGTAGCGTACGCTAGCGGCAGACTTAAAGTGGTGAATCGTGTTCCGCTGGAAGACTATGTTGCCTCGGTTGTTGGGTCTGAATACGGCTTTGACGACTTAGAAGGATCAAAAGCAATGGCTATTGTAGCTCGTACCTACGCGCTCCATGCCATTCAAAACGGTAAAGAATTGTATGATAGTGAGCGCTTTCAGGTGTATCGCGGTCTTTCTCATGCCACTTCTATTGCACGCCAGGCAGCTCTAGAAACCGCTGGTCAGGTTTTGAGCTACAACAATGAACTGATTGAAGCCGTGTATTCAGCTTCTAACGGGGGAATGACCGCTTCAAATACCTCGGTTTGGGGCACTCGTGCGCTGCCGTATTTGAAAGCCAAAAAAGACCCGTATGACACAAAGTCTCCTTATGCGAATTGGGACTGGAAAGTGGACTCTAAACAACTTTTCCAGGCGCTTTCTTCTGAATTCGGTGTCTCTGTAAAAGACATAAAAGTAGGACGGCCCGGCGCGGATGGTCGCGTCGAAAGTGTTGAGTTGAAGGGTTCCAATGGGTCAAAGTCCATTTCAGGCAGCGCGTTTAGAGCAGCTGTAGCCCGTCGTTTTGGTGCCAAGTCTCTTAGGAGCACCTATTTTTCAGTAAACGAACGTCGCGGCACCTATACCTTCTCCGGCCAAGGTTTTGGTCACGGGGTTGGTCTTAGCCAATGGGGAGCCCATTTTATGTCACGCGATGGTCGCTCTTTTTCTCAGATCTTGGATTTCTATTATTCGAATACCCAAGTTGAGCACCTCCCTGGTTCAGGAAGTTCGGATCAGTCTCTCATCGAGTTGCCTGTCCTTTCGAGTGGTTCTTCCTTATCAGCTACTGCCGAATCGGCCTCTCTAAAGGATGTATCGGGCGGAAATGCATCTCCTAAAGAAAATAATTCAACTATTTTCAATGACGACAACAACAGTCCTCGTGAGACCGTGAAAGACGATAAAAACATCTGGGATACACCAAATACCGCTTCTTCCTCAGCTAAGGCAACTAACGCACCGAAGAAGAAAGCGACTCGCAGAGTAGGCTGGTAAGAAGGCGCTTTAAACGGACGTTAGACGGATGCCACGGCGCCGTTCACGCTACTTATCTGCTTTCCCAAAATTCGGATCAATCTTCACTCGCGACGCCACAAAGAAGCTTGGCAGTGTTGCTATGAGAATCCAGATGAAAAAGCTCTGATACCCTAGCAGTTCTTGGATCGCTCCACTGGCCTGGCCTGGAAGCATCATTCCTAAAGCCATGAACCCCGTACAAATGGCAAAGTGCGCCGTTTTATGTGGCCCGTCAACAACGGAAATCATGTATAACATGAAAGCCGTAAAACCGAAGCCATATCCAAACTGTTCGACGGCCACAGCGCCCTGGATTACCAAAGCAGATTCCGGCTGAAAGGCAGAAAGAAGCAGATACACTAAGTTGGGCATATTGATGGCAATTACCATGGGCCACAACCAGTATTTCAATCCGTTTCTAGAGGCCACAAAGCCTCCCAACAAACCACCTAAAGTCAATGCAACCAACCCCACTGTGCCATAAACAAATCCAACTTCGGAAGTGGATAGGCCCAATCCGCCGACCTCCAAGCTATCCAGCATAAATAATTGGGCCACTCTCACCAGTTGAGCCTCCGAAAAGCGGTATAAAAGGATAAAAGCTATGGCCGTGCCAATAGCAGGCTTCCTGAAAAATGAAACAAAGGTCAACCCGAATTCCGTGAACACACTTTTAGCATTGGCCTCGACGGCAGGTTGGTCCGAAATGGGTCTCGGAAGTGCCCAGCTGTGATAGATAGCAAACAGCAAAAATATGGCGCAACTTATTCCTATCGTGAGGGACCAGGCCTGAGCGATGCTTCCCATGGACCCTTCTAGGTATCCGGCCAGCATCACCAAAAAACCTTGCCCGGAAATCATTGCAATTCGATAGAATGTGCTTCGGATCCCAACAAACCAAGCCTGATTCGAGTCGTCTATGGCAAGCATATAAAACCCGTCTGCGGCAATGTCATGGGTTGCTGAACTAAAGGCCATCAACCAGAAAAATGCTAAGGACCACTTAAAAAATCCAGGTCCTGGTATGGTCAGCGCGACGCCTGCCAAAGCAGCACCAATGATCAATTGCATGCCCAGAATCCAGAACCGCTTGGTCTTTAGAATATCTACAATAGGACTCCAAAGTGGCTTAATAACCCAGGGCAGGTACAGCCAACCCGTATAGAGTGTGATGTCAGCATTCGATATACCCAACCGTTTGTACATGATGACGGAAACTGTCATCACCATTACGTAAGGGATACCTTCAATGAAATAGAGACTCGGAATCCAGCGCCAGGATTTACGCCGCTCGTCGCGGGTAGACTGTGAGGTTACTTGGTCTTTATTCACGGAAGTCGTGGGTTTGGATTACTGGAATACTGGACTATTTGAAAAGAGGGCTATTGGACGAAACCTAAGAAATACTTGAATATACTGTCTCGGTCGGCCCTGTTCAGTACGGTTTCAAGAGGGAAGCCGGCTACAATGACGCCGCCTTTGCCAGGTCGGCCAATGACCGCACTCATGTTGTTATCACGATACCTGATCAGGGTCTCTGCTCCGTTGGCAGGAGCCAAGGCATCTGGGCTTTCAACTCGATAAACCGGCCCCACCGGATCGGTATTAAACTTCAACTCCCCGAGTCCTTCGAACTCAGAAATACCATAAAAAGAGCCTGTTTCAACGGCGTGGTCGGTACGCCACTTGAATCGGAGAACTTCCGAAGCAAAGGTAACGGCATCCGGCTCTGCATCCGGTCCAGCCAAGTCCGTGGCCACGTGAGCACCTGAAATGATCACCGAACCCTCGTTACGGATGAATTCAGTCAGTGCCTTCCTCATGGAAACCGGAATGGCTTCAAAATCAACCCGTTTCCCTGGTC
>JABMOI010000226.1 GCA_013204185.1 bacterium | reverse complement strand
GCTTGCCCTTGAACGGGAACGCCTGCGCTTGAACGTGAACGCCTGCCCTTGAACGTGAACGCCTGCCCTTGAACTTGGGCATAATTTGCCGTAATTGAGACGTGACGTGAACAGCCCCATGGATTGGCTTCGACTATTCCCTGTTAATTTTGCGTCTGATTGGGTAAATGTTGGTTAGGACCGGGTATAGAACGGGAAACGGCACGAGGATTGCAGTTAGTTTTAATAGTAGAAGGAATATCCGATAGACAGATTTTGTCCGAACAATCTTTCAATTACTGACCCTATGACAGTCAACTCACTCATAAGCCAGACCACACCGCCGCTCAAGCCGACAGATACCGTTGAGTTTGCTCTTGGCTTGTTGTTGGAATCTCGCGTGCGTCAGTTGCCTGTAGTCACGAACGACAAAACGCTTTTGGGCGTTCTGTCGGAAGAACAAATGCTGGACGCTTCGGGCCCAGATGTTCAGGTAGTCGAGTTACTCGGTCCCAAACCGGTTCAGATTGGTGAGCACACGCACGTCTTTAACGCAACAAAAGTACTCATCGACCAAGATTTGACCACGCTCCCTGTGGTCGGTGACGATGGAAAGTACCTGGGTCTAGTCCGTAGACACGATTTGTTCGATCGGTTTGCGCGCATGCTCGCTACGCAGGAGTCGGGTGCGATCGTTTCCTTAGTTGTGAGCGAGCGCGATGCCGTCTTGAGTCAGATTATTTACCTAATCGAACAAAACGATGGCCGAGTTCTGTCATTATCGACAGAGAAACGGGAAGATGAGGAAGGAATGCTGGTGATTACCATCAAGGTCAACGTAAAAGATGTGACTCGCATTCGTCACTTGTTAGAACATAACGGCTACACGGTTGAAGCGGCATTTGGGGAGGATACAGACCCCGAAGAATTGCTAGATCGAGTCCAGGAATTCCTGCGATATCTAGAAGTCTAGGTGCGTTCCTCGGCTGAACATCCTCTGCGTGCTGGCGTAAAAGAGGGGATTGAATAAAATGCGGGAAACGTTGCCCAATCGGGCTGAAAAATTCGTATTTTTCGCGTATTACTGCCTCTCTTTACTCTGCTGGAATACAGATTTTTATGGAAGAACTAGATCCCAAAAAGCAATACGGTGCCTCCAATATTCAGGTACTTGAAGGACTAGAAGCTGTGCGCAAGCGCCCTGCGATGTATATCGGGGACGTGGGCGCACGGGGCCTTCATCACTTGGTCTATGAGGTTGTAGACAACTCAATCGATGAGGCGTTGGCAGGGCATTGCGATCGGATCGATGTCATTATTCACGAGGATGGATCGGTCTCGGTTCAAGATAATGGGCGTGGGATTCCAGTAGACCTACATCCAATTGAAAAAAAGTCGGCGCTGGAGGTGGTAATGACCACGCTGCACGCCGGTGGAAAGTTTGATAAAGACACGTACAAGGTTTCGGGCGGTCTGCACGGAGTGGGTGTTTCTTGTGTGAACGCTCTTTCGAACGATTTGGAAGCAGTAGTTCGTAGAGGCGGAGAAGTTTGGACTCAAAACTTTAAGAAGGGCGATCCTCAGGGCGCTGTTCGAAAAGTGAGAGACATGACGCCCGATGAACGCTCGGGCACGTACGTTCGATTCTATCCCGACGACACCATTTTCACAAGTGTCGAAATGAGGTTCGATACCTTGGCGGATAGGCTTCGAGAAATGGCGTACTTGAATCGCCAGGTTTACATCTCCATTGAGGACCGACGCGAAGACGAAACCCTTCGTGAGGATTACCACTTTGAAGGAGGGATTGTCGAGTTCGTTGCTTACTTGGACGAAGCCCGCACCCCTATCCACGAGGAAACCATCTACATCGCCGATGAAGATGCGGATGTGCCCGTCGAAATGGCCATGCGCTACAACAGTGGCTACACCGAAAACGTCCTCTCGTTCGTCAACAACATTAACACCCATGAGGGTGGGACCCACGTTTCGGGTTTTAGGCGCGCACTGACCAGAACGCTCAAGGGTTACGCAGATAAGAACAATCTGCTCAAGAATGCCAAAGTTGAGCTTTCTGGAGACGACTTCCGCGAAGGAATCACGGTTGTTCTTTCTATTAAAGTCGCTGAACCTCAGTTCGAAGGACAGACCAAGACCAAACTTGGCAACTCAGATGTTCAGGGAGCGGTGGAATCGCTGGTTTCGGAAAAGCTGGCAGAATGGCTCGAAGATCACCCTAAAGAGAGCAAGCGGATTGTAGATAAGGTAGTTTTGGCAGCTCAAGCCCGTGCAGCAGCTCGGCGAGCTCGTGAGTTGGTCCAGCGTAAAAATGCATTTTCTGGAGGCGGTTTACCCGGCAAATTGGCGGATTGCTCGTCTAAAAATCCTGAAGAGTGCGAAATTTACTTGGTCGAGGGAGATTCGGCAGGTGGAAGTGCAAAACAGGCCCGCGACAGACATTTCCAGGCTATTCTTCCGCTTCGCGGTAAGATTCTGAACGTGGAGAAAGCGCGTTTAGACAAGATATTGGCCAACGAAGAGATTCGTAATATGGTTACCGCATTTGGTACCGGCCTGGGTGTTGGAGATCACGATTTTGAGCCGGAAAAACTGCGATATCACAAAATTATCGTGATGACTGACGCCGACGTTGACGGTGCTCACATTCGTACCCTTTTGCTGACCTTTATCTATCGTCACATGACGGTTTTGGTCGAACGCGGCTTCGTTTACATTGCACAGCCGCCGCTATACAAGGTCAAAAAAGGCAAGCAGGAAGAGTATTGCTGGACCGAAGAAGAATTGAAAGCCATCATTGAAAAGTTTGGTGGAGATGCGGGCACAAAACTTGGGATTCAGCGATACAAAGGTTTGGGAGAAATGAACCCCGATCAGTTGTGGGATACCACAATGGATCCATCTACCCGAATTTTACAGCAAGTAACGATTGAGGATGCAGCGGCAGCAGATCGTATTTTCAGTACGCTTATGGGCGATGCGGTCGAGCCAAGGCGCAAGTTTATCGAACGCAATGCTCGATATGCGACCATTGACATCTAGTTGGCCTTATTTCAAAGTCGTTGTCGATGTCTGAAACCCCAGCCACTGATATGAAGCCCGCGACCGATCCAACGCCTACGATAGATCTATCGATCATCATTCCGGTACTGGACGAAGAGCAGTCCATTCCGGAATTGGTTGACCGCATTCGAAGTGTGTGCGATGGTGCCGGTTTTTCTTTCAACGCGTGGCTCATTGACGACGGTTCCTCGGACGATAGCTGGGACGTGATCGAAACCATGCACGAGCGTGATCCTCGGATTGCAGGTCTGAAACTTCGGCGCAATTACGGAAAGTCGGCGGCGTTGGCTCTTGGTTTTAACGAAGCAAATGGCAAATACGTTGTGACCATGGATGCGGACCTGCAAGACGATCCTGCCGAAATCCCTGGTCTGATTGCCTTGTTAGAATCGGGCTACGACCTTGTGAGTGGATGGAAGCGGCAGCGACACGACCCTTTGTCGAAAACCATTCCAAGTCGGTTTTTCAATTTCGTAACCCGGCGCATGACAGGAATTGCATTGCACGATTTCAATTGCGGGTTGAAAGTGTATCGGTTGGAAGTGGTAAAGAGCGTTAGGCTCTACGGCGAGTTGCACAGATATATTCCTTTATTGGCCGCATGGCAAGGGTATACGCGCATCACCGAAAAGGTCGTTCAGCATCACGCGAGGCAGTACGGTACCACCAAATTCGGATTGGAGCGGTATCTGAGAGGGTTTTTGGACCTTTTGACCGTTTCCTTTATGACTCGGTTTGCTTCCCGGCCTATGCACTTCTTTGGCACCTTGGGTTCGATGGCGTTCTTTGGAGGCTTTATCATCAGCCTCTGGATCTCCATCGAAAAAGTGTTTTACGGCCACCCAGTGGGTGACAGGCCCCTTCTCTTGCTAGGTGTAGCGCTCATCCTTGTGGGTGTTCAGATGTTTACCACAGGGCTTATCGGTCAAATGATTGTTGTCCCGCGCATGGAAAGGTTGGACACGGTTCAGATCGCGGCGCGCTACGATCCTTCCCCACGCATCAAGGGAAAACCAATTGACGAAGCCTGACGCAAGGCTCGTTGCACATGCCAAGGGTGAAGCAATCGAGAAACGGAAAATTGGAATATTAGGGCCTTACCCCCCTTTTCGTGGTGGCATTGCTCATTTTACCGAGCAGTTCCACCTGAATTTGGATGCTCACGTTTCCCACTCAGAGACCATTCAAGGGGGCATCCCGATCGAAGTGTTTGGTGTCTCGTTTAAAAGACAATATCCTTCGATTTTATTCCCAGGTAAAAGTCAGTATTCAGGCGTTGGAAACACTCAGATCAACGCAGTCCCACTTCTAGATTCCATCAATCCATTTTCCTGGACCCGGACGGCCGAGGCGTTCATTGATGAAGGTGTGGACGAAGTCGTTTTCATGTACTGGATGCCATTCTTTGCTCCAGCATATCTTCGAGTGGGGCAGCTTCTTCAGCGAGCCGGGATCAGGGTGACTGCGCTCGTGCACAACGCTTCGCCGCATGAAAGACAACCCTTTGGATCTGCCCTAACACGCACCTTTTTATCGAGATGCGATCGAATTATCGCGCTTTCTGGCACGGTGAAACGCGATATTGTATCAATTGGAGTATCGACGAACGTTGAGGTATCGATGCATCCGGTGTACAATCAGTTTGGGAATGCTATTGAGCCCAAACTAGCTCGCAAGCAACTTGGATTGAGCGAAGATGGGCCAGTGATGCTGTTTTTTGGACTGGTTCGGCGGTACAAGGGCTTAGATATCTTACTTAAGGCACTCCCCAAAACGACATCAAAGGCCACATTGCTAGTCGCTGGAGAGTGGTATGAAGATCACTCAGAATTGAAACGCCTTATTGAATTGGGAAACCTTTCGGATCGCGTAGTTTGCCACAGCAAGTACATTCCGGATGAAGAAGTACATTCCTATTTTTCAGCTGCAGATGTGCTCATACAGCCCTATCGGACGGCCACTCAAAGCGGTGTGGTGCAGACGGCATTCCATTTTGGCTTACCTTCCATCGTGTCAGGTGTTGGAGGGCTACCCGAAATGATTGAGCACGAAACCAATGGCTTGGTGGTTGCTCCAGAAGATCCGGATGCCTTGGCCAATGCCATCGATGAGTTTTATCGTGACTCTCGAAAAGAACGCCTCACCGAGGGGGCTAAAGAATCAAGGGCACAGTATTCATGGGAAGCGTTTGTAACCCAGTTTTTGAGATAAGTCAACCTTATGGACTACGATCCGGTAAAAGACAAGTTTGGAGCCCTAGTGGACGGGAAATACTGGCCTACGCGCATTTTTTTCGCGTTGCTCCACGTCTTTTTTCTGAGGGCGTGGTACGTTCGTCGGGCGCTTCACTCGGTTCTTAAGCCCAAAATAGGCTCCGTTCGAATGTTAGATGCAGGTACTGGTTTCGGTCAATATGCGTATTGGACGGCCAAAAACTACAAGAAGGTTCGGGTCCATGCGGTAGACATCAAACAAATATATCTGGACCGAGCTAAAGCCTTTACAGAGCAGGCTGGGATGGATACGCGCATTACGTACTCCATCGACGATCTAACGAAGCTCAGCGCAAGCGGTCCGTACGATCTCGTTCTTTCGGTAGATGTGATGGAACACATAGAGGAAGACGAGAAGGTGTTTCGCAACTTTTACAAGGTGCTTAGAGCAGGCGGATCCGTGATCATAAACACTCCGTCGGATCAAGGTGGGTCAGATGTTGGCTCCGAAGGTGAGGCGAGTTTTATCGGTGAACACGTCCGGGATGGATACGGCGTTGAGGAAATAACGGGGAAACTTGAACGCGCTGGCTTCGTGGTGGACGATGTTTCATTCGCCTATGGTGTATTCGGAAGCATTGCATGGAAGCTTTCCATTAAATGGCCCATGCTTTTGCTGAATCGGAGTTTTCTCTTCGTGCTGTTTC
Organism: bacterium; assembly: GCA_013204185.1. GTDB lineage: Bacteria > Bacteroidota > Rhodothermia > Rhodothermales > UBA10348 > UBA10348. Next base: position 8,221 of record JABMOI010000226.1, on the reverse strand, counting down.
TTCCGTTTTACTATTTATTTACACTTCCGGCGTCGCTGATTTTGAACGCAATGGATGTTTCATCAAAAAACGACACAGGAACAGGCCTTACAGTGGTGGCACATAGGCCTTGAACGTTGTATTTTGGTCGGGCACCTCAAAGTACGGCGTGCCTCATCCTGGCGCTGGTCTTCACCCACTGGTCAGGACGTTCCCGGCCCACCCCAATAACCCTAGGGACCCGTGCAAACCAAGTTTATATTCGTAACCGGTGGCGTCACGTCGTCACTCGGAAAAGGCATTATTTGTGCGTCACTCGGCCGATTATTAGAAAATCGCGGCCTTAGAGTGACCATCCAGAAATTTGATCCATATATCAACGTGGATCCTGGGACCATGAATCCGTATGAGCACGGAGAGGTTTTCGTAACGGACGACGGCGCCGAGACAGACCTTGACTTGGGTCACTATGAGCGTTTCCTAGGGGTGCCCACCAGTCAAGCCAACAACGTGACCACGGGTAGGGTGTACCTCGAAGTGATCAGCAAAGAACGCAATGGCGAATATCTCGGAAAGACGGTTCAAGTGGTTCCGCACATCATCGATGAAATAAAACATTGGATGTTGAAGCTCAGCGAAACCGAAGACTATGATGTGATCATCACTGAAATCGGTGGAACTGTTGGGGACATTGAAGGCCAGCCGTATCTCGAGGCCATTCGCCAACTGAGGTATGAATTGGGTCCTCGGAACACGCTGAACATCCACTTGACTCTCGTGCCTTATCTGGAAGCTGCGGGTGAGTTGAAGTCGAAACCCACACAGCATTCCGTCAAGACATTGCTCTCCTTCGGATTACAGCCAGATATTTTGGTTTGCCGAATGGATAGACCGCTTCCTGAGGATGTGAAGAAAAAACTGGCCTTGTTTTGTAACGTTGAAGCTCGAGCTGTGATTGCATCGCTCGACGCCGAATCTATTTATGAAGTCCCGCTCTTGATGAAAGAGCAGGGCCTGGATACCATTGCCGTTGAGCGCCTACGGATGGAGGAAGACTTCAAAGGTCGGCTTCTAGACGCGCCCGATATGGATGGCTGGGTTCGCTTTTTGCGCCAACTGAAGGAGCCAGAAGGAACGGTTCGAATTGCCTTAGTGGGTAAGTATATCGAACATCAGGATGCGTACAAGTCCATTTGCGAATCGTTCATTTTGGCGGGAGCCGCCAACGGAGTCGAGGTCGACTTGCATCAGATTCTGTCCGACGACATTACCTCGGAGAACGTGCAGGATCTGCTCAGTAATGTGGCAGGAGTTCTCGTTGCGCCCGGTTTTGGGGAGCGTGGTATCGAAGGCAAAATTGCAGCAATCCGGTATGCCCGTGAAAACGATGTGCCATTTTTTGGCATTTGTCTTGGCATGCAAACAGCCGTTATCGAGTTCGCTCGGAATGTTTGCGGCTGGGAAACGGCGCACTCAACTGAGTTTGACGCCAAGACGTCTCATCCAGTGATCGACTTGATGGAGGAGCAGAAAGCGATTTCAAAGAAAGGAGCGACTATGCGACTGGGCGCCTACACCTGTGAACTTCAAGACGGCTCAAAAGCCAGCGAGATTTACGGACGCAAAGTGGTCAAAGAACGTCACCGCCATCGGTATGAGTTGAATAACGTGCTTCGTTATAAGCTAGCCGAACATGGGATGTTGTTCACGGGTCTGAATCCCAAACGGGATCTGGTTGAAATTATTGAGCTTCCGGGTCTTCGCCATTTCATTGGGGTTCAGTTCCACCCTGAATACAAAAGCACAGTTGGGAATCCTCATCCTTTGTTCAACGCATTCGTACGTGCGTGTGTTGAGCACGCGAAGGAAACGGACACTATAAAAAAACCAAAGGGTCCGAAAACCAAGAAAAAGCGGCATTTAGCGTCTGCCAAGATGTAAAAAGGATCGTTTTTGATTCTTTTCCCCCACGATTCCCCCCTCCCTATTTACAACAGCCCTCCAACGAGGGCTTTGTTGTTTCTATAGGTCAGAGTTATCCACACTGTCCACAATTTCTCCCCACCACCCCCCACAGGTCCTTTTTTAGGCTTTTTTCGTTGGGATATGGCCCTTCCATGTGCAATAAATGCTTGACTTTAGCGCTTAAAAACGTACATTACCGGTTGAGTGGGGAAAAGTGGGGAGATTTCCCATTAGTAAACTCTCCATTCGAACTAACGTCGTGCGGCTTTTTTCCGTAGTGCGAACCTCAAACCACATCCATGGCACGTTTTAAGGGACAGGCTGAATATTCCGTCGATTCGAAAGGACGGACTGCCATTCCGGCTAAAATGCGATCTGCATTGAGCCCGGAAGCCCAAGGCTCGTTTACCCTGACCAAAGGGTTTGAGAAATGCATCTACGCCTATCCGCAAGATGAATGGAAATTAAAGGAAGAAGAATACTCAAACCTGAATACAAACAATCGGGATGCTCGGCATTTGGTCCGAACCATTTTGATGTGGGCTGAAGAGGCTTCTCTAGACGGCCAGGGTCGTATTTCACTTCCAAAGTCGCTTTCGGATTACGCTGAGATCGGAGACAAGGTACTCATTATTGGGGCTATGGATCGGATTGAGTTGTGGAATCCGGACCAGTTTGCTCACTACTTGCAGGAACATACAGAGGATCAGGAAGCCCTGGTAGAAAGGGTGATGGGATCCTGATTTTACTGTGAATCCAAAAGGAGATTTGAATGCGCGTGATAACACGGAGTTGCGGTTGAAATACGCTTCGGGATATCACGCGCCTGTTCTTTGGCATGCTGTTATTCAAGGACTAGTCACAGACTTGGATGGGGTGTACGTGGACGGCACGTTAGGAGGAGGTGGCCATACGGCTGCGCTTTTAGACGTGCTTTCTCCAAACGGCACCGTGATCGCGATAGATCAGGACGATGAAGCCATTCGAGAGGCTTCTGAAAGGCTGTCTACCGATGTATCAAGCCGTCGACTGACCATTTTGAAAGGGAATTTTGCCGATATGCGCGTCCTTCTTTCGAACCAGGGAATCGAAAAGGTGGATGGCATTTTGCTAGACTTGGGTGTGTCCTCTCATCAACTGGATGAAGCCTCGCGTGGCTTTAGCCATCGCATGACGGGCCCGCTCGACATGCGAATGGATCAGGATCAACCAATGAGCGCCGACAATGTGGTCAACGAGTGGGAAGAACGCGATCTAATGATGGCGTTTTTCCAGTTAGGAGAGGAGCCCAAAGCGCGTAGAATTGCGCGAGCTATCGTAGCGGCTCGGCCTCTTCGCTCAACCGAAGCACTGGCCGACCTCGTACGAGACGCAGCGCCGCGTGGCGCGGAGTCCAAGACCTTGGCGCGTGTTTTTCAAGCGATCCGAATCGTGGTAAATCAGGAATTGGAGGTGCTAGACACGGCGCTCGAGTCTGCGGTCGGCCTGCTGGCAACAGGGGGGCGGATCGCAGTGATCAGTTACCATTCGCTGGAGGATCGTAGGGCCAAACGATTCTTCAGGAGCGGAAATCTAGAAGGGGAAATCAAGAAAGACTTTTTTGGTCATCCCATTTCTCCCTGGATTGACTTGACGCGCAAGCCTATTTCTGCCGATGAGGAGGAGCTAAAACAGAATCCTCGAAGCAGAAGTGCAAGACTACGAATAGCAGAACGAAAAGAAGACCGCAAAACAGACCGAAAAACACCGCAGTAAAACACTGCAGTAAAACAGGACGACCTACCGATCAGATGGCATCATCACGATCAAATAAATCTGGCAGCGAAGGAAAAAAGAAAGACGTTAAGTTCGTCAAAAGTAGCCCTGCAAGCAGCAAACGCGCTCCTAAAAAAGCTGTGAGAAGTGCGGTCTCGCATACGGTTGTTAAGCCAACGGCAAAAGCGACCTCAAAGTCGACCTCAAAGGCGGCTTCAAAAACGTCGTCAAAGCCCACGTCTAAAGCTTCCAGGGTCAGAAAGACTAGCACATTTAAGGGTGAGCGCACAAATGTTAGCTGGAACGATCTAGTAACAGCCAACGACAAAAAGAAAAGCGCCCATTCCGAGTCAGATACATTTTTGAATACGCTGTCTACCGCCCGGTTTGCAGCGATTCTGTTGTCCATTCTGACCCTTTTCACGCTTTACGTAGGCCATGTTTTAACGAGTCAAGACTTGTTGAAAGACGTCCAGACCATGCAGCGTGAGAATCAAACGCTCAATCTTCGCCTCAACCAACTGTTGGCCGAAGAAGACGAGATGACGGGACCGGTCGACATGTTTAATCGAGCTCGATCCCTAGGTCTATCTGAGCACGCGCCCCTCGGTAAACCAATCTATTTGGATTGATGACCATGGAACCCAAAGAGCAAATATTTGCCAGAATGTATGTGGTGATCACGTTAGTGAGTCTCCTACCCATTCTTGTTGCGTTTCAGGTGCTGAATATCTCTGTGCTTCAAGGCACCGAGCTACGCGAGCAAGTGGAAGTTCAATCCACGTCTGCACAGCCGATTCCCGCATCCCGCGGCGTTATTTACGACGTAAACGGTCGGGCGCTGGCAGTGAATGTAGAGCAATACGACATCTATATCGACCCATCCATTTCGGGCTACGAAGAAGGAATCGATCCATTCCTAAAACAACTGTCGAGCGCCACCGGAAAGTCTGTTAATGCCTTCAAAATCAGAATTCGGAGCAGCGGCAATTCCAGATATATCAATCTGGTAAAAAACGCCTTGTTCTCGAAAAAGAACATTGACCATTTTGACGAGCTTCCTTTTGTGATCATCGAGAAGGAATCTAGGCGAAGCTACACCTACGGGCAAGCTGCTGCGCACGTCGTTGGCTTTATGGGTACTGACGTTGGTTTGACGGGATTAGAATTGCAGTTCAACGAGGCCCTTTCTGGGACGCCGGGGCGCAAAATAGTTAGAAAAGATGCTCGAGGACGAGCTAAACCTATTCCCGGCAGCCCAAGAGTAGATCCCGTTCACGGTAACTCACTCGTTTTAACCATTGATTTGCACAGGCAGGCCATCTTGGAGGAGGAGTTAGAGAAAGGAGTGATCTGGGCTGGCGCAACTTGGGGATCGGCCATTGCCATGGATGTGAACACGGGAGCCATATTGGCTATGGCTAACTATCCATCGTTTGATTTGAATCGTGGCCAATACGCTACGGACCCCCAGCGCCGCAACCATGCCATCACTGATTTGATTGAGCCCGGCTCAACGATGAAAATGTTGCCCGCTTTGACTGCTCTTGAGTCAGGGGTCGTATCGATGAATGAAATCATTGATACCGGAGATACAGGCACCATGATGATCGACGGCCGTCCGCTGACCGATACCCATGCCTACGGTAAAATATCGTTCACTCAGGTCATTCAAAAGTCGAGCAACATTGGGACAGCTCTCGTAGCTCAGCGGACTGATAAAGGCGAATTCTACAAACAAGCTAGAAATCTTGGATTTAACCAACCCACGTACATCGAGCTTCCTGGGGAAGCGTCGACTAAAATTAAGACGATTGATGAATGGAGCCGAAGTGATCATTCTGCGATGAGTCGTGGATACGGTATTAGTGTCTCACCCCTTCAGATTACGCTAGCCTATGCAGCGCTTGCCAACGGTGGCTTGCTAATGAAGCCCTATATCGTAAAAGAAGTGCTTGACTCGGAAGGACGCACTATTTGGGAAGCCCAGGTCGACTCGGTTCGTCGGTCGTTCAAAAAGGAAACGGCGCAAACACTATTTCCTGCATTTGAATCGGTCATCAGCATAGACGGAACGGCTGAACAGGCCGCTATCCCGGGCTTACGTATTGCCGGGAAGACCGGTACCGCCAAAACCTCAAATGGAAGAGGGTACAGCAATAGGGACTACCGCGCGACGTTCGTTGGATTTTATCCCGTCGAAAAGCCGCAGGTGGTCATGCTCGTTTTGATGGACGCGCCCCGAAAAAGCATTTATGGTGGGATTGTCGCGGCTCCCGTGTTCAAGAAAACGACCGAGCGGTGGCTGGCCAGCATGCCAGAAGTGGCTGCCTACGTCAAGCCCGATACGGTGTTGATTGAACAGGACTGGGCCAAGGTGCCACTCTTTTCTGGACAACCGTCTGCCGTTGCCCAGCGCACACTGCAAGCATCAGGTTTAGAGGGAAATTCGAACGCATCGTTTGATGATACCGTCTTCCAACAAGCCGTTCTTCCGGGTGCGAAAGCGCTACTTGGAACGCCGGTAAAGCTGATCTCTCGGATGGATAGCGTTCGGGTGATGCCCAACGTCACCGGTCTCTCTACTCGAGATGCGGTTTCGTGGCTCAGGAAATTAGAAGTAGACGTCGAAATAGAAGGACACGGAATGGTGCGGTCCCAGTGGCCACCGCCAGGAAGTGAGTTACCAGAAATGGCAACTCTTAAGTCAAAATAGCTTGTACATGGAATTTTATTCAGAAGGGATTTGGCCTGGTGCAGTTTTCAACATGCATAGAACGATTAGAAATAGCAGGACTCTTGGCTCATGCCCAGGATCCTTCTGGAGTGAATATCGACCGGCTGGCTATAGATAGTCGGGAAGTCGGGCCATCCGATTGTTTCGTTGCCCTCCGGGGGGCGAGCGTGGATGGTCATCTGTTCATTGACAAGGCTGTAAAAAACGGAGCTAGCGCGATCGTGAGCGAAGCTGGGGCGGGTGCAGTACCTACTGCAACTGCGGCGGGCCGTCCCGCCCCAGCTTTTGCTCACGTATCTGACTCTCACCGAGCATTAGCCGAGCTAAGTTCGTTGTTTCATTCCGACCCAGCGCATTCGTTGGGCGTCGTCGCCACGACAGGCACGAATGGAAAAACGACCGTAGCCACGCTTGTAGCGCATGTTTTGAACAATACGGGCCATTCTTCAGGCTTTATTGGGACGACAGGCTATCGGTACCAAAATCATTCATTGTCCGCATCCCACACAACCCCCTCTCCGGTCCAGTTTTATGAGATGCTCTCTGACATGCTCGAGGCAGGATGCACGCACTGCAGTATGGAGGCTTCCTCCCATGCAATCGATCAGAGTCGATTTAGAATACAGGATGTGGATACGGCGGTATTCACCAACTTGACGCGCGATCATTTAGACTATCACAACACCTTTGAGGCGTATGGAGCCAGTAAAAAGCGTCTTTTTGACGAACTGAATCCAACTTCAACGGCTGTTTCGAACCTGGACGATCCCTTCGGAGAGTACATGGTGCGTGGCACCAGAGCAGGCGTTATGACCTACGGAACTCATTCTGACGCGACTATTCGATACCGCATTCTGGAGAACGAGCTTTCAGGACTCAAACTAGAGATCGACGGCAAAACGTCTCGATTCCAACTGGCAGGTCGGTTTAACGCCGCCAATTTGGTGGCTGCCTACGCAGCGAGTTTAACTATGGGGGTTCATGGAAATCAGGCGCTGGAGGTATTAGCGGAATGCCCTCCGGTTGAGGGACGCATGGAGGTTATTGTGCTTGAGAACGGATCGACGGCCATCGTGGATTACGCTCATACGCCCGATGCTCTTGAAAACGTGCTCTCCACCGTAAAACAAAGCCTACCAAGCGGTAGCAAACTTTGGTGTGTGTTTGGATGTGGGGGAGATCGAGATAAAGGCAAGCGCCCGGAAATGGGTGGCATTGCACAAAAAATTGCGGACCACGTCGTGGTCACGAGCGACAACCCTAGAACGGAAGACGCTGCTTCTATTCTTGAAGATATTCGAACGGGTATGAAGCCTCAGGACACAGTTTACTGGATTGTGGATAGGCGAGAAGCGATTCACACCGCTGCGCGAGAAATGAATCCGGGCGATACGCTCGTGATTGCCGGTAAAGGACATGAAACGGTTCAGGTTATAGGAGCCGAAAGATTTCATTTTGACGATCGAGTGGTGGCCAAGCAGGCCTTCGCTTCGATTGGCTGGCCAACCAAACGAGGCCAATCGGTCTGATATAACGCTGAGAAGATGCTCTATTATCTCTTTACATATCTAGAACGCACGTTTCAAACTCCGGGGTTTCAAGCGTTTGAATTCATCACGGTACGTGCTGCGCTGGCAGCTATTACCGCGCTCTTGATCTCGCTTTTTGTAGGGAGACGCATTATCAATTGGCTTCGCGTAAAGCAACTGGGCGAACAGGTCAGAGAGGGCGTAGATGCGGGCGTGGTGGAGCATTCGCACAAAATGGGGACTCCAAGTATGGGAG
>JABMOI010000225.1 GCA_013204185.1 bacterium | reverse complement strand
CCTTGCGAGTGCTCTTTTGAAGGTGCTTCCAAAAATACTGGAATCTGACTGGTTGTTCTTTGCGCCGTCTTTAGTAAGATGATCTAATGCGAGTATTGTGCCCAAATTACCGATCTGTCTCAGCACTTGTACCGCGTCCTTTTGATCCTTCATATCCATTCCGATCGCACCTAGCGAAAGCGAGTCAATAATGGTTAGGACGATACCCTTTTGCTGAATAGTGTCATCCAGTTCTTCTATCAGGTTTCCGTCTGAGATTGAGCGCGTGGGTTTGACATAGTAAAGATCCTTTGGGGGAGAGTTAAGTCCCATTCCACGAGCCACTTCATAGCAGCGACGTTTAGTTTCTTCAAGGTCTAATTCAGCATCAACCCATAAGACTGGTCCTTTGATAGTGGGTAGCCCATGAAAATCACAGCCAGAGCAAACACACATCGCGAGGTGCAGAGCTATATATGACTTACCATAGCCACTGTGTCCGTATAGAATTGAGAGAAATCCCTTCGGAATTAGTCCCATAACAAGAAAATCAAGCGGCGGTGGTTCCTCGCCTTTCCAAAGTTCGTGTACGACTTCGATTCCTGCTTTCCCGTTCTTTAGGGACCGGGAATCGGGAATGTCCATTTTAGGGGCTGCAGCAATGTTATTCATTTTGCTCCCCCTGTTCTACTTGGAGAGTTTGCCTCGACTCCGACGCGTGAGTTACTCCGAAGAAAGGAGTTCAGTGCACTCCTCTCATACAGTATTTTTTGCCCAACCTTGCAAAACTCTAGCTGGCCCGAATCTCTCCAGCGGGCAAGGGTAGGGCGACTAATTCCCAGAAGATGGAGTACCTCGGGGCCTGAAAGCCAGTCTTTTGCTTCTCTGGGGTTTTCGTCCAGTTCACTAATTAGTTGGGAAAACACACGTCGAAGTTCCTTCGTAAAAAATTGTTCAACGTGAGCTCGGTCGCTGATAATAATGGTATCCATGAGTGTACCTGATAGTGGATTTTCGCTCTTGGTACTGAGGTTACTTCCACAAATCAGGTCATTCAATAGTTGGACCCTTGGACCTTCGGTGGACCCTAGGTTGGACCTTAATTATTTATCGCGACAATCAGATAAGGCGTCTGGATATTGGCTTTTTAAATCTTGATCATGTGATATTGCGAAGCAAATTGCATTTCTAATCGTCTCTTGAAGGCCAGACTGCACGTTTACCCGATCATCCTTCTCCAGGCACTTGCATTTGTTGAAGGCGGTTTTCACACCTTTGCTAGATTTTTGATCGCTGTAAAGGTCTTTCCAAAGCCGGTTGAAAAGAGCAGTCTTGGTCTTAAAATCTAAAGTTCCACAGTCACTTATGGGTTGTCCTGCTTTCTTTGCTTCTTGTATTAGATACCTCCCAATCTCAATCATCCGTTCTTTATTGAGACCAGTGCAGCTAGCGGTATCAGAATCAGCTATTACTTTTTTCCAGTCAGGAACGCTTGGGTTTTGACTCCAGCTCCAAACCACGGCTTTGGCAATTGACCTTTTGAATTGAAGTTGGTCCAGCTTAGAATTCAGCTTTGACGACTCGAGCTCGGCTTGACGCATTTCGTCGACGATTTTGCTAAGCACTAGGTCTAACGTGTCGCCCCATGAAAAAGGAAAAATGATGCTCTCTTCAGCGTCTTTTTCATCTGAGTGAGGGTCGATTAATTCTGAGTTGCCAGGTAGCCAGGTGCGCGTATCTCCCCATTCCACGCCAAGCTCGTTGCTCATCACAAAGATTCCAGCTGGTTCAGATGGTTCAGTTGATGGGGAAGTTTTAGCGTCCAATGTTTGATCTAAAAAGTTCTTCCGCTGGATCACATATCCAATAAAGGATCCCCCACCAAAACTTGCCTTTAACTCATTTCCTGAATGGATAATTTTTTGGATTAAAATCAGTCTCTGCTTTGAAGACCAATACTTCTCTTTACACCGTTTTTCTTCCTGAAGTTGGTCTTTCAGAACCAACGTCATCTCTTGCTTACCGGTGATTCCTTCAATTCGCTTTCGGTACTCATTCCAAAAGCGCCCAGCTTTATCGTACCAGTACCCCGATGCACCGGAAACGGAATTCCCCACGATGATGCGAGAAAGAATAGAGTCAGTCATTGTTGGTCCTCTTTTTATCTGTGGTGCTACGATCGTAGACCTTTGCTAATTCGTCGTCTAGGTTTTCATTATCCAGAGACCGCAGGTAGGTATCCGTGGTAGAAGCTTTGCTGTGTTTGAGCGCGCCCTGTATAACTTTCATGCTGACTCCGCTTTTGTAAGCCTGATGCGAAAAGCTGTGGCGTGATGTGTGGAAGCTGACACTTTTCTCAATCCCTGCGAGTTTGGCTACCACCTTGAGGTGTTTGTTGATCCTCGCGTTGATCGATGAAACGACCGATACCTCGTGTTCACCACTTTCAAATAAGACTCCCTTCAGTGGAAGAAAAACAAACTCTTCCTGGTTGTCCGTCCTACCGCATCGATCTAGAATGGTATGGATCTGATCAGTGACGGGAGTGGACACAAATTCTCCTGTTTTGCCAGTCTTGATTGATATGCGTCCCTCGGAGATGTTTTTCCACTGGAGGCGAACAGCGTCTCCAAAACGAATGCCCCGGACGAAGAAGGAGAGCAAGTACATGTCCCGTGCAACGCATTCCCAGGAGTCAGCATCGAGATCAAGGGCCTCCATTCTTGCGAGTTCTTCAGAGGTAAGCTTGGCCCTCTCGACAGGTTCAGACTCGGGCATTCTAAAGAGCGCAAACGGATTATCGTTCGGCGGAATCTGTCCTTCACGAATGGCTTCGTTTACAATGGTTTGAAGCACCTTGAGTGCCGTTGAGCGCGTGTTACCACTATTGCCTAGCACTTCCACCATGTATAAGTCGAACTTCTTTAAAAGGCGTACAGTGAAGGCCTTCCAGGGTAAGGGACGGCTTGCGCTGGCTTCAAACTTTCGCAGGACCGCTCTGGCGCGCCTCCAGTAGTATATCTGACCTCTTCGGTGTTTTTCATCAAGCCAAGTATCAGCAAAGGTCCAAAAGTCCGTTGGAGAGGAGCCGGAAGAAATTGCTGTTTTTAAGGTATCGACAGTAATCAAGTCTTCATCGCGGAGCATTCTGAGAAGGATATCTTCTGCAGCATGAAGCTTTTTCCGGATGGTGTCATTGAGGACATCAGTGTGCGGATATCCAGACCGTACTTCACCTTTTTTTGTATTCCACTGCGACTTTCGGACTTTAATACCGAGGCTGACATACTTAGTCCGACCGGAAGCTTCAATTCGCAGCATTACTAAATGCTTACCATTTCTGTCAGATTGCCAAGATTTTAGCGTCGCATTAACCGTTGCCATGTTCCTAACCAAGTAGTACTTAAAAGAAAGTAGGTTAGGAAATAGGTTAAGGAAAACTATGTAATAATGAAAATCAACGGATCTCGATAAATGCAAAAAACGCCCTCCACATTAGGTGAAGAGCGTTTTTTAAGCTCAGTGGAAGTCACTGAATATCATATGTGTGCCCAGGACTGGACTCGAACCAGCATGCCCTTTCGAGCACCACCCCCTCAAGGTGGCGCGTCTACCAATTTCGCCACCTGGGCAGGTGGTGCAGCCGATAAAGGCAGCCGGTTATCCGAGGACAACCCCGATTTCTACAAAAACCTTTGATGCCATTGGTTTTCGGGGAAAACGTGTGATCCCGCCTGGGCTCGAACCAGGGACCCTCTGATTAAAAGTCAGATGCTCTGCCAGCTGAGCTACGGGATCAATTTGAGCGCTAAACAAAATTAATTGTGAGGCGCGCAGGCACAGAACAGAAAACTACGAAATCCTACCCGTCTACTCCAAACCATTCGGTTTGAAGGTTCGGTGAGATTATACAATCTGCACCGATATAAAACGGGACGAAATTAAGACAATCGGACTCAGTAAAAGCCCAAAATCAATGATATCAGAGCGTCCAAAGTGCTTTCATTGGCCGACGCAGTAACAACCGTCCATTCATTAACGACGTATCATAGTTAATAAATCCGTTCACTAAATAAATTTCTTCTGGGCTACAATTGTAAATCAGCTTGCATTCTTGATCGCCCTTTCGGATGTCTGAAGTAAAGATAGCCGCCACCAATCCATTGGAGGCAGATCCTACAAACACATCCAACTCTTCTCCATCAACGGAAATAGAGTCGTTCACATATCCATAGTCAATTGGATAGATGATGTCGGGGTAGGAGGGATGCGCCGATCGGGCAGGTCGGTCAATGGTCATGCCTTTGAGGGCAATCGCCCCGTCCCACATCTCCCAATCAATCCATCCAGGAACTTCAGGCATACTTTTCAACTGCTTAAGCAGACGGCTTGTCTTTCTTAATGAGCTGGATATGCAAATCTGCCAATTGATGATCGTCTACCACGTCAGGAGATTGAACCATTGGCTCTTGGGCGGATTGAGTTTTTGGAAACACAATCACATCCCTTAGCGAAGATGCACCGGTTAACAGCATCACAATGCGGTCCAATCCAAACGCGATTCCGCCGTGCGGAGGAGCGCCGTATTTGAACGCGTCGAGCAAGAACCCGAAACGAGTTTGAGCTTCTTCTTTGCCAATGCCAAGTGCATCAAACATCATCTGTTGCACATCGGCCCTGTGAATACGGATGGACCCGCCGCCAATTTCACTACCGTTTAGGACAATGTCATATGCCTGAGCCCTGACAGCGCCTGGGTCAGTACCTAATTTTGCCATATCGGCTGCTGCTGGGGAAGTAAAGGGGTGATGCATAGCATGAAAACGTCCTGCTTCTTCGTCGTATTCAAGAAGTGGGAAATCGGTGACCCATAGAAATTTCCACGGCCCGTTAGCGTTGTCCGAAATAAGCCCCATTTCAGTGGCCACGTGCAATCGAAGCGAGCCCATTTGCTCAAATACTTTGGGAGAAGGACCTGCGATTACTAAAACAAGGTCTCCAGTAGACGCTCCGGTCTGGTCGATAGCCTTTTGAACAAACGAAAGAGGTAGGGCTTCCTCCTTCACGCTAGACTGAATGCCGGTGCCGTCTGAAGGCAATCGGAAATGAAAGAGCCCGCCGCCTTTAAGCTTATGGCGCACAATGTCTTTGTCTAATTTATCGAGCTTGCCGCGGCCGGTGTCGCCCCATCCTGGGACCACCATCGCAACGACCGCTCCGCCATCGTCCGCGATGGAATCAAAGACTTTAAAGCCCGAGCCAGCGAAGACGCTGGTCACATCATGCAATTCCATTTCGAAACGCAGGTCTGGTTTGTCCGAACCGTATTTCCGAATCGCTGAATCGTAGGACATGCGCGGAAAGGGTAGCTCTAGGTCAACACCTTTCACATCTTTCCAAATGGCGGAAATCATTCCCTCGGCCGTCTTATAGATCAAATCCTCTGTAGCGAAGGTCATTTCAACATCAATCTGAGTGAATTCAGGTTGACGGTCCGCTCTGAGGTCTTCGTCTCTAAAACATTTAACAATCTGGAAATAGCGGTCAAACCCAGCAACCATCAAGATCTGCTTGTAGGTCTGCGGGGATTGCGGAAGGGCGAAAAACTTCCCAGCATGAACCCGGCTTGGGACCAGGTAATCGCGCGCGCCCTCAGGTGTGGACTTCATTAGCACAGGAGTTTCCACTTCGACGAACTGTTCGCCGTCATAAAATCGACGCACCGACTGGTACACGCGGTGACGCAGCATCACGTTTTCTTTGAGCTCCGTCCGTCTTAGATCTAGGTAGCGATACTTTAGCCGAAGGTCATCCGATGCATTGGACTGTTTACCTTCATGCGTCGAAACCATAAAGGGCAATGGCTCTGACGTGTTGAGAATGAGCATGTCCTGTGCTTCCAATTCGATGGATGCGGTCGCTAATTCCGTGTTTTTGGCCTCAACTTCTCGGCCTACCACTTTCCCTTTGACGGAGATCACAAATTCAAATCGAAGTGATTCGGCTAACTTTGCTGTTTCTGGGTTGTCCTGCGGGTTGAAAACAATCTGCGTGATGCCGTAGCGATCCCTTAGGTCCACAAAAATGAGCCCACCTAAATCGCGACGGGTATCCACCCATCCTTTAAGCACGGCAGTTTGACCGATATGCTCGGTTCTGAGTTCGCCACAGGTGTGCGTGCGATGGCCGTGAGTATCTACTTGAAATTGCGAAACGGACATAAAAAACCCGATAAACGTGATCTAGGCTGTGTAAAAAGAGGGAATGAATAAATATAGGGTGCAATTTTAAGTGGAAGGCTGAAAAATTGGTTTAGATAGCAAACCTTCATTTCGCTATCTTCTCGGAATCTACTCGGCTTTTCGTCGGGACCGTAATGGTAAACTGACCATTCCTACTCACCAGATGGTATTGATGAAATGAATCAAATTGCCCCTCCGCTCGGGAAATCCTTCTTTGGACACCCTCGTGGACTCGCCACCCTGTTTTTCACTGAGATGTGGGAACGGTTTAGTTATTACGGAATGCGCGGATTGCTCATTCTATTTTTGACAGCAACCACAATCTCGGAAAACCCTGGAATGGGGTTGGACGCAATGACTGCAGCTGCCATTTATGGGCTGTATACCGCGCTGGTTTATCTCACAACATTGCCGGGTGGTTGGGTCGCCGATAATATTTGGGGCCAACGAAAGGCCATTTTTATAGGTGGATGTATTATCGCGGCGGGCCATTTTAGTATGGCTATTCCTTCGGATGAAACGTTCTTTGGTGGCCTTATTCTGATCGTTATCGGTACTGGTTTACTAAAACCAAACGTCTCAACAGCTGTTGGTGAACTCTATCCCGAAGGCGGTGCTCGTCGAGATGCTGGCTTCTCCATCTATTACATGGGGATCAACCTTGGCGCGTTCCTGGGGCCTCTTCTATGCGGTTACTTTGGTGAAGGCATTAATTGGCATTACGGTTTTTCCCTCGCCGGAATCGGAATGGTCGCTGGGCTTATTCAATTCCGTGCTGGCTATAAACACATGGGCAACATTGGGTTAGCCATGGAATACGAAGGACGTAAAGAGAAAGAACGTAAGTTTTACATGATCACTGCAGGGGTTGCGGCCCTGATTGCGTTGTTCGCATACTTAGTAAGCAGCGGCGTGATCGATGTGACTCTTCAACAAATAGCGGCCACTCTGGGTGGTTCGATTCTTTTTGTTGTGGGTGCCTTTTTTGTTTACCTGATTGGATTCAGCAAGCACACTACGATAGAAAAAAAGCGTTTCGGTATCATTTTTTGGCTGTTTCTCCTGATCGCCATTTTTTGGGCCGGATTTGAACAAGCTGGGTCCTCGATGAACTTGTTTGGCGCTCAAGGTGTGGATCGGGTCATGTTCGGTTGGGAGATGCCTGCATCTTGGTTCCAGTCGGTCAACTCTACGTTCATCATCATTATGGCGCCTGTGTTTGCGTGGTTATGGCTCTTTTTGTCCAAAGTCAACAAACATCCGTCATTCTTATATAAGTTTGCCCTTGGACTTTTCGGGCTTTCTGTTGGATTTTTTGTGTTGGCATGGGGGGCTTTTTACGCTGACCAAGGAGAACTGGTATCTCCGGCCTGGCTCGTGGTTACGTACTTCTTCCATACCTGTGGAGAACTATGTATTTCGCCAGTGGGAATGTCCTCAGTAACCAAACTTGCACCAGCTAATAGAGTTGGGCAAATGATGGGAGTATGGTTCGTTGGAGCTGCCCTAGGTAACCTGATTGCAGGTCTTGCCGCCGGTGATGTTGGCTCTGGCTTTCATCCGTTGTTCTTGCAGGTTGCGACCTTTGCTGGAGGCGCGGGCATCATAGCACTTCTTGCTGCTCCTTTCTTGAAGAAATATACTGGAGGAGTGGAGTAAGGCTTCGTTTTGTAGTTGATAGGGAAAAGTCCTGAAACGGGAAGAGGCGGGGGCGCATAGCGCCCCCGCCTCTTTTTTGGTACCCCAATTAAATCAAGTGCTAAAACGAATGCTAAAACGTTGGGGCAATGCGAAGCCAAATGGCAGGATCCATGCCTGTACCCATATCCTTTAGAGGCCATGCAACTTCTAGGCGGAAAGCGCGGTCATCAAACGCAATTCCAAACCCGGCAGCAGGAATGACATCATCAAAAGAAAATGAGTTGTTACCTCCCGAATTTGTCCATCCGGCATCAAATAGACCCAAAATGGCCAAGTCGTTCAAGATTCCGTTCAATATTTCTGGTTCGTAGAGTGCCAGCTCAGCATTAGCCAAGAGCATCCGTGATCCCAAGAACACATTTTGGTTGTAGGACCTCACCGAGCCGACTCCGCCAATGGTAAAGGCTTTCTGAAGAGGCACCGTGCCTTCTGTGAAGCCTCCTCGTAAGCGCAGGCTTAGGCCCGTGTCTTTGGTGAGTTGAGTATAGCTACGAACATCACCGACGTATCTGGAGAAGTCAAAGTCGCCACCCATACCCTGACCGACTTCGGCTTCTAGCCTGAAGGCAGCTCCGCTTGGTTTGTCGTTGAACGACTTCACTTTCCCGCCTTCTAGAGCGAAAACCATAGATCGCATATCGCCTTCATTAATCCCAGGATTTGGTCTGAAATCATTGTTGCCAAATAGGGACCAGGAAGCCGTTTTAACCATCGATGAATACTGGTCTGCCCGGTATCCCACGCTCAGTTGTGCATAGGGCGTAATGCGGCTTACCAAATAAGCGCTCCAGCCTTCAGTCTGATAGTAATCGAAGAAGTCGTGCTCAAAGAAGAAGGCAGCTGCTGAATTTTCTGCCCAACTTGACTTCCACACATCGTTCGTGCTCGTATTCAAGTGGTAGGAACCCCCAATCTTGACGTCAAAATTGTTATTTCGTTCGCGAGAACCAAATCGGGTTTCGGCACCTATTTCGTAGCGCCAATCTTCCATTCCGAATCCATATCCCACCTGGCCGTAGATTCGGCCTCGGTCATTGCGATCCCATTCCAATGGGTCCCTTTGGATGCCCAGAAAGAACCCTTCGACCCTGTTGTACCGAACAGCAGGAATGTTACGGTATAGTCCGTATTCGCGATAAGGCCATCTCTGTGTAAACTCACCTGCAAAGGTTGCATTGCCGTGTGGTACGCTAACTCGGCGGGGTTTCCAGTCTCGTTTCCATCGTCCGCGGTCAGACTTGTCCTCGTCCTCGGTCCACTCGTCATCGCTATCCCACCAATCATCGTCAGTGGTTGTGATGCGTACTTTATTCTTTCTTGAGCTGATTTCGTACTTGTCCTTTGAACTACGGCGGATTCGAACATCGTCCCCCGCTTCTGCAATGGCTTTGTCCAAATCTTCTAGCACATCGTTCATCCGGTCGGCTAGGTCGTCCTCGCCACGTCGCTCCAACGATCTAGAAATACTCTCTAGCTCACGCTGGACGTCACGCAGAATCCGAATCAAGTCCGCGTCTGAGGCTGAATCCACCCGGAAGCCACCAGTGACAGGTCCGGACATCGTGAGACGATCGCTGATCGACAGGATTTGGTCGGAAATAGGATCTGCTGCATGGCGTTGGGTTACATCGCTCAGCAGACTGACCACACGTTGCACCGTGCTGACCACAGACTCATATTCAGCAGGGATAGTGGACTCGGATCGTTCTTGACCCGAAACGATTGTAGGGAGGCAAAAAAGCGCTCCAAAGGCGAATGCGGTAAATAGTCGTTTCATATCGATTGATATCCGTCAAATAAAAGAATCGAAAGGGCCAGGTTGCCATTTATTCGAATTGTATCCACTACGTTTGAGGCGCCAAGACTGTTACAAACGTAACAGGAATGCACAAAAGGAAGCAGTTAGGTCTCGCCCGCACGTGCATTCAAATGTGTTTTATTTAGGTAGTCAGTGATTACTTTACACTTCCGAATTTCAGGTTTTTTTTTTCTAACACGACCCTATTGTTACCATGGCCCCCAACGATGTAGCGTGTCCCAGTTGCGGTGATAACCATCTAGTACACGTGGGTGCGATCCCCGAGGGATACCAGTTCGCAGGGCGAACATTAGAGGAGAGAATCCCCGGGGGGTCGTTGTATCGGTGTAAAAACTGCCGCCTGGCGTTTAAACACCCGTGCTTGTCGAAAGAGGACCTAAACAGACTGTATCAGCAAGCGGAGGCTGCGGTTTGGACCTACGATCCAGAAAAACGTCCTGACTGGACACTTGCAAAGAAAGTCCTTTCTGAAAGTCAGCTTTCCGGCAAACTACTAGATGTGGGGTGTTTTGACGGCGGTTTCCTTCGTTATGTTGTTGAGTCAAGCTCAGATTGGGTACCGTACGGTGTTGAACTTAATGTTGAAGCTGCCCTTAGGGCCAAGGGTCATGGAATTGAAATGGTTGGGTCCGATGCCGACCATGTTGAAGGGATCGGGACGTACGACGCTGTCGTTTCGTTCGATGTCATTGAACATTTGACTGATCCATCCGCATTTCTCAAATCGTTAACTCAGCTCGTCCGGCCCGGCGGCCTAATCATGATTAGCACGGGCAATGTGGACGCACCGTCGTGGAAATTAATGGGTTCAAGATATTGGTACTGCGCGCTGGCTGAGCATCTGAGTTTTATTAGTCCAGCGTGGTGCCGAAAGATTTCCCATGATCTGGGCCTAAACGTTGAACGTATCCACACGTTTTCGCATGAGCAAAATCGGAGTGTGCCGTTGCGATTGGCTGAAGCTGCCAAAAATATGATCTATCGGATCCTGCCGAGTCTCTTCAAAAAACTCAGGCAGCGGGGCATGGGAGGAGTGGACATTCAAGCGAATCCAGAACTCGCCGACACGCCGCCCATCTGGATCTCGGCGGAGGATCAGTTTATGGTCGTTTTCAAGAAGCTGTAATCTTACAGATTTAATCGGTGAGCGACGTTTGGCGTCCAGATTGGGTTTATGGGCGGTTCGAAACGGGTTCAAGAAGTATATTGTTGAACTAGTTAGTTAACCCCTTCGATGCCCCAATTCCTTACAAATCAACCAGTTCTTATCGCTGCGCCACACTTGGTGTATCCAACCCGCAACGGGGCGGATATCTTAGCGGACAGAACGGCAATGGAATTATCCCACATAGTTCCTTTCGTGGATATCGTTGGGTCGGGCGAAACGAGGCGCTATTCGTCAGGAAAAATTGAGCATCGCCATCCTCATGGCTATTCCATGCGGTCTAGAGCGATTGCAGCCCTTAGAACGGTCGTTTTTCGGTCACACTACTTTAAAGAGAAATTTATTACGCCGCGTTTTTGCAGTGCAATAGAGAGCGCTCTACGCTCGGCTAGCTACGGGACACTGATTGGGAGCTACATCGTATCGTACGACGCCTTAAAGCCACACGTGAACCCTAGTCAGTTAGTTGTTCTACTGACGCACAACGATGAGTTTGTCTGGTTTGAGAACCTAAAGAACGCAGCCGGAAACGCAATCAGCAGGCTAGTTGCTTCCACTTCCCTCAGCTTTCTTCGAAACTGGTTCAACGAGGAACGGCCAGGGGTCATCTACGCGCATGTATCTGAAAAGGATAAACAAGGATATGCGCAGCTTCTACCAGACTCAGAATCCATCGTTGTGCCCATTGGGGCCGATATTCCAGAAGCTCCGGTGCCAGCTACCTCCCCTGGATCCCTCAAAGCGACACTCCTCTTTGTGGGGTCGCTGGGCATTAAGATGAATGGAGACGCGTTACAGCACTTTGAAACGGTTTTTGCTCCCGTTTTGTCGAAAAGGATCCCGCTTAATGTCATTGTTGCTGGGAGCAATCCATCCCAAATCGTTATGGATCTCTGCCAGCGAAATAACTGGAGCCTTCAGGCAAACGTCTCAGATGAGGCCTTGCGAGCATTATTCGAACGGTCTGATTTCGCCTTTTTGCCGTTTGAATACTCGACTGGGTCCAAATTAAAGCTGATTGGCACCTTGGCTCACGGTGTGCCATTTTTAGCCACATCGGCGGTCGCTCCTCCTACAGAGTTAATCGTGCCTCCCAGCCTTGTCTCGGACAACCCAGAGGCGTGGGCCGATGCAATTCAACAAACTATGGAAGCCGGCATTTCAACGAACCAGCGAAACGCCCTGTATGAAGCAGCTAAGCAGCATTCTTGGTCAAGGTCAGTTGAGATCATGATCCAACAACTGAGCTAATCTTACCCCAACCGATCAAAAATACATTGGGCGAAACGGGTACTCGAATTCATTTCAACAAACTCGCGCTGCGTACCCTCTGAATCTGCCCACTCAGACTCCAGCGTCGTTTCAATCCCCTTACCGATCTCTTGGGCCGAAGTAGAATCCACCGAGATACCAAGCTGGTACTGCTCAATATTACGGCCCACCATGCCAAAGTCACTTCCAATGACCGGCTTGGCTGCCTGCGCCGCCCGTATCAGCACTCCACTGGATCCGACATGGTATTGATAGGGCGCTAGCACGACGTCAGACATGTCAAATAGCGCGGTCATTCGCGCTTCAGTCACGAACCCATCGACATGAACCACTTGGCATACTTGCTGCGCGCGCTCAACAAGGTCAACAATCGATTCTCTTTCGCTTGGTTCTATTTTGCCGGCCAAAACCAACGTGATATGCCGAGCTTCCGTTGGGTTGATATGTTCAAGCGCTGCCAGCGTCACAAATACTCCCTTGTGAGCACTCAACGCGCCAAAAAGCAAGAACACTTTTTTCTCCGCATCAATACCAAGCTCAGTCCTAAGTTCTGCTGGAGCAACATCGGCCCCTTCGAAGTCAGTACCATCTGGTAGCCAGCACGCCACGCTACGAGAAGTCAGGCTGTTAACTGAATCAACTGCAGCCGGGTCTAACGAAAAGAGCGAATGAAAACACCGGCTCTGAACGGCCCTTTTCAGGATAAAGCGCTTCCGAAACCTCGTTAAACGTGATTTAATGGATGAAGCAGGTTCATGGAGCGTTGGTCTGAATAAGATTCCGGAAACGGAAACGCCGTTCAACAACCTATCCAAGCGCCGAACGGCTAGCTGTGCGTGGTCCAGGAACATGCACAAAATGTGATCTGGACTTAATAGAAGCGCCTCGACTAGCGCTTTTTCATGCGCCTTGTCAGCCAAAGCCAGCCCTCGAATTCCTGCGCTGTTTGCAATTTCACACGACTCAGGCAGCGTTTTAAGCCGCAATCCGCGACTCTCGTTCGCCTCGATCCAAGATTTGAACTGAGGATGTGCTTGTACAAAAGAGCCGTTTACTAAAACCGTGAGTGTGCCAGTCCTTTCCGATTCCACCCAGAAACGGCACAACATTTCGATATAGGATCGATGATGGCCGCGGTGGTATAGATCCAGTACAACGAGGTTCATGGCATCATGCTGTTAGGAAGCGACGCTACTCGATTTAGCGTGCTGCTTTTGTAATGAATAGCCTCCACCAATTATCCCTGCCATAACTGAAAATATGAACATGGTGTCGTTTATATAAAACGGATTGGATGTATTCGCTGACACTGAAAAAGCCATAAAAGCCGCGAATATTGCGATGGCGGCTGTGCCCATGTACGGATTGTTCACTCGATGATTAAACAGGACCTTGGCTCGATAAATGATGGCTCCAAGGAACCACAAAATCAACGGCGTTCCCCAAATCCCAAACTTGTACCACAACGCTATATACCCATTATGGATGAACGGTTTTGAGTCGGTAAACTCCCAAGTAATATCATAAAACCGATACGACACACCCATTCCATGACCTAAAATCGGGTTCGATTTCACATGCTCCCAAACAGCGCCTGTTTCAATAAATCGATTCACGAGCGACAGGTCTTTTGTGGTCGCGCTTCCAATCGAAGTAAATCGTTCTACCAACCCCGTCACGACGAGAAGGAAAAAGTCTCCAAATAGCAGTGCTGCAAGTCCAAAAACGACCATCCCAGTGACAATGCCCGTAGAAAGTAGCCTTGCCTTCTGTTTGGAAGGGATCATCAAAAACATGATTCCTGCGCCAAATAAGAACGCTACCCAATAACCACGGCTTTGAGTCAGGATGAGGCCTCCGAAAAAGGCCATAAAAAAGCCCGCATACAAAAGCCGCTTTGTCCAGTCCTTAGCAAACAGATAGAGTGAGAGCATGAAAAACGCCGGCACCATCAATAAGCCTTCGTTTGTAACAGCTCGGCCTTTGGCAATTTCCCAAGCTTGCTCTGCGTCGTTAATTGCGCTCATATAATTCAACATATTGCGCGCTAAAACAAACAAGCCAATCAGCGAAATAACCCAAATCAGGACCTTTAGGGCGTTGTCATGCTTCTCGATAGCCTCCTTTACAGGAAAATAAAAGCCGAGCATCGACAGAGAGAGCCACTCGCCGAGCCACATCTTGAAAGGGCCGCCAAAAAGAAGTGTTAATGGAAATGAAAGCGTCACAAGAATGAGAAAAACCCAAATCGCTTTTTCCTCTGGGCGCTCAAAAACCGCTCTTTTATCCAAAAAAAGACGTTTGAAGAACCAATGAGTGAGGAAACCGATGTAATACAGGCCATAGAACACTTCTGTTATCTGGATGCCTTCCTCAAAGTCTGCAATGAGCACAAAAGAGGTCAATACAACGGCCAGGTTCAACAAAGGCCGCTGGAACAGCCACCACATTCCAACTCCTCCCAATAGAAGGACTGGAATAAAGGGAAGGACCCAGTCCACTTTCCATGTGATCAGGACCACCAGTAGCAGGCCCAGACCGAACGCGCCATAAATAATGGCTGCTCCCCAGCCAAAAAGCCAGCGATCGGAGGGGCCCGTGGTTGGTATAAGTCCCGCGTTATTCAAGGTCAGCTATCGTTCCGATGAAGCTCTGAGTCGGGCTGCAAAAGAGGCGCTGTTGCGGCGCCACCAGTCCATGACCAATAAAAAGATGATGGCCAGTATAAAGGCTGAAAGCGTGGCGGCAATAACGATAATCATGCGCTTGGGCTTGGCCTTTTTGTACGGTTTGACGGCTGCATCGACTACTTGAAGTGCTTCGACCTTTCGTTCTTCTTCAAACCTAGCCTGCTCTAACATAGGGGCAACAAATTCCAGGATTTTTTCCTGAATCATGCGTTCCATCGTGAGGTTTAGGTATTGGCGAACCATTTCAGGTGCCTGTTCGCGTGAGACCGGCATCACTATTTCGCGGCCTTCCAATGCGCCTTGAAAAGATTTGTCGGCTGCATCCACAAAGGTCTGCATGGTTTGAACTTGCTTGTTGTTCTCGCCAAACTGTGCTTTGAGCGCATCGAGTTGAATCTCATACTGCAACGTGCTCGCTCGAAGTTCAGCCAATTGACCGAAATAGGCTTCGGTCTGAGCTTCTAAGTCGACTACGCCATACTTGCGTTGAAAGTCGGCCAGAGAGTCCAGCATGTTGGCTCTGTCCTCTTGGGCCTTAAGGTATCTCGACTCAACGTACTCGCGAAAGTTACCGGCGGTCTGAGTTGTTAGCTTGTTGTTGACCTCATCGAGCAGCTTCACATACGCATTCGACATGTCTGCAGCGCGCTGGGCATCTCGGTCCAGCACTTCAACCGACAAGAAGTCAAATTCGTCATCAATCACAAACTCAACATTGTCTGCTAAACTTTTTAGGGTCAGATCAATGGGGAAATCGCTGTCGGCATAATCATAGACGTTGATCAGATCAAATTCTTCTATGATTTGCGTCTGTACGCTTCGGCTGTTCAAAATAGCCAGGTATCGGACGTAGTCTCCACCGCTGCCGCCTAAAAGTGACTTTGCTGCCGAGCCGAGGTCACCTAGCAAGGCACTGGCAATGCCTCCTCCCGAAGATTCAGACAAGAGCAACCGAGAACTGGCCTTATACCAGTTGGGGAGAAGTAGACTAATTACCACCGAAACAACGGCCATTCCCGCTGTCACTTGGATGATAAAACGCCTCCCAGCATACAAAATGCCGAGTAACTGCCACCAATTCCCTTCGGAGGATTCTTCGATTTCCGTGTTGGAAGTGTTTTTATCTGTCATGGTGATTAACGTCTTAGGCTGATGATGAGAATCACAGTAGATGCAACCGTCCCAACGCCTTGCAAAATGGTTTGGATGGTTCTAAATCGAGCATCCGATCTGATACGTTGTTCCTCAATGGCCTGATTTTGTCTCTCCAAGATCAAGCGCTCTTGACCAGAGTCAAGGGCAAAGGCCTCTGAGCGGTCAACAAAGATCACGTCTCCAGAAAACACTTCACCCCCAGGCGCATCAAAATAGGTGCCATTTGCCGGGTTAACCACGAACACTCGATCAGCAAAATCTGAGAGCCCACCAGCTGCAGCGATGTAGTAATCTATTGTCATGCCAGCTTCGACCGCAACATATCCTGGCTGTTTGACCTGACCTACCACATACACAGAACGGACGTCTTTTGGAATCACAATCCGATCATTGGCTTCCAGCAATACAGGTTTTCCTTCTGTAGACAAAGCGTCTGAAAGATTCACCGAAACGCGATGTTGGAGACGCGATTCAAGTGCGAAATACGAACGACTTAAAAAGCTCATATCCGTGAGGCGGAGTTGCTGAAGAAAGGCCGAGCTATCGGCACTCAAGGCTTGTTTGAGTAGGTCTTGGCCTTGATAGCGGCCGGCTCCTGACCCCTGCGAGAGCTTCGGCAAGGATCTGCGTTCGATGTAAGCGCCCCGCAATAGTGCATCAGACTTAGGGCCTCCCGCAGCTTCCACAACATCCTGAAGGGTTGTTAAACCTGAGACTATAGGATACGAACCCGGAAATTGAACGTGTCCTTCAATATGGACCAAACCGTGCTGCTCATCGGGCTGAGACACAGAAATAACATCCAGCGCTCTCAGTTTGAACTGCTGACCTTGATCACCGATGGCATCCGCGGGTGTGAATGAAAAGGTTTCAATCTTTCCATCCGTTATGCGGTGAACCCGAACTCCGGACACATTTTTGTTATCAGGTAAGCCACCCGAAAGAGCAATTAAATCAAAAAGCGTGTCACCTGGCTTGAATTCAAATGGACCAGGATAGGGAATGTAGCCTCCCACTGATATGCTGGCAAAATCTGGATCGCTGGATGGAACGCTGATAATATCGCCGTCTGTAAGGAAGGGATTGGATTCTAAATCCCCCGAAGCGAAATACCGGATCAAATCTACCGCTTGTTTAGATCCGTCCTTGTGGATCAATTCGATGTTTCGAAGGGACGGCCGGAAGACGGTTTGGGAAATAGCTGACGACGACGTGTCCGCAAAAGCAAATTCTAATACACTTGATACGCGCGCAACCGGCAGGGCTAGATACCGTCCCGGCCGGGACACCGCTCCAGCTACATGAACATAAAATTGGCGGCTCTGAACCAAGGAGACTTCTAAATCGGCGTTTGAATAGGAGGTAGATAGTGCACGGAGCATGCTGTTTCTGGCCATACTTAGCGTCAATCCGCCCACCATGACGGCTCCTGCCTCGGGTAAAATAATGCGTCCATCAACGGCAACCACAACGGGCGTGCCTGTGGCATCTTGCCCAGAAATCGAAATGGAAAAGCTGTCTCCTGGGCCCACTACGTACGTATCGGGATCAACTGCTCCTTCTAATGGAATCGCGGAGGCGGCCATTCCACCTTGGGAAAGGCGCTGCCTAAGCAGCATTAATGGATTGCTTCCCGCCTGTTCTAACAGAGATGCAGGGGAGTTACTCGCCTTCTGGGCGTGGACCTCAACAGACCCTGCCGATTGCAAAACAAGACACAGCAGGATCGCTGCAGTGAGCCGAGTGGCTTTCCGCATTGAAAAATTGGATTTGAACATATTAAAAGATCTCACGCGAATTATCAGCTGCTCGATGGAGACACGTACTCGAATAGGACGAGATTCGTAGAGTAGAGGGCATCGAATAATCTGGCTACAGAAAGGTTCAAACGAGAACAAGAGTTGGTAGCGGGTGCAAAATAGGCAGCGAAGGTTTTTCCGGCGAGTACCGATAGGAGCTAACGAAAGAAATGATCTATTTTGCGTTAAACTACGTTAAAGCGCGCGGCTTCGCAATCAACTAAAAGCACATTTGAACAGCTTTACACTACCGGCATTTGCCAAAATTAATCTCGGCCTGAGGGTGCTCCGAAAACGGGACGATGGATTTCACGATCTTGAAACCGTGTTTCTTCGAATTGGATGGAAAGATGAATTGACGTTTACGTTTGATTTATCTGTTCGTGTAATTGAGGATGCATCACCTGTCGTTGCAATGACCTCGTCAAATCCCAGTTTGCCGGTAGACGACTCCAATTTGTGCATCCGAGCTGCAAAGGCCTACATCAGGGCTTCTTCGGAAATAGCGGTTGGCACTCAGCTCATTACTCCCAAAGCACCTCATCCAACCCTGAGACTTCATCTTGAAAAAAACATTCCTTTCGGCGCTGGAATGGGTGGTGGGTCGAGTGATGCGGCCTCGGTACTGCGTGCGATGGAG
The DNA here is from genome assembly GCA_013204185.1 of bacterium. Taxonomy (GTDB): domain Bacteria; phylum Bacteroidota; class Rhodothermia; order Rhodothermales; family UBA10348; genus UBA10348. Next base: position 10,292 of record JABMOI010000225.1, on the reverse strand, counting down.
CGAAATGAAGCGCTGCCGACTCTCAGTCCTGAAATGCTCCATAAAGTGGCAGCTGAACTCGGCTCCGACGTGCCATTTTTCTTGTCTGCCCCAACTGCGTACGGACTAGGCAGGGGAGAAGTGCTTGAAGAGATGGCCTTTCCGAGTCAGCTTGAAGGCACCTGGATGGTTGTAGCGGTCCCAGATGAACGCGTGAGTACACCGGATGCATTTCGGCACATCATACCGAACGAAAAAAGAGAATCAGACCTTCGGTCCTTGGTTGATCGACTTCCTATCGAATCGTGGAAGGATGCCATCACCAACGATTTTGAAGAAAGTGTATTTGCCAAGTACCCTAGCATATCAGGCTTAAAAGAGGCTATTTACGATGCTGGAGCCGTTTTTTCGTTGATGTCCGGATCCGGTTCTTCGGTTTTTGGCGTCTTTAAATCTAAAGAAACGGCCACCGCTGCTTTCGCAAAGCTCAAGCAGCGGTGGCCGAGCTATGCGTATTGGATTGGAGCTTCAGACGCTGGACTTTGACCGGGCTATAACTCGGGCATCCGCTGCGTTACCAGTCGAGCCGGTTCCGCCTGTCTTTGGCCACTAGGCTATCAGCTGGCCCTGCGTTTTCCTCCGCATCGAAAAATCTGTTGGGAGTTGGAAAACGACTGTCCTTAGAAATTAAGTTGTCCGGTGAATCTGCGACCTGACGCATAAAACGTCCTACGACATGCAGAGCGGTTCTGGCCCCTTGGCCCCAATGTCTAGTCCGAAACGTGAAAGCAGGGTCGTTGAAGCCAATCCAGTTTCCAACAACAAGATCTGGATGGATCAACATAAACCAGGTATCCGCAGCATTTTGCGTCGTTCCGGTTTTCCCAGCAATGTCATAGTCGCCCAAATTGTAAGCATAACGCATCTGAATTCCGGATCCTTGGGGACTTCTAATCACGGCCCGAAGCATGTCTGCCATTGTGTAGGCTGTGGCCTCGGAAAGTGCTTCTCTAGGAGATGACTGGGCCTCATACAACAGGTTTCCCATCCGATCTTCGATTCGCCAGATCAGAGTAGGCTTGTAGAGTAGCCCTCCGTTTGCAAAGGTGCTGTATGCAGAGGTCATTTCTAACAGCTTTACATCGCTTGTACCCAACGCAAGGGACGGGACTTCCATCAGGGGTGTCGATATTCCCATTCTCCGAGCATAAAAAGCTGCCTGATATGGCCCGATCAATTCAATAAGCTGAGCAGAAATCGTGTTTTTTGACTGAGCAAGCCCCTCTTTCAAGGTCATCGGGAGGCCTGACATATCTCCAAAGTTTCCAGGACTCCAAACATTGCCCGATCCATCAATGATCCGAACCGAATCGTCCACTAGCGTCATGTACGGATCGTACCCAAGATCAATGGCCGCGGTGTAAACAAAGGGCTTGAACGTAGAACCAGCCTGACGCTCCGCAATGGATACGTGATCATACCAATCTTTGTCCAACTGCCTCCCACCAATCCAGGCCTTTATAAACCCAGTTTGAGGGTCCATGGCAACAAAACCGGTCTCGAGTCTAGTTTTCTCAGCCTTAATGGAATCCATATAGGCAGGGTCAGCCATCAGTTGCCCAAGCAAATCGTCCCGGTTTGCGCCTCGTCCCACTTCTCTGCGATAGCGGTCTGAATTTTTAACCGCATTTCGAAGTAACGTTGGTTGTTGCTTCCAAAACGCAGACCATGGATCAATGTCTTCATCGAGGTAGACGCAAGCGGATTCGCTTAATACGCGTGTTTCCGTGCCTTTTTCACTCCATTCCCAATCTGCGACGGCCTCTAAGCAAGGAAGAACCTTGTTAACTGCAATTTGCGCCATGGCCTGCATGCGGGAATCGAGGGTCGTGTACACAATCAGGCCATCGTCATAGATATCCATGCCGTTCTGATCCGACCAACGGACAAGCTCTTTTCTGACGGCTTCAGCAAAATGCGGCGCCAAACTCTGAGTGATGGCTGAGGAGAGGAATACGGCTCCCACGGAATCTGCGCGGTGCTCTTCTAGATACGCAGGATCAAGGAGGTCTCGCTTAATCATTTGAGACAAAACTACGTTTCGGCGTTGGCGTGCTCTCTCGGGGTTTCTAACGGGGTTGTAAAATGTAGTGCCCTTGAGCATTCCTACCATCATAGCACTTTCTGATTCATTCAAATCGAAAGGTGCCTTGCCGAAAAATGTCCTCGCACCCGCCTCGATTCCGAATGAATTACCTCCAAACTCGACCGTATTCAGGTACATTTCCAAAATTTCAGCCTTGGTGTACCGACGTTCCAATTGAACAGCGGTCACCATTTCTTTCAGCTTTCGTCCAACCGTTTGCTCTCGGCCAATCCGAGTATTGTAGAGGTTTCTGGCCAGCTGCTGAGAAATAGTCGACCCACCCTGGGTGTCAAAGCCAGGAATATATAGCTTAGCCAGGACCGTTTGTCCAACTGACGATATCGTGCGAAAAATGTCCAAACCCCAGTGATCGTAAAAACGATGATCTTCTGTGGCCCAGAGAGCATTGATTACGTGTGGGCTAATATTGTCGTACGTAACCCAGGATCTGTTTTGGCGAGCGAAGCGAGCCAACTCCTTGCCATCGGCCGTGTAGGCAATCGTGGCTAGTTGAAATTCTGGATTTTCAATCTCCGTTAGCGGAGGGAGTTCATCGATCAGCGAGAGGAAGTAGCCGCCAATCAGGACACTAACAGCGATCAGAGCCACTGCGATATAAGACAGGAACGACGCGGCCTGGACCTTACGTTCATCGCCTAGGCGCTTTTTCCAAAAACCGTAGATAGGAAATTTGGAGCCCTTGGTATCGCTACGGGATTTCCTGTTGTTGAAGTAGTTTTGAAGCTCTTCGTCGGAGTAAGACCGCTCAGACATAGGTCAATCGGTTGGGTGCTGATAAGCAATCAAACGCCAACACCAACTAAAATGTTGTGCGTCCTTAAAAAATCTCTTGTTGTAATACTGACATCCCTTTGGAGGTCCAGCGGCACAACTGAACAGAGTCGGAAATTAGCACGAATGTGCGACTTTCATACCAGTCGCCTGTGTTTGCGTAGAGGGAGTTTTCCGATGAATCAGTTCGCATTCTGTCCAATGGCGCCATTTTATCCAATGGCGCCATTTTATCCAATGACGCGTTGTGACAGTGCCCCATAACGACCAAGTCCACGCGTTCTTTCCTGAGTAAGCCAAAAGCATACGTTTTAAGGCCTAGGATGGTCTTGGGGTTCGGTTCGAAATTCGAGAAGTTCCGGGAGACAAACGCAGCCAATTGTTGCCCTAAGCCAAATGGGAGAACCAATTTATACAGAACGAGGGCCCAGGGCTGATCCGATACGTGACGAATGAATCGGACTAGGCCAGAGTTAGGGGCGGCCGAGTCTCCGTGTTCCATCCAAATACGTTTGTCCCCTGCCTTTACAATCTGCGGTTCCCGGCGAACGTCAATGCTAAGTGTTTCCCGAATGTAATTCCCATGCCACCGATCATGATTACCCGCAAAAAAGCTAACCTTGACCTTCATTTGTTGAATTTCAGCCGCCGCTCGGGTCCATTTTGTGACCGAATCTGGAATGCTACTTTTGTACTCAATAAAGGCATCGAAGGTATCGCCCAGAAAAACGACTTCGTTCAATTCGGGGCCCATTGACCGTACGCATTCCAACAGATCGGCAAGGCTTTGATGGTCGTTTACCGAGCGGGTGAGCGAAACTTTATCGGCCCCATCCGCTGATGGCGGACCCTTTCCAAGATGAAGGTCTGAAACGATAAGAATCACTAGTTGCTCTTTCCAGTCGGTAACAATGGGAGTCTTCCAGCACCTCGAGGAGAAAGTCGGCTTGCGGGAATACTTGGCAAGTCCGGCTTCGCATTGGCCTCGGGCGTTGGTCGCGAATATACAGGTTTGGGCGGATAACGATAACCTGATGGCGGTTTAAACGAAGAACTTTTCAAATACGCTCCAGGTCCTTTTGTTGTCTGACGAAGGAAATCGCCCACCAATAACAGCGCATTGTGGCCTCCTTGACCCCAATAGTTGGATTGAAACGCAATACGCTGATCATTAAATCCGACCCATGCCCCGACCACCAAATCTGGGTGCATCGCCAAGAACCAGCCATCAGCATTATTTTGAGTCGTTCCGGTTTTTCCAGCAAAATCGCCTTTGACTCCAAAACGCGTACGTACATAATTTCCTGTCCCACCATCGACCACATCTCTGAGCATATCGATCATCGTGTACGCGGTTTGAGCACTCAGAGCTCGCTTAGGTTCAGAAGGAAATGTAGCTATTACCTCCCCATTTCTGTTCTCAATCGATGAAATGACAGATAGGTTGTGGTACATACCGTAGTCCGCGAAGGTCGCATACGAATGCGCCATTTCGAGTAGCGTCGTTTCACTCGTCCCTAAAGCAATGGAGGGCACAGGAAGCATGGGAGACGTAACACCCATTTTACGAGCAAGGTCGATAACTCGTTGTGGCCCAATACGAGATACCAGATGGGCGGAAACGGTATTCTTCGACCAAGCCAAGCCTTGGCGCATCGTAACCAACCTTCCGCTGGCGCCGCCACCTGAGTTTGTAGGGGTCCACCGTTCACCCCGTGTGTTGGTCACAAATGTTTTAAGTCGATCCTCGACTAAATAATAGGGTGAAAATCCGGCATCAAGTGCCGCTGCGTACAAAAACGGTTTAAAAACAGATCCGGGCTGACGAGCCGCCGTTCCCACTTTATCAAATTGATCGACTCTATAGTCTCGGCCTCCTACCCAAGCCTTTACCTGTCCCGAATGTGGATCTATCGCCACAAATCCGGCTTCGATTTGTTCAGCTGCTTTCCTAACATCATCGACGAAAGCTGGGTCGGAACGAAGTGCATCTAGCACTGCCGTGTCAGATTTTCCTGATCTGAGAAGTGTTCGATACGCATCTTCTTTTCGAAGCAGATCGTTCTCGATGGACCGCCTCGAGCGCCAAAATATATTATTAGCGTATGATCCAGCTGCTCCAAATTCGCTTAGAATAATGTTTTGGAGGACTTGGGTTTGCCGCTCAACGGCAGCTAAGGCAGCGGACTGCAACGTGGGATCTAACGTTGTGCGAATGGTCAATCCATCCGCCTTTAAATCATACCCGTTTTTGGCAGCCCATTCGTCCGCCACCTTGCGAACATAATCGACAAAATGTGGAGCTATCGACTCTGACGGTTCATAAATCGAAGGTAGCAATCCCAATGGCGCCTTTAACGCGGCGTCAGCTTCCTCTGTGGAAATCATCCCCAATGAGCTCATCCGGTTAATAACTAGGTTGCGACGGCTCTTTGCTTCGCTGACATTCGAAAACGGGTTGTATTTGGAAGGCCCTTTTAATATTCCGACTAATAGGGAGGCCTGCGATAGCGTTAAATCAGACGCTTTGGCGGAAAAGAACCGTTTGGAAGCCGCCTCGATACCGAAACTATTGGATCCAAATGCCACCGTGTTGAAATACAATTCGAGCGTTTCTTCCTTCGAGAACTTCTTGGAGATGCGCCTAGACATCAATATCTCCCGGGTTTTTCGCTCAGCCATCGAAGTGTTCTTAACGGAAGGGTAGTAGTTTCGAACCAGCTGCATCGTAATCGTTGATGCGCCTTCTGGGGAGCCTGTGAACGTATTCCATGCAGCCCCAACTAATCTTTTATAATCGACGCCTTGGTGCTCGAAATACCGATGGTCTTCAGCAGCCAACAGCGCCTGGATGGCAACGGGTGCAATTTCCTCGAGATCAACCCACGTTCTTCTTTCTCCAAATACAGGCCCTAGTACCGAGCCATCTGACGCCAAGATCACTGAAGATTCGGATAACAATGAAGATGGATTCGCCGGAAGAATGGGCAGTTCAGCAACCTGTTCTTGAATGAATTGATAGGCCATCCCACAGGCAACGAGCGTCGCGATTAAAATGAGGATAGATCCCACTTGCAAGGTTCTGACAAGTAGACTTCTTTTCCTTCGTGCTACGGATTCGGGTTCGGGTAGCAAAAGGACCGCGTTGGGTGGCGCTGAGACCTTTTTTGGCTGCGGAGCTTCATTCCAAGCTGCAAGATCTCTGGCTGTTGGTGCGCCATCGTAAGCTACGGGTACAGGTTGCGGCGCCTGCCGTGGCGCCTGAACCTGCTGTGGCGCCTGCTGTTGCGCCTGCTGTTGCGCCGGGCCCGGCAAAGCTAACGGATAATGCGGACGAAGCAGGGCTGGGCTTAGTGTAGAGCCATTGGAAATTGGGGGGCTGTTTATAGGGCCCTGATGCTGATAGTCAGAATTATTCCACTGTGCATTCCATTCAACCCAAGGCGCAAGTGATGGGTCGTTCCTCCAGACCTCGGGAACGACGCGATCTTCAAGTTTTAAGACGGCATTCGGCCCAAGTTCTACGCCCTGAACTATTCGAGATGCGGTGTCAACTCCACTCTCATCGCTCGTGTTAGGCTGTAATTCGGCCCGAAATGGCACTAAATGATGTGTAGCAACCCCAAACGACGGTTGCTGGTCGAGAGCCTTCCGATGGTTCTGGGAATTGGGTTCGCCCCCAGTATTCCTCTGGTTCTGGGTATTCTGATCGCCCCCGGTATTCCTCTGGTTCTGGGTTTTTCGGGTTTTCCAGTTTTTACCAGGCGAAACCCAGCGGTCAACATGGTTCCAAATAGGCCATGCCCTTACATCCTCGCTTAGCATTGTACTCGATATGAATTCAATTCTTTCATTTGTCCGTTCGCTATCCATACGGCCCACACTTGGCGGGTCGGACGGTATCATTGGCAAACTTCCACTTCTAGGCGAGGAAATTGACTGATCTGCGTTTATAAGGAGTACGTCAGGAATCATCCCTTTTGCTTCAATTCATGGACTAAATAATCAAACTGAGGGGATTATGCCATTAATTCAAGAGAAATGCGCTACGTGAAATTCAACGCAACAACAAACTGATGATTTCCACATCAAAGTGACACTAATGTCAGGCACATCCCGTATGTACGCCAAAGACTTGTGCCAAACTATGCCCACCGTGTCTTCAGCAATTTGATCGAGTCGAGAACTAAAATGTTGGAACTCGGTATTTCGACCCAGCAATAAATGCCCATCAGGATTAGTAAATATGTACCAAGGCACCTATCAGCCTCCCACTCAGTTTGCCGTTTTTCCTCCGGTAATTAAAAATCTGCTCATTCTGAACGGATTGCTATTCTTAGCTCAGCTCGTTCCCGATACTAATAGCGTGCTGATTTATTGGTTTGGTCTGTGGCCAATCGGGGACGCACCGATTCCTTTGGGGCAATTTTTACCATGGCAGTTGATCAGCTATTCCTTTTTACATGGGAATTTTTCTCATCTGCTGTTCAATATGTTTGCTTTGTGGATGTTTGGTGTTCAGGTCGAAAACACGTGGGGCTCTCAACGATTTGCCGTCTTTTATTTCGTTTGCGTGATTGGCGCCGCGGTTTTGCAACTGATCGTGGCATCTACAGGAGGAGGGTGGTACCCAACAATTGGCGCATCGGGCGGTGTATTTGGTCTACTTTTGGCCTTTGGGATGATGTTTCCAGATCAGCCGATCTACTTATACTTCCTGTTTCCTGTCAAGGCAAAATGGTTTGTTATTGGGTACGGTCTAATTGAATTGTATGCAGGTGTCGCTGGATCTAGCACGGTCGCGCATTTCGCCCACCTCGGAGGCATGTTATTTGGCTTCTTGCTTATTCAATACTGGCGCGGAAAATTGCCTTGGAAGCCGGAAAAACGGATGTATTGGTAACCGTGGTATTCACCGAGGTATACCCGGTGGGTCTCGTTTTCATCATTTTGGATGAAGGATAGCAGTTAGGCATTTTTCATGCATCAATTCAAGCTCTGGTATTACACGCAGCCGAAAGCAATAAGAATATTGCTTTCAATTAACGTTGTTGTGTACCTCCTTTGGCAAGTGATCTTCATCCACTTTGAGCCAACTCAGCTATTTGTGCTGCAACACTTGGCGCTGAATCCCACCTTGCCAGATATTGTTTTCCAGCCCTGGCAACTCGTCACCTACTCATTTTTACATCTCGAACCGGGATTGGGAGGATTACTCCATGTCGGTTTTAATATGATGTGGATGGTTTGGATTGGCCGGGATTATGAAACGCTGTATGGACCGGGACGCTTGTTAGGAATTTACATGTTCGGTGCGGTTGGGGGAGCCCTCATGACGGTCTTGCTTCACTTTATATTCCCTTCGGTTGGCGTATTTGGAGGAATAGTACACGGAGCCTCCGGAGCGGTCCTGGCCATTATGACTATGGTTGCCATTCATCAACCAGAACATCGAATCGGGCTCATGTTTATTGGAGTTGTTCGACTGATACACGTCGTTATTGGGTTTATCGCTCTTGATATTCTGTTTTTGTCCGCGGGCGGCACTTCGGTATCAGCGCATCTTGGGGGCGTTTTGGCAGGCTTCCTTACCGGAAAACTGTTGATCAGTGGAGTGAATCCGACATCTTGGGCTGATGTGTTCTTTCAAAACGGTCTCGCGGTGTCTAGGAGTGGAAATGGCGGTGGCCTGCTGCATCGCATGGAAGACTGGCTAAGTCGACGAAACAAGACCGCCGGCGGCCGTGATTCCGCGTCCGGAAGTCCAGCCCGTATTTATCAGATGAACGTAGATAAAAAGGGGACTACCAAGGCGGTTTCCCATGATATAGACTCGATTCTAGACAAAATTAGTGCGACAGGTTACGACTCGCTTTCAAAAGCGGAGAAAGAAGCGCTCTTAAAGGAGAGTGGAGAAAGCAACTAGGATTTGGTCACGTTTGTTGGATGATGGACTTGCCCGTTTTAACAATTCGTGGAGAAGTGTTGGGTTGGGGAGGCGTAGTGAGGCACAAATAAGATTTCATTCGTTTAAGCGCGAAATGACCGTTCGCCTTCCTTCTTAGAGTTAGTGTTGAAGATGGGGTGGAAGCAGACGAAAGAGCGTCGGGATCTCCCTGATTGTCAGCACAAAATCAACCAATGTTTTAATGGAAAGACCTCGTAGAGTATCCAAACTAGTTCACGTCGGAAGCGTCGCTGTTGGTGGTGGTTCACCGATTTCTGTGCAATCGATGACCACTTCGAAAACGCACGATGTGGAAAAGACGCTGAAGGAAATAGCAGGGTTGGTTGAAGCTGGGGCTGACATTGTTCGTGTTGCAGTTCCACGTCCCGAGGACGCTGACGCCTTGCACGAAATTGTAGCAGGAGCAACCGTTCCGATCGTTGCTGATATTCATTTCAATCACAAGTATGCGCTAAAAGCGATCAAAGCGAAAGTTGCCAAAGTTAGACTTAACCCCGGCAATATCGGAAAGCATGAATGGGAAGCGGAAGTACTAGAAGCTGCCAAAGACGCAGGGATTCCAATTCGAATTGGTGTCAATTCGGGGTCCCTCGAAAAAGACATTTTAGACAAATACGGCTATCCGCAACCAGAAGCCCTGTATGAAAGCGCCATGCGCCATGTTGACATATGCAACGCGTGCGATTTTGACGATGTTATCATTTCCGTCAAGCACTCGGATGTGTACTACATGATCCAGGCTTATAAGCTTCTGGCAGATCGAACTCATTACCCACTTCACCTTGGCGTGACTGAGTCTGGTTCTCTATCGACTGGCACGATCAAAAGTGCGATTGGTATTGGAGCGCTGCTGGCCGAAGGCATTGGCGACACGATTCGAGTGTCGTTGGCCGCAGACTCTGTCCATGAAGTAGAAGCCGGACATCAGATCCTAAAATCGCTGCGGTTGGGCCGGCCAGGCGTCAATATTATTGCATGTCCCACCTGTGGTAGACTTACGGGCGATCTCTTCTCGATTGTTCAGGAAGTAGAGGAAGCCGTTAAGAAACGCAAATTTGACAAGGATCTGAACGTTGCCCTCATGGGCTGTGCGGTGAATGGCCCAGGCGAGGCCGCCGGCGCAGATCTCGGGGTATCTCTTGGGCGGGGGCGTGCGCATCTATTTAAGAAAGGAGTGATCCTGCGCACTGTACCAGAAGACGAAATTGTCTCTGCCGTAATCCAAGCGATCGAAGAGTGGTAGTTCCGAGTCTCACTCTCACCCTCGTCTCGGCATTCGAATAAAACAAGCGGGGCTGCAATCGAAGATTGCAGCCCCGCTCTCGTATAACTGGATTTGGGTGGGCTAGTTGTGGCTATCGCCTGCTACGTTGTGGCTATCGCCTGCTACGTTGTGGCTATCGCCTG
>JABMOI010000224.1 GCA_013204185.1 bacterium | reverse complement strand
TCGTGTACAATTGTAAATCCTGCCCAGTAGATGTCCGAACTCTTACTGGATTCGACTCAAACCAAAAGTCAAATGGAGAACCAAGCTCAAACTGGGGACCGAAAAATCCACCGTTTGAGGAAAAGCCGATGTCCTGAGCACTGTCCGCTTCTTCAAGGTCTAACCCACGTGCATTTGGATCGACATTAACTCGGTTGGCGCCAATAGAACCCAGTATTCGATTCTCGTCCACGTGCCAAATGAGTAAGCCACCTACCAGCGGGTTACCAAATTCATCATCCCCACCAGGTAGCGCAAAATCAAACTGATCCACATCGACCACAACCCCACCTTCAAATCCAGAGATCGTTACGTCGTTGAAACCCTGATCGGCATTAGGGAAATGGACATCTTCAATACTCCCATCTCGCCACACTTTTAGGTGAACACCGTCGTTTTCGGGGTCCCGATGCCTGTTTTCAACCAAAAAGTACTCTGCGTCAGAGATTTCTACCCTAGCTGCTTCGCTCAGCGATGAATGCCCTGTGTACGTCAACGAGACGTCTACATCATGTGCATCTCGATACGTTGTAACGTCGGCCCAACCTAAAAAGGACTTAGTCCATGCAGACGGCTCCGGAGGGAATAGACCTCCAAACGCAAAAATCCCCAGTGCATCCATTACATCAAATGGACCAATTGCGCTTTCACCAGTTTGTGTATTGAACAGGTCGGGTACCCCTAGATAGTTCAAAAAACTAGCTGCAATCAGGCCATTTATAGACAATTCAACCAAAAACGGCTCATCAGCCAGGAAGTCGTAGCCCAGCCGTGACTCCGTTCGCGGAATGATTAAAGAATGCCGGATGGATATGCCATCTACCTGAACCGGATTCACTCCCAACCTAGACAGCGCTTCTTCGCTAAGAAAAAGAGATGGTAGGTCCTCTGGTGTCTTATCTAGCGTAGTCCCAATTAACTCAATATCGCGTCCAACACCAGCATGAAATAGCACAAAGGCTGTGTTCTCAGGCGTAACGCCGGAAGGAAGCTGGATGCCTTGTTGCTGCGCCGTTGTCCATGCTTCTTCGACCAAATTGCCAAGTTTTCTGAGCTCAACGTCACTATCCGCGTTTACCCCTGTTGGGCTGTAAGCACCCATTTTTTGAGAAACGCGCACGACTTCAGGCAAAACAAATGATTGAACTTTCGTTCGTCCATCAGATACCTTGTTGATATAGTTTTCCAGAAAGGCCAAATGCGCCGAAAAATAGGCCGCATTGTGAGGTAGCCTATCTAGTCTAGGCTCCTCAACACCGGGAAATAGTGGGCCAAAAAACGTGCCATTTCCAGTAGTAAACCTCGTTGTGTCAGGTTGAAATTCAACCATCAACGCAACCACATTCACGACGGAAGGGGCCTGTTTCTGAAGTGCATTGACTTCTTGAGCTGCTGCCACGGAGGTAAGTCCCATCGTGAACAACAAGACGGCAACCATCCTCCGGAATGCAGAAGGTCCGCAAGACAGTGAAGGGAAGATCATGGGAAACCGGTTAAGCCGAAACTACGATAACTACGTGTTGCTGGAGCGCCCATTGGTCACTTCGACAACGAAGACTTCCATGGAAGGCTTACTTATTGAAGTTAACCAACATGGAAAACCGCATCGTATTGGCCAGAGGTGAATTTTGTTCGGCGTAGATATACGAGAAATCGATCCCGATAACATTCACTCTAACACCAGCACCCAACGTCATGTACTGACGGTTTCCGTTGTTCGGGTTTTCGTAGAAGTAACCACCACGAAGAGCGAACAAGTTGTTGTACCAGTATTCAAACCCAGTTCCAATTGTCATCTGGCTCAACACACTTAACGATTCATATTGAGCTTCACCGTCTGCCAAGGCATTGGTCCGGACCTGAATTGGCTGCCAAGAACTGAAAATTGCTTTGTAAAAAGGATCTGCGGCAGAAGAAGAATCTGAATAATGAATCAGATCTTTGTTGAAGTCGGTAACCAAAGTCAATGAGTTGAATTCGTCGAATTCCATCTTGAACGCGTATCCAAGGCGAATATTGGTTGGAATAGGGTCTGCTTGTGCGTTGTCCGAATACTGAATCTTGTTGCCCATGTTGGCCAAGTTGAATCCTGCACTGAACTCACCCTTCATCGTTTCGCCCATGGAAAACTTCCGAGTGCGATACAAGGCTGCAATATCGAATGCGGTAGATACGCCAGCTTTGGTTTCCTGCGCTCCTACGGTTTGCCCAGGAGCCAAGTTGGAGTAAATGAACCGAAGGCTGGTTCCAACTCCAAGACGCTCGTTTACTTTAACACCATATGATAGCCCCGTTGCGAGGTCATATGATTTAAACGTGCCGGTTGGATTGTTCTGAGCATCTCTTCCTTCGTGTTGACCCAAAAACAAGTAGGTCAAATGAGCACCAAACGTTCCCCATCCTGGGACGTGGTGTTTTGCAATCAGATATTCGTAAAAAAGATCTGCTTTGAATTCAGGAAGCCACGTGGAGTGCGTAATCGCGGCCTCAGTACCGGTTTGAAAAGCCAAACCAGCTGGGTTCCAGAAAATAGCACTGGCGTTATCGGCCAAGGCCACTCCCGCATTTCCCATACCGGAAGCGCGGCTGTCAGGCTCAATCTTCAAAAAGACCACGGCCGATCCGCCAACTTGAGCCGAAGCAACAGCGGGCAATAGAAGGCCAGCAACCAAAAGAAATAGAGCTGAACGCATAAAAGGATGCATAATTGAATTGGAAGAAAGAGAGCGAGAGATGTGTCTATTTACTAGGTACATTTCGTAAGCACTTAATTTAGAGAATTCCCGTACGTCAGACTAAGGCAATTAGTCTCGCCCGGTAAAACTCCATAGTTGGATTGATAATAACGTGTTTTAGTATCCGTCTTCTCAAAAAGTCCCGTAGTTAATTAAGTGCGTTATCTAATGATGGCTAGTTTGTCGACGTGTTCGCTAACATGTCGCTCTCCATTTGAGCCGTTTGTTACAACTCTCAAACGATACAGATAGATTCCTGTTGCCGGTCGGTCGAAATCATCGTCCTTTCCGTCCCAGAATACCTGTAAAGATCCGCTCGTCAGGATCCCCCCAGGAAGTGCTTCATCCGAGTTTATTGTTCGTATCGGTCTTCCGCTAAGCGTATATATGCGAATTTGGACCTCTGCCGAGGTTCCAGGGGGCTGATTATGTTCGAACACGAATCGGGTTTCCCGATTCATAGGATTCGGATAGTTATACACATTAAGTACGTTTAGTACCTCATCATTCGCGACATTAAACGAAATTTCTGCTGTGGACGAATTATTTAACACGTCCCAAGCGCGAACGGATAGTGTATGCCTCCCAGGTGCTAACTCTGGAAGTGGCCAACGAACCGTTCCCCGCTGATACGAATTGGGCTCAGCAACGAATCCACTTCCAATATCTTCTGCAGACGTGTCGGCCCCATCGAGGGTCATCAACATCTCGTGACCCACTCCCGTGCCAACAGTATTCATGCCGGATTCGTCAAAGAGTCGAACCAACAGTTCAGCATTTCCAGTAACGGTTTGCCCCGAAACGAACGTTGAATCGTTTATATACACCCTAAGGTCCGGGCCGGCTGTATCGTTAGGAAGGTTAGATGTTGTCCCGCCCACGATAAAATTCTCAGAATACCCAATGGCATGAACGTTGACGTCGCTCGCATAGACCGAAATACGACCTGGTTCATTCGAGTAACTTATGTCTTTCGGAACCACAAAAACGGCCTCATACTTCCCATTCACGGCCTTGACCTGACCTCTCCAAAGCAACTCTTCTCGCTGCCTAAAACTGTCATTGGGACCCCAGTAACGCACTAAAATGGGCACCTGACGTTCTGCGTCATACACCGTCACATCCACATTGCCGTTAAATGCGGTGTTGGTGCCGCCCGAATGATTCCGTATTTCGCCTTCAATCTTAACTAGCTCTAGCGCCTTCATCTGTCCAATGGTGGATTGCAAGGGCACAGAATTGAGGCGCTCCACAACCGCATTATGCTCGGGTAAACCAATTCTCATGGACGGGTCGCCCAATAGGTTGAACTTGCGACTGTTGCCCTGCAGCCCAACATTCGTATTTTTGGTTAAGGCCAAAATATCACCGAGCCTTCGTGGCCTTCCATCTTCGTCTAATTCAAACATGGCCTTATTGATCTCGCGATTAAGGCCCGCATTGAGCGTTGTTGTTCCACCCGAAGTATAGACTAGTCGAACGGTCGTGAGCATGGCTACGGCTCCACCGTTAGGGTTTAGCAGTAACGCTTCGGCTCCGCTCTGAAACTCTTCTAGGTCCCACCACCCAAATGAACATGTAGCCGTAATAAAGATGGCCAATTTATCCTTGTTGGTTAGCGCAAGCGCGTCATCTTTTGTAAAGATCTCTTCCTGCGCCAATCCGTTTGGTCCGCCATGGCCGCTATAGTTGACGACTAGGGATCCCCTGTTGATGGCAGCACTGATCTCCTTCTTGGCCTCAGGGATGCGAAATCCATTTAAAAAGACGCGCTGATAGGTTTCTGCGTAAATCTTGTGCAGATTGATCTCGGGATACAAGGTTTGCGCTACCAATTCCACAACTTGGTCGACGTTCGTAAGGTGCAAGTCGTTGTCATTTTGCACGCCCGACAATCC
>JABMOI010000223.1 GCA_013204185.1 bacterium | reverse complement strand
GTCCTGACCAACAACGAGACTCGTCGGAAGAAGAAAAAGAGCTATGAGGAGAAATCGACGAAACATAGTATGCAAATGCTTCATCGGTCGTCTAGATCCTTACTCTTCATCTAGTTCTCGGACCTGCACCGTATCAGATGCAGATTCCACTTCCATTTCAGAGCCGTTCACGGCAAGAATCAATTCCGGTTTTCTGTGCTTTCGCTCGTGAAGCAGGGTCGTGATGGCTCCCATGGTAAGAACAAGCCCAGAAAAGTAAGCCCACAGAACAATCACGATAACCATAACGAAGCTATCGCCGAGGGCAGCCAATCCTGTTTGTTCGAAACTTCCAAAACTGGTCGCATACACGGAGAATCCGATTTTAGCGGCCTCCCACAAAATGGCTGTAAACAGGGCCCCAGACAGTGCACTTCGCCATGGGGGGCGCGGCAATGGAGTGAAATAAATGAGTTGGAAAAACATAGCCGTACTCAGCAGGAGGGGGAGTACCACGCCGAAGTAGTCGAGCACCGACTGAAACCCTTCCTGTAAAAGAACTGGATCCAATCCCCATTCATTCAACCGCTCCATAGAAGGCGTGTTGAAAGTGCGTTGAGCTAGCGTGATTGAGGTAGATGCTACAAAGAAGAGACCTACTTGAATGGCCATCCGGAAATCGAACAAGTAGCCACCTAAAAGACTTCGGTGTTCGTGCCATTCTTCCGCAAAAACGTTGGCCAGAACCGTTCGGAGGGTGGTAAATAGGGTCACCGCGGTAACGGTAAGACCCGCAACCCCAATCCAAGTTAGCGTTCCACTCACGGATTGAAGTTGGCTCAAAAACGAAACGATCTGATCTGACTGATACGACGGGAGGAAATCCCTAATGAGCCCCTCAACAGATCGAAAGGGCCGCTCTCGCTTTAGCAATGTTCCAGCCAGACCCGTGCCCAACAGAATGAGCGGCACAATCGTGACAAGTACCTTAAATGCAATGGCCTGAGCCCAGAGAAATACATTGTTATTGTATAGCTCTTTGACCATGCCCTTGATATAATATCGGGGGAGGGCGGTCCAGCCAGTCAGATTAAGGCGCATCTTCATTACTTAAACTTAGCCTTCCTGACGGTTGAAAAAAAGCCGACTTGCAACTTCGGTCTAGGATTTAGTATGATTTGTGTGGCGAATCGCGATGCCAGACCCTTCTGAAGTCGCGTCCTAGTACCTCAACCTGAAATCAAAACGCAAATTTATGATAATGAGCATAGTGGCGGTAGTTGCCGGTTACATCACCTGGACTGTCGTATTTCTGGGCGGAAGCGCAGGTGTTCGCGCCGCGATGGCATCTACTCATGATGCCGCGGGCTATTCAACTGATGTGTCAACGCTTCTGGTTTACCTGGTACTAAGCGTGATCGCTTCTGCCGGTGCTGGGTTTGTGACGGCCAAAGTTTCTAAGGTGAAGGTCCGCAGAGACACCATATTTTTGGCAGTTGCCCTTCTTGCGACCGGTATTCCGGTACAACTATCCTCGTGGGACTTGTTACCCGTGTGGTACAATGTAGCCTTCTTGCTGCTTCTGGCTCCGGTTACCATTTGGGGATCGACCTTCGTCGCCTCAAAGTCCTAACGATTAAGCAGACGCTTTTTTAGGTTCGAAGATGGGCTGACCTTTCTTTTCAACCGTTTCACGCGTAATAATGCAGTGAGCAATGTTCGAGTGCGAATGGATGTCGAACATGATCTCAAGCATGGTATCTTCGAGAACAGCGCGCAGTCCTCGGGCTCCGGTACCAAGTGATTTTGCTTTTTTGACAATGGCGGTAACCGCTCCTTCATCGAAGGATAGGTCCATTCCGTCCATTGAGAAGAGCTTTTTGTACTGCTTCAACAAAGCGTTTTTGGGCTCCAACAGAATATTCCGCATTGCATCCTCTGACAAATTGTCTAGGGCGGAAATCACTGGCAATCGACCAATTAATTCTGGTATGAGTCCGAACCGAACTAAATCGTGGGGCTCTACGTGTTGGAGAATGGCAGGATCGAACTTGTCCATTTTGTTCTTGGCATCTGCCGTAAACCCGATGGAATTTGATGAAATGCGGCTTGCGATCACTTCATTGAGGCCGTCAAAAGCGCCACCACAGATAAACAGGATGTTCGACGTGTCAATGTTAATCAGGCTTTGTTCAGGATGCTTTCGGCCTCCTTTAGGGGGGACTCCGGCAACGGTTCCTTCCAGTATTTTCAACAAGGCCTGTTGAACACCCTCACCAGAGACGTCTCTTGTGATAGAAGCATTGTCCGATTTACGGGCCACTTTGTCGACTTCGTCGATGTAGATAATGCCGCGTTCGGCACGTTCCACATTGAAATCAGAAGCATGGAGTAGGTTAGCAAGAATGCTTTCTACATCTTCCCCTACATATCCGGCCTCGGTCAAAGCAGTGGCGTCAGAAATACAGAAAGGGACGTCTAAAATTCGGGCTAACGTCTTGGCTAGCAACGTCTTACCAGTTCCCGTAGGTCCGATGAGAAGGATGTTAGATTTTTCAAGTTCAACGTCTTGATACTCACTGTAATACTCAGAGCTATCAATTCGCTTATAGTGGTTGTAAACGGCAACCGAGAGCGCCTTTTTTGCATGGTCCTGCCCGACTACGTACTCATCGAGTGCGGATTTCATTTCCAAAGGCGAGAGCCGTCTCTTGGATCCAGTAGGGCGAGATCCAGTAGCAGAGGTTGGTTTATTCCTTGGAGCGGCGGTAACGTCACTACTCACAATACCTGAGGCATCATTTATGCAGCGGTCGCAGATATAAACATCCGGTCCGGCAACCATGGAGGTTACCTCGTGTGCCGTACGTCCACAGAATGAACACCGGATTATATCGTCGTCGTGTTGGTGATTACTCATTTCGAAGTTGTTGCTGCAAAAATTGGATATCACCCTTTAAAAGAGCATTAGAACCACGCACGATCAAGCGGCGTGTTGTAGTACTTATATCGCACCAAAGGGGCAATCTCTTAAATGATTATTTTGCCTAATGTTGCTCCACCTGCGCTCAAGCCTTGCCTAAAATCAGAATATATGAAGCCGTTTCTTCCAGAGTCGTTCCCAACTGCATTTGTTGATCGATATACAGCTCTTTTCGGCGAACAGACGATGGAGGAAATTCTTCATGGCTATGATGCTCCAAGGCAAACTTGGTTTCGAATAAACCCGCTAAAAATTTCAATTCAAGAGGGATGGAATCAGTTGAGAAGTGAAAATATTCCTTTTTCAGCTGATCCAATGTTTGAAGATGCCGGGTGGGTTGAACCAGAAAACAGATCGGTTCTCTTGGAATCCGAAGCTGTCTTGAATGGATTCGTTTACGTTCAGGGCCTTGCGAGTCAATTACCTGTTCGGTTTTTAGATGTGAGTCCGGGGCAGACCATTTTGGATTTGGCTGCCGCTCCGGGTAGTAAAACACTTCAAATTGCGGGACTGGTCTCGACAGAGGACGAAATTGCTGCAGTGGAACTCGTTAGAAAGCGGAAATTCAAGTTGCAGGAAAATTTGAGTCGGAATGGTGCTGAGACGGTTCGGGTGTTTCTACAAGATGGCACGAAGGTTTGGAAATACCGCCCCGAGTATTTTGATCGGGTGTTGCTCGACGCCCCGTGCTCCAGTGAAGGCAGATTTGATCTTCACGACCCGTCTAGCTTTTCCTACTGGACGCCCTCGAAGGTCAAGGAAATGGTTCGAAAGCAACGGCGCCTTCTTTTTTCTGCTATTCATTCCCTAAAGCCCGGTGGGACGCTGGTTTATTCAACGTGTGCGTTATCGCAAGAGGAAAACGAAGGCGCTATTGACTACGTCCTGAACAGTTTTGGAGAGTGCATCGAAATAGAACCCATCGACTTCTCAGCAGCAGAACGTTCAGATGCTGTGCTAACTTGGCGCAAAAAAACGCTGGATGCGCGCATATCCCATGCGTGTCGCATCTTGCCGTCAAATCGAATGGAAGGATTTTTCCTGTGTAAAATGAAGAAGACGGCCTCGTCCAACCCATCCTTTCCGGGGAAGAAATCGTGGTAGCACCCCGTTGCTTAACGCTAGGCAGTGATGCCTTTGCCGTGCTTAACTTCTAAAAAACGCTCCCGGTACAGAAAATGGGCCGTTTTACAGACATTGCCTGTATACAGATAGTTTAGGCCGCCGCCAATAAAGGCCCCCGTTACAGGTATCATTTGGGCCAGTTTTTTTTCAGTTAATGCGATCCCTAAACGCCGAGCTACTGCTTCAAAGGCGTTACCAATGCCAACTTGCTCGAGGACCTGCGAACCCGTTTTTCGGGCAACTCGAGATACGGTTCTAACCGCCGGAGAGATGGTGAAATTCTTTTTGTTATTGGAAGGCTCTGCAACTCGGTCAAGTAGCTCAAGCGCGTAGAGCCGTTCCTCTGGGCGTGAGATATCGAAACCACAGTAGGTTGCATATTCGCCGGAGGCTCTGAGGTTTATGGAGACTAAAGCGACTAAGTCCGGCACAATTCCGGCTGCCCCAGCGACTCCAGTTGCTGCTCCCTCGACCGCTGCTAATCCAATGTATTTCTTATTCAGGCCATCCATGGCTGAGTCGACTGCCTCTAAATCGAGGCTATGAATATCCGCCAATGTGCGAATTTTATGTCCCCTAGAATGAAAATCTTTGATCACCGCGTCCGTCCAAATCGAGTCTTGGGTGATTTCGTTGGTAAGCTCAAGCAAACCGGTCACCACATTTTCAATCGTCCAATCCACTCCTGGGATCTCGTGGACGAGGTCGGTAACGCTATTCCAGGCGCTGGACGCCTGTTGTCTGGCCGCGGTAAACCACGTTGAAGGTGGGTTTCTCCACGAGCGAATCTCCTCGATGGCGTGTTGCTCGTAGGGAGAAAGAGTATGTAGTCGATTTGAGCCCATAACGCCGTATACGGCAAATCGTTAAAATGTTATAGTCACGTTCAACTTGCCCGGCTCAGCGGGCTAGTCACGTACAAATTGCCCAGCTCAGCGGGCACCGGTCAATTTTCCCGGCCAGCATGCACTCCTCAATTCGAAATTGGCCAGTACACCCCAAAACGCGTTCGTTGCTCAGGCAGCGGGTAATCTGGCACAATTAGATTGCCAAAGAGGGCGGTAGTCCCTGAAAAGGCATTCTCAAATGAAATAAAGATGGTGGCCTCGCGCACTCCCGCTTCGGCCACAAAATCCACGAGCCAGTTGGACTCTATCTGCTCTGAGATGTCGAATGGAAGAACCAGCAAGCCAGTTGGAGTGTGTAGTCTCAAGCCACCCATACCTTTCCAATACCGAGCCCTGGCATATGCATTCAGTTCAAGGTCTTTGTTAAAAAGAGTCGCCTTCCAGCCCAAGGTAGCAGTTGCCCAGCTTGATGGCAAAGACGCCTTCCAAGCCAAGGCTACGTTCGAAGCCGCGTCTGTCGTAGCCGATCTGAACACAGGGTTAATTTTAGCCCATAACCCTTTTTTAGTCTGGGTTCGGAATCCCAAGACGAGGCTGGAAACGCTTGTGGAGGATGATCCCTCCAAATGTTCGACCGCAGCAACCGTTGAGTTTTCCCCTTCACGCGTAACTAACAGCTCCTTGTCGAGCGTCAACATGCCGGTCCAGTCAACGGAAAATAGCTTCGAGCGCCACCCAAGTGTAATGAAGGCGAATTGTTCAACCGGGGAAATGTCGATGGGAGATCGTGAGAGCAACGCCCCGAACCCTCTCAATTCGTGCCAGGACAACATGCGACTTGATCGATTCAGCGTCATTTCGACGGAAAAGGGGCCTTTGGTTACCCGCGCGTTGCCGAGAATTGAAGACCAAGTGGCGCCTTGGGTGGTCCCCAATTCAGCCGAACCAAGATATGAGAGCGCTTTTTTGGCTCCTTTTATAGATGACTCCGCAGAATAGATGGTGCGCTTAGTCGACAAATCTGCCGGAAACACAGTTCCTTGGCTGAGTGATTCGTTTTCCAGTTTGAGCCTCAGCGATAGGAGATGGGTCCTTATGAACTTTGTAGCTAAAGCCTGCATTCCAACCCGGTTCATCACTCCCTTTTCGGCTATTTCGTCATTTAAGAAGTCGAGGGTTTCTTTCGTCCAGACTCCCGCAACTCGGAGCCGAAACCCGTTAACAGACGTGCCTAGCCGAATTAGAAGGTCATTGCGAAGGGTGCGACGCCTCGCATTCTCATCCTCAACCGTAGCCCCAAGCCGTTGATAGATAGAAGAATATGTCGCGCCATTGAAGGGAATCACGCCGGCCTGTGCGCCTACGCTACGCCGCTGCCCAATCTCGAGTAATTCAACATTCCACCTTGCTCCATACAAACCGATGCGAGCTGAAATTTCGCGTGCTCGCTTCAGTCTCGACCCGTCATACTCACCATGCGCACCTTCTCCTCCATATCCAAAGGCAGTCTGGAGCCGATATGTGCTCGAGGCTAGGTTCACCAATCGGTTTTGGACGTGCAGCACGCGCACAGCTTGAGAGCCATTTCCGGAGGATTCATACCGGACCAACGTCCACGGTTGGGCGAAGCTTAAGGAGTCTAGAACGCCCCGGTAGCCGAGATCTGGCTGCGAGGAAAACGAGGTTAACCAGGCCACAGGAATCAGATCAAATCGCGGCCTAGCTGTAAAGAGGTCATTGAAAGAGAGCTCATCCACTTGAATGGAGACTCGATTGGGGTCTCGGCCCAGAGGGGAAATACCATCGGGCCATCCTGACGCGCCAAATGTTTGGCCAAACGTCCCGTCGCCCCAGGCCAATTCCACAACCGGTGAAAGCGCAGGCTGGAGAATTGGGCGGGTAGAATCGGCCTTGACGGACTGAGCATGCACCGGTAAAGTGAGCATCGTCCCGACTAGAAGGATGCAATAGCCCAGTCGAATGCAGGCGGCTCGACGAAAAGAAGGGGGAAATTCCACGCTAACCCGGAAATAGGCCGTAAAGTCTGGCTTCAATCTGAGATACGATAAAAGCTTGATCTTGTGGGACATTGACAAAATCCAGTTCATCGACGTTGATGATAATTTTGGGACCTAAATCGTAGCGGGTAACCCAGTCTTCGTAATGTTTGTTCAGCCGCTCAAGATATTCGATGCGAATCGTGGTCTCGAACTCACGCCCTCTAGATTGAATATGACTGACAAGAGTTGGCGTTGTAGCCTTGAGGTAAACTAGTAAATCGGGTGGCTTTAGATACGACGTCATCGTATCGAACAGCGCGTTGTAATTTTCGAAGTCCCGGCCAGACATTAGACCCATTTCGTGGAGGTTCTTGGCAAATATTTCTGCGTCCTCGTAAATAGAACGATCCTGTACCACACTGTGGGGTACATCTTCAATGGATCGTTGGTGCTCGAAACGGGAGGAGAGAAAAAAGACCTGAAGGTTGAAGGACCAGCGCAGCATATCTTCATAAAAATCAGATAGATATGGGTTGTCGTCTACTCGTTCAAAGTAGGCTTCCCACTTGAAGTAGTCGGACAAAATTCGGGTCAACGAACTTTTTCCAGCTCCAATATTACCCGCAACCGCGACGTATTTCTTACCAGTGTAGGGCACGCTGAATCTCACCAAGAAATGACTATAGGGACAAGAGAAAACTAGGGCATCCGCAGGAAAATTGCGTCATCCCAAATTAACAATCCGGAAGAGAAGGACAAGTCTATTTATTGATTTCGGCGCAGGAGTGAACGCTGATATTCGCTAATAACTTGTCCCGGTCGAATGAATCCAACAATGGTGTCTGACTCATCGACCACCGGTATTTCGGGATACTCGTTGGCTTCAAAGACCTTCAAGACTTCGTTGAGCGAGTCTGTAAGCCTTACACTAACGTATTCTGACATAAGTTGGCGTGCCACCAAGGATTCTCTAATGGCCGGGTCGGCCTGTAAATAGGGCTGGATGTTATCAAGCAATACCAGTCCACCATATTCTTCACTGCTCGTAGACGTTGCTTCTGACGTTACAACGGGAAGAATGACTTCCCGCGTGCGGGCAAAGACGCTCTCAATTTCCTCAATGGTGTGGTCTGGATCTAAGGTGTGATAATAGATCGGGTGTTTGATGATTGTACCAACTTGAATGTCCCCCAACAATTCCGGCAATAATTGATGGCGATGTGCGGGCGATTCGTTGTGGTTTCGAACCTGCTGGGTGTATAAGCTCCATTTTTTTGCCAGAAGATGCGTGATAACGCCCGAAAAAATGAGTGGGATGAGGAGGGTGTAACTGCCAGACATTTCAGAAATCATGATGGTCATGGCAATGGGCACGTTGGCAGCGCTGGTGAAAAAGCTGGCCATGCCTATAAGCACAAACGCTTCCGGTTGATGAACCAGAGAGGGCGCTATGCTTTGTAATACGTTCCCGAATACACCTCCCAACATCCCCCCAATCACAAGCGAAGGAGCAAAAACGCCTCCAGATCCACCTGATCCAATGGTGAATGAAGTGGTAACCATTTTGGCGATTACAAGGACGAGCATAAATAGGACAGGCAAATTTCCATTAATAGCTTCCTGCAACCATCCGTAACTGGATCCGAGAATGGCTGGGAAAAAGAAGGCAATCGCTCCGACAAGAAATCCGCCCAACGCAGGTTTTGCTACAGGGGGGATGTTCATCTTGGCAAAAAAGCCCCGAACGCCGTAGAACATTTTGGCAAAATAGATGCCCGTCACAGCACAGATCACGGCAAAAAGGACGAGAGGGACGAGTTCTATGGGTTCGAAAAAGGATAGTTTAGGTGTCGAAAACACCGTGCTAGTTCCCCGTACCATACTGTAAACGGAATATCCCGTGATGGCAGCGATCATGGCAGGCATGATGCCCTCGCTCTCGATATCCTCGCGGTAGAGGACTTCTACTGCGAAAAAAGCTCCGCCCAAAGGAGATTGAAAGATAGATCCGACGCCGGCCGCTACCCCTGCAATGAGTAGCAGGCGTCTTTCATGAGGCGGTAACTTCAACTTTCGACTGACAAAGGACCCGATTGCCGATGCAATTTGAGCGATCGGACCTTCTTTACCCGCACTACCACCCGTACCAATGGTCAAACTCGAAGCTAGGGTTTTAACCCAAGCCACCCGTGGATGGATTTCACCATTATGTTGGTGATAGGCCTTGATTACGGCGTCGGTACCGTGCCCTTCAGCCTCGGGAGCAAAGCGAGTGACCAGCCAACCCGAAGCCAACCCACCCAAGGCTGGAATCACGAATAACAACCACCTTCTATTCATACTCAGGGCTTCGTCCAAATTGAAAACATGGTCTGGATCTGGAGGCACGCCCGTATGAGGCGCTGTATATCCGACTAGTTTTTGAAGTGCTCCCGTGTCAATTAAGTGGACTAGGTCAGAAAACAAAATGGCTGCAAATGCTCCTAAAACTCCAATCAACGACGAATAAAACATCCATCGCCCTGTAATTTTCCAGTCGAAATTGCGATCAAACAGCTTCCGCTGCTTGGCATAGTGGGCTAAAAAGAATTTGAATGTCTTTTTTGGGTACATGGATGGTCTGAAGG
>JABMOI010000222.1 GCA_013204185.1 bacterium | reverse complement strand
GGGTATACTTACCCAAATCGGCCAAAACGGCTATTCTGATGCATTATCGCCGTCATCACCTCTTATTCGTAATGAGCAGGTCGGCGGTTCGAGTCCGCCCATTGGCTCCACGGTTTTAACCGGTAAAACGCCTCATTCTTAATTGGATGGGGCGTTTTTTTGTACCTTCCAAACACCACATTTGGAATGGAATGATAGCACTGTCCAATAGACGTCACCTCTTCCACCAAAACCTTTGAATCAAAACGAATCCGCTGTGACATCCGCATCACCTGAAGCCGCTGGAAGCGAACTGTCCACGACAGGCATGTGGACAGCGTTTCGCGATGCTTTATCGGGTTATGTAGCCCGTCGGGTCTCGGTAACAGAGGACGTCGAGGACATCCTGCAGGATATTTTTATTCGGATTCACACGGGGGCTGCGGCAATTAGGGAAGCAGACAAGGTCAAGTCTTGGGTCTTTGGTCTTGCGCGTCGGGCTATTGCGGACCATTATCGGGCAACGTACCGAAAGCCCTCTCAGTCTTCGATTGATCAGGAAGATGAAGACCGTCTGGGTGTGGTAGAATCGGAAATCAGTCTGGAAGAGTACGAGGGTGAACACGGCGTGCATGAAGAAGTGTTGTCTTGGCTCGAGCCCATGATCAAGCGCCTTCCGGAGACATATGGGTCCGCACTTCGGCTTTCGGATATAGAGGGTAAATCGCAGGCGCAAGTAGCCGAGGAACTGGGGATATCATATACGGCGGCGAAGTCAAGAGTACAGAGAGCTCGCAAGCTGCTGGGCAAGGTACTGACCGATTGTTGCGACGTCGAATTTGGTTCGCAAGGGGACGTTGTGGAGTATCGGGAACGCAACAAGCGGTGTTGATTCAGAGGGACAAGACAAGGGGCTGAAAATTTCTTTGCGTCTTTTCCTCTAAGCGAACGACTACTGGGTTACAAAACGATCCTAACCCAGTTTATACCATGTCTCAATTGATTCCTTCCGATAGCCCCAATGCACATCTTCCTGTTGCCATACTCGGCGGCGGGCCTGTTGGCCTGGCAGCAGCGGCACACCTCCTAGAGCAGGGCTTACGCCCCATCATCTTTGAAATGGGGGAGTCGGTTGGCCATAATATTAGCCAGTGGGATCATGTCAGACTGTTTTCTCCATGGTCGCAAAATATGGACGCAGCAGCTGTTCGCTTGCTGGAGTCTGAAGGGTGGACCGGGCCTGATCCCGAACACGTTCCTTTCGGGCACGAACTTCGCTCTCAGTATCTCGAGCCATTGGCGGCTGTGCCATCCATTTCGAGATCACTCAAACTGTCCTCAAAAGTCGTGTCTGTGACGCGCCAAAATGTGGATAAGGTAAAGACATCCGGTCGCAACGAGCTCCCTTTTGTTATCCGATTTGAAACGGCCAACGGGAATCAAGATGAACTGGAAGCCAGGGCCGTTATAGACGCTACGGGGTCTTGGAATACTCCCAATCCGTTGGGCACATCGGGTGTGGAGGCACTAGGTGAACGCGCAGCATCGGATCAGGTCTTTTATGGGATTCCGGACGTTATTGGGCGCGACCGGGCTCGCTTTCAGTCCAAGAAAATTCTAATTATTGGGAGCGGGCACTCAGCTGCAAACGTGCTGCTGGATTTGGCTTTGCTGCAAACACAGTTTCCGGATACGGAATTGCACTGGGGTATCCGGGCTGCCACCCCTGAAAAATACTTCGGTGGAGAAGACAGCGATGCGCTTGCAGGAAGGGGAGCACTGGGGCGTCGGTTGCATGAGTTAGTGGATAGCGGGAAGCTCGTCATTCACACTTCGTTTCGGACCCGCTCCATTAAAGAACAGTTTACAAACTGGTTGTTGAAAGTATTTCATCCGAGTCCGAGACTCAGCCGTGGCTTGAAGTCGATGAAATCATTGCCTGCACGGGCTCACGCCCGGACTTCTCGTTCTTGAGGGAGATTCGTCTATCGGTTCATCCAGCCTTGGAAAGTGCAATTGAATTGGCCCCTTTGATCGATCCCAATTTTCACTCCTGTGGATCTGTCCGGCCTCACGGCGAGCAGGAATTACGGCACGATGAAGAGGGGTTCTACATTGTGGGTGTAAAAAGCTATGGCAGGGCGCCCACGTTTCTCATGATGACGGGGTATGAGCAGGTCCGCTCCATTGCCGCCGCTCTGGCCGGAGATCAAGAAGCTGCAGACAGAGTTGAGTTGGTTTTACCAGAAACGGGTGTTTGTTCGTCCAACTTGTTCATTACGGATTCCATGTCTCCGGATCGTTTGAAAGACATTGCACCCGGTGGCGATGGGGAGTCTAATGGGTGTTGTGGATCAGCACCTGTTTTGCAGCTCGATATGCTGGATGCAACGCAGACCGTACTTCCCTCCGACGGAGAGTAAAGTAGCTGGCAGATTACGCCCAGCCAGGTCAAATAAAATTGTGGAGTGAATAGAAACAGGCTATAGGTTCGCGATTAAGTTGCCGTGTACCACTAACGAGCGCTTCCCCACTTGCCGCAATGCTATAATTGACCCAGTTGTTACTCGCTCAGAAATATCTGCTCGATCCCATTTTGAGGGTTTTTCTCTCATTCATCGTATTGGCTCTGCTGTTAGGTGGCACGCTAACTGCTGTCGCGCAAGTCCATACGGCAGACGATGTATTGGTCTCGCGTGATGAAAGCATCTTTGTAACTGGTAGCGGCGCGGGAAACACGTTTAGAGATCATAAACTTGGATCACGCTATACGATGAGGCTAGATCCAAGCGGTTTGGTTCAGTGGGTATTTGATGGTGGCAATTCCTTTCCTGGGAGAACCCTAGCCCACGATTCGCAAGGGGCCCTTTATGTTATTTCTGAGTCTCAACAAGCGGGTGAGCTCGATCGGTTGGTCAAACTTCTTCCAGACGGCACGGTCGCATGGACAATCAATCTCGTTGATGGATACGATGCGTCATTAGACATCACAGCAGATGATGAACTATGCGTCAGCGCTTCATTTCGAGGCGAATATGCTGGAATTACAAAAACGTATCTCAGGTTGTACAGGATTGGTTCGGATGGAAGCGTCCGCTGGATGCGTTCGGTAGAACATGGTTCATCGAACTGGGACAAAGCGACAACGATCGCAACATCTGCTGGCTGCTACCTTGGCGGCGAGATGGAGGATTTGCTGTCGTTTCCTGGTGCATCTGGTGCCCTGGTTCTATCTGGAGAACATTCAAGGTCCGCGTACTTATCGTTTTTCAATTTGAATGGTCAAACAGAGTGGGCTCGAAACCTATCAAATGCTTTAGTTCTACCTCGGCAGATTGTCATGGATGCGGAAGAAAACATCTTTATGACCGGAGTTTTTAAGAATCCTGAGATTAGTTTTTATGCCTCCGAAAATATTGTCCTGCAATCGGCTGGAAGCTTTGACGCATTTGTTACCAAAATGAATGCCGCTGGGGAGATTCAGTGGGCCAACGCAATAGGTGGCGCCTTTTATGATGACGCCAACTCGTTGGCAATCGATTCGCAGGGACAGTTAACTGTTTTTGGAAGTTGGGGATTGAGCAGTGCGAACGGAAATACGGTCAGTCAGTTGTTCTTTTCTCAATATGACACGGCTGGAAACCAGACTTCATTCACATTGGACGGTTTGGTTTCGGAATCTCCTAGGCCAGATTGGAAATACACGACAGGTGGGGGCATATCCTTTGGGCCTTCCGGTGAAAAGGTGGTCGTGGGAACGGTCCTAGGGACGGCAACCATGGGTAACGACGTGGGCGATCAACAAGTCATTTCGGGCGAATACGACGTGTTCGTTTCCAAATATGACGTTAATGGCCAGTTAGTCTGGTCTTACGGATCTCAATACATCGAGCCCGTAGATACGCTTGCCCATCTTTATCCGCGGTTTACAAAACTTGAGCTTGGAAATAGGTGGGAATACAAAATTACGGATGTTTCTCAAACTGGTGCGCCGGGACCGTTTTTGATTTTCGACATTCCGGAAGAGAATCTGGTTGACGGGCGAATTCAGAAAGTGCTGAGGGCACAAGAACGTGAAGCCGACGGCACTCTCCGCGATGAAAGTAGCTGTTCGATTGACGTTTTAGGACAAAACCAATACTCAGCACCCAGTCTGATATCTTGCTCTGAGACAGGGGGGCAATGTCGGTGCATGAATCGGATGGTTGATTCGGTCATTCAGGATAACAAGAGTCAGTATGTGAGTGTCCAAGAGCAGGTGCCAATCGGGCCCTGGGACTATTGGGTCGATGGCAAAGCTTCGTATGCATTTGTCGGAACGGGAACGGGCGGCAGCGGGGGCGGCAGCT
>JABMOI010000221.1 GCA_013204185.1 bacterium | reverse complement strand
TTAGTTAGCCGTAATCGTGTAGGTGACAGTGCGGCTTACGTTGTCTGGCGTTGCGTCTACGGTTGCAACTGCTTCGTAGCTAAGAGCCAAACCGCTCTGGTTCGTGTTTGAGATCTTGGTTACTAGGTCAGCTGATTTGTCTGAAAGCATCACTTTACCGTTTGAAGATGCTTTAGAAGGAGCAGCCATCGTAGCGAAGAGTGAAAGACCTACTGGCATGGCCGTATCTAGTTTGGCTGAGATTTTCTGGTTTTTGCCGTTCGTAGTTACAGCGTAAGTGGCAGAAGCAGTCGCAGCGTCAGGAGCCTGTCCAGCAGTTGCTGAAGCGATGGTCATGTTGATCGTGCCTTGAACGGAGATGACTGCGATCTCAGCGACGTTGATTGAAACTTGCTGGCTAGCAGCGTTGCTCTGTGCCGTTGCGGTTGAAACGAAAGCGAAGGCGATAAGAGCGAAGGTGAAGATGTTTTTCATTGTAGTGTCTCGGGTAGAGGTTAGGTTGTGACCCTGTTGGGTCGTTGTTGCCTAATCCATTGCAACCCGCGTGCCACCGCACTTCCAAACCCCGAAACACCCCTATACGGCCTAAAAACGCACATCACCCTACTGTGCCAACGCTGAATCTGTTTCGCCACCGAAACACTCCCGCTCCGCCATCACATCAGGAAGCAGAGCGCCATTCCTCGGACTACGGAAAATGGGACATTTTCCGAATGTCCTCCCAATGCCCCTCTGCTCCCTAGAGGAAAAAGAAGAAATGATCCCAGACCTTTCCGCGATGCCGCTTTGGATTACAAACCTGGGGTTGGTGGGTGTCCTTTGAGAACCAGCTATTCCAACCTGGTCGACAGATTTGATTTGACGAACGTAAGTGGGAGTGGGGCGAGATTGCGAGGACAAAACAATATCCCAGACCTTTCCGCGATGCCGCTTTGGATTACAAACCTGAGGTAGGTGGGGGTCCTTTGAGAACCTAGGAGAAATTTTAATTTCTCCCAGTTCGAATAAGGACGCCCACCTACCAAACTCTCAGGTTTGTACAAAAAAATGGCGTCCGGCGGTCCCACCAACCACCGGACGCTCCCCGTTAACCGGGCACGGTACTGACGACCTGCCCTGAGGTGTATCATCCCGATGCATGCCCCCCGGCACTTATCGGAATATCATTGCGACACCATTGCCGCGCGGACAATTATCCGCAGCCGCTTGTGTTACCGCAATTTGGACAAGAATAGCATGCTCCACTTCGGACCGTAATGCTTCCGCAATTGGAGCACGGTGGTGCGTCTTCTTGATTTGCGAACGTGGACTCTCCTTTTGCAACAGCAGTGGCTGTTCCGCCAGAAGTCCTTCCTAAGAAATCATCAACCGTGCTGCCTACAAGAGGGTCTACAACACTTTCGGTTGGTTCAGCAACGAACATATCAACTTGTTCGATGTCCTGTGCCGGTTCAGAAAGACTTTCTTTCACTACTGGTGGCGCGGCCTGTGGGAGGAAACGCAACGAGAGGTAGCGGAAGATGTAGTCCATGATGGACTTAGCAATTGGGATCTGCCTGTTGTTCGTAAAGCCGTTGGGCTCGAAGCGCATGTGGCTGAACTTGTTACAGAGATCTTCCAGAGGCACATTGTATTGCAGTGCGATCGAAATCGATGTAGCAAATGCATCCATCAATCCTGAAATCGTTGAGCCTTCCTTCGCCATTGTGATAAAGATCTCACCTGGCATCTTTGTATCAGGATACATCCCGATGTGCAAGTACCCTTCGTGGCCTGCAATGGAAAACTTATGTGTCACTGAAGGACGTTCGTCTGGAAGACGATGTCTTACAGAAGTGTGAACAACGCGCTCAACCACTCTAATTTCAGGCTCTACCTTTCCTGCACGGCCATCACCAGAAGTAGATTCGGCGCCTTTAGTGTTACCCCCTTTGGAGGTCGAGAGAGGCTGGCTGCGTTTGGAGTTTTCACGGTAAATAGCTACCGCTTTTAGTCCCAATTTCCATCCCTGCATGTACGCGTCGGCAATTTCTTCTACCGTCGTGTTTTCAGGCATATTCACCGTTTTGGAAATTGCACCTGAAATGAAAGGCTGAGCCGCAGCCATCATTTTGATGTGCCCCATGTGATGAATAGAACGCTCTCCTTTGAACGGTTTAAATGCGCAGTCAAAGACAGGCAAGTGTTCGTCTTTCAGAGCTGGAGCGCCTTCAATGGTGTCGTTTTCATCAATGTACTTGATGATCACAGAAACCTGTTTCGCTGTGTAGCCAAGTTTTATCAGCGCTTCAGGGACCGTCTGGTTGATGATTTTAAGCATACCATCGCCCTTTCCTGCAAGTAGTTTGTACTTGACTAGGGCAATGTCTGGTTCCACGCCCGTGGTATCACAGTCCATCATGAAGCCGATGGTGCCCGTCGGTGCGAGGACGGTAGACTGAGCGTTGCGGTATCCGTGTACTTCGCCGAGCGCAACCATGCGGTCTGCAGAGACGCGCGCTGCTTCGACCAAGTAATCTGGGCAGGATGAGTGAATGGTGTCTACCGCATCACGGTGCATGCGCATGACTTCTAGGAATGGCTCCCGGTTTTCTGTGTAACCGTCAAACGTACCAATTTTCGGGTTGGCAGCGATTTCAGCAGAGCGAGCGTACGCTTCGCAATGCTCAATGGCCATCACTGCACCAGCCACCGCGCGTCCTTCGTCACTGTCGTAAGGAAGCCCCATTGACATTAGAAGAGCACCAAGGTTAGCAAAGCCCAATCCTAGCGGGCGGTACTTGTGTGAGTTTTCGGCGATCGATGCGGATGGGTACCCGGCGTTATCGACCAAGATTTCCATAGCTGTGATGTAAATCCTTGCCGCAGCACGGTAGCGCGCTACGTTGAAGGTGCCATCT
Organism: bacterium; assembly: GCA_013204185.1. GTDB lineage: Bacteria > Bacteroidota > Rhodothermia > Rhodothermales > UBA10348 > UBA10348. The sequence goes on along the minus strand of JABMOI010000221.1, from coordinate 7,890 downwards.
TCGTTCTGGAATTTCCTGAGGTTCAAGGAAGCCAGGTTACATGCGGAATCGTCCAAGAACATGTACTCAGAGCAAGGGTTGCTCGAGTTGATGTCCCCGTGGTTTTTGCAGGTGTGCCAGCGCTGAATGGTGTCTTCATACTGAACGCCTGGGTCGCCACAAACGTGTGTTCCTTGCGCAATTTTATCGAGCAAGTCGTTTGCACTGACTTCGGTTACGACTTCGCCTGTTTTGACGGCACGTAGGCCGAATACTGCGTTGTCGTCCGCGGCGGCCATGAACTCGTCGTTCACACGAACAGACTGGTTCACGTTCTGGAACGCTACTGAGCCGTAGGCCGGGCCGTTAAATGAGCCATCGTATCCTTGCTCAATGAGGGCCCATGCTTTTCTTTCTTCCTCTAGCTTAGAGCTAATAAACTCCTCAACATCCGGATGCCAGATTTTGAGGGTTTGCATGATGGCTGCGCGTCTGGTTTTTCCGCCGCTTTTGATCGTACCGCCCGTCGCATCCTGCACTTTCATGAAGGAGACAGGGCCTGAAGGAGTACCACCGCCGGATAGAAATTCTTTAGATGAGCGAAGTTTCGACCAGTCTGCACCGACTCCTGATCCAAACTTGAACAGCCGAGCACTTTCGCCCATGAGCTGCCAAATATCGTCAATGGAGTCTTCAACAGAAATAATAAAACAAGCCGATGCTTGAGGACGCACGTAAGGATCTACAGCAACCGCTTTTTTCTTTTTGCCGTCCCATCCAAAGATGGTTTTACTGCCTGTGTCTGTGACGCCGTATTGTTGGTTGAGACCTACGTTGAACCAGACTGGGCTATTAAATGCGCCGTACTGATTAACACACAACCAGCTGAGTTCTTCGTAAAAGGTTTCGCCATCTTCTTTCGTAGCGAAGTAGCCTTGATCCATGCCCCAGTCCGAAATCGTTCTGGTAACGCGGTGAATAAGCTGACGTAAACTGTTTTCGCGTCCGCCATCTGATGGATGAACGCCGTTTTTTGAAAGCTCGCCGTAGAAGTATTTGCTAGTCACCACATTGGTGGCCAACATGCTCCACGAGACCGGAAATTCTACATCGGTCTGTTCAAATATTTTATCTCCTTTGTGATTCTTGATGCACGCATCACGACGGTCCCATTGGACGGACTCAAACGGGTCCTGGCCTTTTTGGGCGAATTCGCGATGGATAGTTAGACCTTGGGTTGGGTCCATGGAGGTAGACTCATCAAGACCAAATAAGGAACTGCGAGGTGCGTCTGACATAATTTCTCTTCAAATCTAGGGTGCTATGCTATTATGGGTCGCATATCCAGGAGCTTAGCTACGGGTGGGGGGCCGACGGGTGACGGCTGTAGGGTCGTAGCGGGGCTTTCTTCTTGAACTGATTCTTCCGGAGAAAAATAACGGTTTATGGCCCGAAGGCGATAAACCGTGCATTCAAAGTGGCGGTGTCTGCTGTACGTAATTAATCGACTGAACAACCGTTATGCAAGCAGAAATTTTCCACAATTGCATTCTTAACAATTGGATGCTCAAAGGGCCAAGATTGGTGGTTTTCTGCGATTGAAACCTAGGCTGGGAGTAGACAGGACGAAGATATAGCCGTTATTGCCCATTGTGAATTCCGCTAACACGGAGGTTGTCAAGACGTTATCCACACGGGTGTAAACAAGGTCGTCAATAACGGTGCATTTTGGGGAGCAATAACGGACTATCCAACAGGTGTGGGTCTTTTGCGGGTGAAAAAAGCGGACGCGAAATGCCCAATTCGTTGAGGGACAATCACTTAAAGCTTCGCACGGATTGTAATCGATTATATAATGAACATTCAGTTCTGCTGCATTCTGGTTGAACCAACAGAAACAATGGAAGTAGAACGCTCCTTAACATTGAATCCCACTACGAATTACCATGGACATCAACGAACGCAGCGCGTATCCGCATCCGACCGATTTCAAAGTGATGCGCCCAGAATACCTTGAGCAGGAAGATGGCTTCTTCGTGGCCTCGATTACGATTACTCCGTTCAAAGTTTCTGGTAAAAGCTCAACCAAAGCAGGGGCTCGTCGGGCCGCGCTTTTCGCAGCAGAATTGACCTACAAAGAATATCACCCGTCTTATCGCGTGATGAATCCGTACCCGGCTGAATTTGTGGATCAGGAAGGCCAGACTTGGAAGCTCTTGTCTCCACTTCAGCGTGAAAAGCTGGGAGACTACTCGTTCACAGATGTGGATGGGGAAGAAGACTCCGCCGATATCGACCAGATGCTGATGTGGGACGTGCGTCCAGCATTGGAAACGGCTGAATAAGTAGGATTAAATCCGAATTAAGAAGGAGGGGCGCGGCATGCGATCAAAGATCGCTTATGCCGCGCCCCTTTCTTTATTCCTTACTGGCCAAGATCCAAATAGCGTGAACCAGACCTGGCACGTAGCCCATCATCGTCAATAAGATGTTGAGCCAAAAATGCATTCCAAACCCAACCTTGAAGAACACTCCAACTGGGGGAATGATAACCGAGAGAATGACTCGAATAAAGTCTGCCATATGACCTCCGCTGCACGTATTGTAGAATCGTTTATATAGGTCTACGGAGAATCAGAATGAAGGATGCGCGGGGCGGCCAAAGCCTATTCTTCAGATGTCTCTTCGGCAACCACAGCCAGCAGTTTCCCGTCCGGGCTCACAGCCAGTCGCGTCCCGCCCGAAATGCCAAGCTCTGCCCGCACCTTCCATTCAGAACTGAGTCCTGGAGTAAAAGACAGCAGCGTCCCACCGTCAAGCATCAAGAGATCGCCATCTGGAGTCACACAGAAGTAGCGTCCGCCCTCAATGGAGGGAGCCAGCTGTGTAAACTCCCGCGTTCCCCAATCATACCGATTAATCACAGGCGTTTCGTCCCCCATACTAAATATGTAGGCGGAAGCCGCTTCTCCTGGGATGTGGTGAAGCGAGTAGACCGAGCCTAGGGCCAAGACGGTTGTATCGGCGCTCGAAACGTTGAGTAACTGCAGCGTATTGGGTTCGCCTAGGCGCCAGAATAGCACTTCGTCGCTGCCAACCCACGTGTAGTACGCCACCGCATCAACTTCAACTATTTTAGAAGGCTCGATTGAACCATCCAAAGCATATTGCCATAGCTCTTGGTATGCACTCGAATCGGAGTGCACCACGGAGAACAACAAACCATTCGAATCAGGAATCGGAGTGGGGGAGTATTTGTCCGCCTCATTGAAAGTCAGCTGCGAAATGGCACCAGACTCAATGTCATACAAATGCGTATTCGATCTACCAGACCGGTCTGAGGTGAACAGCATCTGGTCACTATTTTCAGTGAACATGGGCTGATTGTCGTAGCCTTTCCAATCGGTAATGCGCGCCCTAGGCTCAACCCCGTCATCCGAAATCGAGAAAAGCCATATGTCCGTTGACGGCGGCCCATCCTCTTCCGCCACTGGCGCGTCTGTCTGGCAAGCGGCCAAGACCGTGAGCAGCAAGACGGGCAAATACCAGCGCATTGAACTCGGCTTATTCATTGATTCGGGTGGCCCTACTCATGATTTCGTCTGTTTCGGAATTTCGTTCAACTATCACTTGAGCAACCCCGTTTTCGTCAAATTCAAACTCCCAAAAGCTCCAATCGCCAGCAAATGCGATTTCCCCACCCATAAGACCACCCGATGCAAAAATACCTTCTCCACGCTGGATGAGCGCCGAGCCATAAAAGCCATCGGGGTTATATTCGGCTTCATTTTCATCTTCCTCAAGAATCATAAGCAGACCTGTATTTTCGTCATGTGCCAACTCGACCTTGCTCATTGTATCGAAACTCGCGAGCCACTCGTCAATCATCTTAGATTGGTCTGGGTTGCCTTTCCTGATTTGAGCAATTGTAGAATCAGGTGGGCGCGACATGCTCGTGTCTTTTAGCCACATACCTTCAAATGGAGCTACTTCTGCTTTATCAAACGCATACTTGTATCCAAGTTCAACTTTGAGATCGATAGGAACGAGCGTGTTGCCCCATCGGAACTCCAATGTGGCTCCTGTAGCACGGATGTGTTCAACATTCCATAAAAGAGTCTCCGTGAAATCGGCCTTTTGTTGGGGTTGGATTTTAGCAGTAGCGTAGGCTTCATCCATTTTGGGCGCCGGTAGATGGCCTTTCGTTGTGTCCGGATGCAACATCAACTCCCACGGGCCGGCTTCGACGAGGTGAAACCACATGCTGTATTTACCAGCCTCTACGTCCGTTCCGTTCAGTTTTACGTCTTTGGAAAACTTGATGGTCGTGGCCATGTTAGCGCCCGGAGTCCACACGTGGTCCCATTTTTCGAGACCACCAAACAACGGATCGCGACCCCTGACAGAAGGTCGGGAATACTCAATGGTGATGTCTGTCCCTGAAATGGTTTGCTTGAGGACGCTGTCTTCACTCCCTGCGACCTGAGCTTGTGCCAGGTGGGGTAGAAAGAAGGCGGCAAATGCAACGAGAAGGATTCGGCGAATCATAACACAGCAACGTATTTGGGAAGCAAGGGACGAATGAAGGGCAAGTATAGGATGTTGGTCAGAACATTCCAAAGTTCAGTCCAGGGGAGCTAAGGAGTAGCCCGAAACGCATCCTCCGGTAGCCCAGCAATGATTTCGTCCTTGACTTGCATCATGAAGGCGAACGCAGCGTCGTGATCGTTTTCGATCACGCCATCCAGAATGGCTTCTCGAATGGCGTTTTTTATTTCGCCGACGGCCCGGGAAGGGGGCAGTTCAAGCGCTTTCATGATCTCAGCGCCATCTACTGGCGGTTGGAAATTACGCAGATGGTCATTTTCCTCAACCTCTTTAAACTTGGCTTCGACCGAGTCAAACGCCCTGAGGTAGCGGCGCACTCGTTTTGGATTCTTTGAGGTGATATCTGCTCGAACCAAGAGCATCAAATCCTCGATTTGATCTCCGGCATCAAACAAAAGGCGCCTAACCGCCGAATCGGTTACGGTTTCGTCAACCAATGAAACTGGGCGATGGTGCAGCCTAACTAGGTGCTGAACCGATTTCATCCGCTCGTCCGTTGGAAGGCGCAGCCCCTTGAAAATCTTAGGTATCATGCGGGCGCCTTTCTCTTCGTGCCCGTGGAAACTCCACCCGGAGCCCTCGGTGAATCGCTTGGATTTCGGTTTCCCAATATCGTGTAGCAGGGCGGCCCAGCGCAGCCAAAGGGTTTCTGTAGCAGGGCGTTCCGCGACACTACTGACCAAATTGTCCACGACCTTGAGAGTGTGGAAAAAATTGTCCTTGTGCCCAACCCCATCCAGCGTTTCAACTCCTTGCAGCGCAACAAGATCTGGGAAAAAGTGATGCAAGACGCCACATTCATACAGCAGCGTGAAGCCAATGGACGGCTCGTCGCAGAGCATGATTTTTTCCAGTTCGATGGCAATCCGCTCTGGGCTCACGATGTGAATCCTGTCGGCCCGGTCCTTCATCCCCGTAAATGTGATGGGGTCGATATTGAAGCCGAGTTGGCAACTGAACCGGGCGGCCCGGATAATGCGGAGGGGGTCGTCATCGAAGGTCGCAATGGGATCAAGTGGCGTTCTGAGAACCCCTATGCTTAGATCGGCAATGCCACCGAATGGGTCTAGAAGCTGCCCGTACCGCTGGGGGTGGAGGTCGATGGCCATCGCGTTGACAGTGAAGTCGCGGCGGTGTTGGTCGTCTGACAGGGTTCCGTTTTCTACTCGCGGCTTGCGAGAGTCTCGGGAGTAGCTTTCTTTTCGAGCGGCTACAAATTCTAGAACCAGTGGCGCCTCGGCGCCTTCAGGATGAATTCGGATGGCCGCCGTGCCGAAATTCTCGTACACGTGAACCACATCCCCGCCCACGCTTTTCCGGACCGCTTTGGCTAGTTTGATGCCGCTTCCGGGACCAATACATACGAAATCGAGGTCGGTCGTCTCCCGGCCGAGCAGCACATCCCTCACCACACCGCCCACGGCATACGCTTCAATACCCGCGTTTTTAGCTACTTCGCCGATAGTTCGGAGAGTCCCATCGAAGGGTGCGAGTGAGAGGATCGGTTCAATCGAAGAAGCCATCAGAAGGTCGCCCTTTCATTTCAGTTGTTTACGATTCGAGACACGCCGCCCGGACCAGCCGCCCAGCCCGCATTGGCGTTCACAAACGAGACGGTCCAAAAATTGTCGTCGCTAATGCGCGTCCATGTTTGGCCATTGTCTGTCGAAAAGGCTGAGCCTGTTGGGGCCACACCTACAAGTGTTGGCGTTGGGGCGCCAGGTACGTAACTAGATCCATACACTGAGCCACCGATAGGGGCCTTGCCGGCTAGTACCCACGATGCGCCGCCATCTGCAGACACCGCCACATTATTGTATACAGAATCACGTTGCGTATAGTCCCCCCCGAGAACGGCCATGTGCATATCGTCCAAGATGGACATGGTTGAGATGCCTTCAGTCGATGTCAAGCTGGCAATTGGAGTTAGGGCTTCTGACCATGAAGCGCCGAAATCAGACGTGCGAATCACACGCGTGTCGACGGCCGACGCTCCAGTAGCAAAAAAGCCATGACCCCCGGCCATTGTTTGAACACACGTTCCGCTCGCTGCAAAAGCGCCCTCTCCGGCGCGCGCATCAGGGACGATGGTTGGGTCAATGCGAGACCAAGACGTTCCTCCATCATTAGTCTCAATCAAGGTGAACTCGCCCTCAAAGGAGTCGCTAAAGGCAAATCCGCGCTGGGTATCCCAAAAGGAAAAGCAGTCGAAAAACGCGTTGGGATCCGGATTCTGGAAGCTCATATTCCACGTTTCGCCGCCGTCCGTTGTTTTGTAGATGCGAGAGTCAGGTCCATTTCCGATGGACAACACAAAGGCATTATCGGCATCAAAGGCGTGTACATCCCGAAATTGAACGGAATCCGCGCCTGGTACAAACATGGTTTTCCAATTTGTGCCGCCATCAGTGGTTCGAACAACCCGTCCATTGCTGCCGGCTGCCCAAACTACATTTTCTGTTACGGCATGGATGCCTATAAACATGGAAGTGGAGTCGTCGTATTGCCGTTCCCACGTCGGGTTCGAAAGCCCTATCATAGGCTCTGGATCAGAAGAGGCGCAGCCGATGGCTGCGAAAAGTAAAACAGCAATGAAATAGTGGAGCTTGGACATCGTCGTTTGGGTGTGAATGAGGACCTAAATTTACGGCATTCTGCCCAGATCCCCACTATGTGGGGATTTTCCCCGCAGTCTGCGTCGTTGGTCTCAATCGGAACCTTTGTTTTGCCCAATGATACTGATTTGACGCTCATTTAGAACCAGGTATAACGACGTGAATAAGACCGCCATCATTGTAGTAAGCATCGTATTGTTAGGAATCGCAGGCCTTTTTGCATTCCAAAGTGACGGTGCGCCCACACTAGTTGTCTATAAAACTGCTTCGTGCGGATGCTGCGGCACCTGGATTGAGCACATGAAGGCTGCCGGGTACACGGTTGAGGTGCACGACGTAGAAGACCTGAACAGCATCAAGCAGCAAAACAATGTCGCTGGGAATTTGTCCTCATGCCATACGGCTATCATTGACGGATATGTTGTTGAAGGTCACGTTCCAGCTGAAGATGTAACCCGCATGCTCGCAGAACGTCCTGCTATCCTTGGATTGTCTGTTCCTGGTATGCCCATTGGAGCACCTGGAATGGAGCAAGGGGCACCTGCCGATTATCAAGCATACAACGTCATTACGTTTGACGGATCGGGCGCCACTGCTGTGTATCGCAGTGTCGCAGGCGGCGCCAATTCGCGGCCCTAGTTTAGTTTAGATATTCTCGAATAGAAAAGTGGCGCGCCCCCAATTTGGG
>JABMOI010000220.1 GCA_013204185.1 bacterium | reverse complement strand
GTGCGAAATGGTGAATCGTGTGTGCTTGAAGATAGAGCAACTCCCTCGAAACTGAAGACTCGCTTATTGGGACATTTAGATCGATATCGGGCGAGGACATCATTTTAATGTTGATTCTGTTAGCAGACGGAGATATCTCATCCAACCCACACTGAACTTCCTGAATCGTGGAAACAGCAAAGCTCCGGTCCGAGGAAAGACGCAGATCGCGTTTACGTGCATCGTAATCTATTAGGTCTGAATCCACCCCATCAAGAAATAACTGATAGTGCTCAATAATGTGACGGAGGTGGTCGCCAATGCCCGAACTGTAGAATTGCGGGTCGGTGCACACGTAGGATGCGTCGTCCAACGACTCAATCAGTTGAATGGCTTGATCTAGATAGCCTTTATTCAACCATACTAATTTTGAAATGTCACTCATGATATGGGAAGCTATTCGGCCACGAAGCTTTGGACAATTTTATCGTACAGTGTTTGGGTAAGTGCCTTTCGATCCGAATCAGTTACGGGTTCGGTGCCAAATTTAATATGACAGGTAAACGAAGGCTGCTGTAGCAGATGCCAAATGTGGGGGCCGAATGTCATATCGCCCCACCAACAAACCTTATCAGACACGTCAAATAGACTCGAATGGTACCTTATAGAGGCGTAATGAACAGGATACGACGCCTCTGAAAAATAGTTGAGTAAGGACGACTTGAAAGGTAAGACCGCCGAGCCATTTGTGGACGTCGCTTCTGGGAAAAAGACGACGGAATCGCCTAGTTCAAGTCGTGATTGCAGTTCTGCCGAAACGCGAACCACGTCTCTAATGCGCTTTCGATCAATAAAAATGGTTCCACAAATGCGACCTAAGTGTCCAACGACTGGCCAGCTTGCGACTTCTGATTTTGAAATGAGAACACTTCCGGTGAGCCTCTGAAAAACAAGGATATCTATGTAAGATAAATGGTTGGATACAAGACACAGGGGCGCTTTAGGAATGGGCCCCTCAACCTCGAATTTCATCCCAATGCCGCGACTAGAAATATGGCCCCAAACTCGAACTAAGAACATCCGAAGTCGAATAGATGTGCGTTTCGATGCGCCAACAAAAACGAGCCCGAGTCCATAAACCAAGGAAAGTACGGCTGCGGTCGTAACCAGCAACAAGATGCGGCCCAAGGCCTTAGCTACTTTCATGTCTTGAGATGAAAAAAGGAAGACTCGGCGCTTCCAATCGTAGACGCGTCAAACAAGGCTAAAAAGTCAATGGTTTTAAATGACCGGTCAATAGCAGGTAGGCTACAAATTTTGGCACCCATTGAAAGATAGGCACGCATCAACTTTGGCGGTTTTTGAGAGCCTAACAGTTCGCCTTCTTCAATCGGGATTTGATGCGACGCAAGAGGCTTTATCAAAACGTCAGCGTGCATGTGACGATGCGCTCGCAAATAGGCTAGAACTTTCAGCCCATCGGTCTCTTCTTGGCTAGTGATGGAACAGCATCCAAACATATACCTCTTGTCAAAATGGCGAGCGTAATGCCCCAGACCTTTCCACAGCAAGTACAAAACGTCCAAACTTCGGTGATCTGCATGAATGCAGGCACGGCCGAGTTCAACACCGCGAGATAGCAACTCAGAAGGAGCCTGGCTAAAGTCGAAAACAGTGGAAGAATAGAACCCGAGATTCGCGGATGCGATCTCATTGGTTTGAAGCCGGTAGGTGCCAATAAACTCACCTGACGCTATGTGCTTGACAAAAAGATGGTGGCACTGAGCATCAAATTCGTCCTTGTCCGCTTCAGTCACATGGGATTCACGAAGACCTTCGTTTAGTTCGATATTGAATATTTGATATCGAAGGCGCTGAATTGCCTCTACTTCTGCTTGGTTTTTGGCAAATCCCAATTCGTACTGTTTGTGCAAGGGCAGACCTTCGTTCAGGCCTCCCAGCACAGTCATTGGAGGAGCAAAAGTTTGAATTGAGGCCGTGGGGTTCATTTTAGGAGGTGATCGGTGTGGAGCGTGATGCTTGTTCCAGGTTATGATGCGACTGTAACACTAATGTTACTAACTTCGCCCGTTGTGTGGTTCCACTGCATCTAGTACCTTGCAGTACACTCACTTAACTGGACGTTTTACATGCCATCCGAAGTATCGAAAACCTCATGGGACCAAATCCCAATGGAAGAATTATCACCCGGAATCGGTCGGAAAATGGTTTCAGGTGAAAAGGTTATGCTGGCTCAGGTATTTCTGAAAAAAGGAGCCATCGTGCCCAAACACCAACACCACAACGAGCAGATAACCTACATTCTGAGCGGTACGCTCCGGTTTTGGATTGGAGAAGACCAGATGGAAGTGGTTGATGTTGCGGCAGGTGAAGTGCTGCATATTCCATCAAATGTTTGGCACAAAGCAGAAGCCTTGGAGGACACCCTTGATGTAGACGTGTTCAGCCCTCCAAGACAAGACTGGCTTGACAAAACGGACTCCTACCTACGTGGTAAAGGTTAATTCTCTTCCCACAGTTTCCACCCTTCGCTCTTAGATTTGTCGTATTGACCGACAAAAGACCACCAATTTCGAAGGGGACGATTTTGGTAGGTTAGACCGTTGTTGGCGCCTGGAATGTTTTGCATCCAGTAAATAAACCAACCCAAGTGGTCACAGTCCCAGCGGCTGCATTCAATTTCTTGTGCGGTGCCGAACTGATCTGGCTTCCAGTCCTCGATGTCTGAGAACACAGGGTTCGCATTGGCCCATTCATAGTCCTTTTCTGCGTTGGGTGGATAGTGCGACCATCCGGCTCGGCGTGGGTCGAGCAAGCGATGAGTTGAATCGCTTCCGACAAAATGCCCCCAGAACAACAATTTAGGCCAGTTTACTGTGGGAGTTGTGTCTCTTCCATCAGCGAAGTTGAGGATCGCTTCGAGCTGATGCATATGATTCTCAACCGTTTCCGCTGCGCCACGTTGGTAATTGTAATGGTACATCGTGTACGTGGTTGCAAGAATTGGAAGGTCGTTCGGGTCTCTATCAGAATTTGAAATATCCCCATACGGCGAACTCATATTCGACTCCCACAGATCAATCACGCCGCCGTGATAGCCCCAGATCCAAATTTCGTCGACTCCATGGTCGGTGACCCAAGTTTCGCCACCTACTTGTTGAAAGATGCTGCCGTAATTAGTCATGGGCACCTTTCCGTCAGGCCGTTCGAATGTTGGTAGCGGCTCTAAATACTCTTGGCGATTCACGATTTTGTAGACAAGGGAAGGGGAAGCCGATGAATCCTTATATCCGTGGTAGATGGATCCTTTTTGTAGCGAATTGACGAGGACGGCGGTAACAGAATCCACTTTATTGCGTGTGAAACCCAAGCTTTCACCCCAATCGCCGGTCTGCTTTTTATCTATGAGGTCCCCGTCAGTAGGGAAATACGACACGAGAACAACTCGGACGGTATCAGGTACGGCAATTTCGCTGCCAGTTGCATGGTCAGGCGCCGTTCCGCAGCCAAGAGCCCCGAAGCACAAGCCTAATGTTAGAAGAGTTAGAAAGCGATTCATCATGCGTGAGAGTCTGGCTAGGAAGTCGGTACCAAGGTATCGAATGGAATGTGAATAGGCTGCCCTAGTTCTGATGTGTATTCAACTCCTTGATTCACAGAAACGGAGAATTGATCGTTTTGCCTTTTCACGCTCAATAGATTGCCCCTGAAGTTGATGTTTGACAATTCGAATTCAGAGAGGGCGAAAGGAAATGGGTCGATGGTTAGGTGGGTGGATGACGGCCTAACACCGCACACAAACTGAACAAGGAGATCCAATATCCAAGAGTGCTGATAGTCGTCCACGCCCCTGAAAACACTTGGCTTCCCCGTTTCTGGATGATAGTGCTCAAATGAATTTGGGCGCCCAGCATCATGCTGGAAAAACATCATTTCGACGTATTTGGAGATGAAACCAGCGGTTTTTAGGCGCAATTCCTGATTGTCAAAACGAAGGGCACAGGTTGCCAATACTTCAGCAATGTGACTGTTTGTCATAGGCCACACTCTGCCATTCCATGGACAGTTTTTACGCTCTCCTTTCCACTCTCCATCAGGATTATAAAACTCGTCGTCAACGGAGGAAGAGGGCACTGGGAACGGGGTCCAGAACTCCCCAGGGTTTAGTAAATGGCGTTGTAGGCCATTCAAGTGGGATTTATCGACAAGATCAGTCAGATACGGATAAAAGCATACCGCAGCTTTCACTCCGGTTCGTTTTCCATCTTGAGGATTTATGTCGAAAAACATTTCTTCCTCGGGGTCCCACATCTTTTCGAGAATGGCGTTGCCCGTTTTAAGAGAAGCCAGCCTCCATTTTTCAGCCGCAGTCACGTCTCCCAATCGCACTGAGATCTCAGAAAGGGCCTGCATAATCTGGTACATGTAAACCGAGACATCAACGCCTTTGAGTCGAAATACATTTCCCCAATGTTTTTCGTCGGCGGACCTCTCAACGGCAACGTAGCGGTGCATGTACTCTTGGCCCGTCTCGTAGTGGTTTAAAATGTCATATAATCCGGAGCCTTCTGGGTCGCGATGGGATACAAAAAAGGCAACGTATCGGGTTAAGCTGTCGTTGGCCTTTTTAAGGAAAGAAGTGTCTGGATGCAGGTGGTCCAGTTCTAGTATTCTACCCCAATTTGCATGGTAGAAGAACTCGCCGGGAAGCGAGATGGGTCCTAAATATCCTATGTATCGGCCGTCATCTTGCTGGTTGGCAATGAAATTCAACAAGGACCCCTGTGCAATGGCAGCTGAGGGTAGCCAACGCGACTCCAGCATGTGGCACTGAGCGGAATACGTAATAGGCGCCCTGAAATATCCAGGGCCCTCGCAAACGGCAGGGAAGGGAATACAGGGAGCGCCGCCTGGAAGTGCGTTCATCCGAAGTCCAAACAGACGATAGTCGAAGTAGGTCGAGAAAAAATCGTTGTCCGATGTGAACGATGGGCAGGAATCATAAAAGTGCTCCCAATTAGGTCCAAGCCCCGCGTCAATGGGAGCGGGTAGGTCGCTGCACGTAACGCCAAATGAGATCGTGCACCGAACAGTAGCCTGATCTAGTACGACATGAAAACCAGCATAGAGAATGGCGTCTGGATTTTCGATCTGGCGCGATAGGCGCTGCTCTGATCCAAGTGCTCCAAAAGACGCTACTAAGCGCTCAAACCGATCGAAAAAGGGCGTGTGGTCAAACCGGGGTTCTGGCGAGCGACCCTGCGAAAGAGCCGAAAGAGCTTGAATTGGCGCGGTGGACGCTATTTTCCAGTCGGCTTCAAGGTGAAGGGCGGGCTGATGCAACGTCTCAAAACCCGACTCTAATAAACAAGAAAAAGAGTCTTTATGACAGGTAAAGGAAGTAAAATTGGTTGTTGCCGCACCCGAATCTTGAGATCTCGTGGGCCCGTTTCCCAACGCCGTCCAAAAAACAGCGTGGCAATACGGTGCTTTTGATTCAATTACATAGGATAATTCGATCCTCCCGTCTTCAGACATCGTGCCCGTTTCAACGATTCGCTGAGTTTCCGATGCATCGGTAAACGTTCGAACCCATTGATCTGGCTGCCAAGCACTCTCTATTGCCTTTAAAACGACCTCATTTCCGGCTCCATCCATCAGTGAGATGGTTCCTACTGGCCGGATGGGATGATTGTAATAATGGACTTCATCCCAAAGCCCCGGCTTGTCCAAATACCTGGGGTGCGTTGGCGCAAAGATCAATCGCTGGGCGTTTGAAATCACCCACTTGTCCGATCTGGCTAGGTTTGAAAGGCGTTCTGATGCGGACAAAGTCATGGTTAGATCTAGTTACAATTCCTGTTCTTCTGCTCGCGCAATCTCTTTCATAAACGAGCGAAATCCGCGCGTGTCGTAGTTCGCCATTCCCACGTGAACAGTTGCCATTTTCCCCGTTGGCGAAATAACATAGGTCGTTGGCAGGGTTCTTACTTGATACATTTCAGGAACGCGTCCTGCTAATCTGTAGATAGGGAGAGTGTATTCTTTTGCCGCAATAAACTTGCGAGCTGTTTCTGCTTCGTCGTCGGTTGAAATAATGACAAATGCCACGTTTTCATCCTTTAAATCCTGATATAGGGATTCAATAAAGGGCATTTCGGCTAAACAAGGCGCGCACCACGTAGCCCAGAAATTCATGAATATGGCTTTGCCCTTCATGGTATCCAGCGTCACGGGGCGTCCATCCAGCGTTGTCAATTCGAGTGAAAAGTCCGCATCTACGTTGTTTTCTTCAGCGTAGCGGATGTCTGCCTGCATAATTCCAGTCGACAACAAGCCTTGTTGTAGCCAGCCCTGCAGAACCGTGCCCTGATCCGTGTACCTCATAAAGAGAAACACAGCGAGCATGCCGCCCCACGTTAGGGCAGTGCTCTTCCAGTTTGTGGGTTTCTTTTGATTGTCTGCTTCGCTCATTCTGATTCGTTATTCAATTTAGCCTAATGGTAACAGTATGAACGCTAAAGTCCGATTCCGTTACACGTGGTATTTCAATGACTATTTGAGCAATTTCAGACTTTTCTTCAACTAGCAATATTCCACCCTCAACTGACTGAATGAAATTCACTCCGCGAAGGCTCAATGGGTACGTTTTTCCCGATCGTCCTTCAACAGTAATGGTGGC
>JABMOI010000219.1 GCA_013204185.1 bacterium | reverse complement strand
TGCATCCTGAACCGCTTGTACTGGCGGCGCTGGCGGCGCCACTGGAACTTGAGGCGTGGGTGGTACGAAATCAACGACGTGCTTAAAGACGGGTAGAGAAAAAACCGCTTTCTGTTCGATGGCAGGTTCTTCAGAATTTACAGGCCAGGATAGCGATCCAACCGGATTAGTAGGCGGAGAAAGTTCTGGTTCTGCGACAGCGTCCTCGACGTGTGAAAGTGAGGGCATAAGGGTGGGAGGGGCTGTCCAATGAAATGCGAACTCGTTTTCGTCTTCAGCTTCATCCTCGGCTTCATCCGCGACTTCTGACGCCTCGTCGTTCTTGCCAACAAATGAGTCTGACTCGGCTTCTTTAATGCCTGAGTCCCCGGAATCATCTTCTATTATGCTTTCAGCCGCATCAGTTTGAATAGGCTCCGACTTTGTCGAATCGTTGTTATCTGCCTTTTCTTCCATTTCATTGACTTCTTTCGCTTCATCCACGTCATGTTTTTCGTGGACATCCTCAAACAATCCGGGCTCAACGTGATGTCCATACGAATAGGAGGCCGCAATCATCTCATTTAGCTCCTCCTGAAGCATTTCGTTCTGCTCCCGGAGTATCCGAAGTTCCATTTGTGACTCGTGCTCCAAAATCGAGAGCTCATGCTCGCGCTGCTTGAGCATTTCGCTCAATGCTAACGTAGAATCGTTTTCTTGTTCACTCTTTTTATGGAATGTAGAAGTGGACGTTTGATAGGCTTCCCGTTGCAGCTTAACTCGCTGCTCCCTGAGTCGTTGAGCTTCCTCTCCTAGCTCCACTTCTCTACGGTGAAGGCGGATTTTGGAAAACAAGAATCCGCCCACTGCTCCGAAAACCAGGGTTAATAGGCCAAATAAGGCCAGCCACACAATATGGATGGATTCAATCAAGAGCTTTTAACGGCGCGTTGCTTAGTAAATATTGTTATGAAATAGATAGTTCATATTCCATAAATCGGCAATATTGTGGTCTCCATAAGGAACGCACTCTACTTTAGGGCGGTTTGGGGCTTTCCCAAGAGCCACTTTGAGCATCGTTTTGTTAACACGTGAATGAGATTACCTCCGTTTCCAAGCTTGCATCTACGACCAATTTATCACCTCTCAGTATTCCTGTTCGTATTCACAGGAATGGGCTGTGGTGGCGGCAACTCCGATTCGTCTGCGGTAGAAAACAAGACCAACGAAGCCGGTCAGTCAGTAGCAAATGCGCCAGGATCCATCCTCATCGAGTTAGACAAATCGGATGATGAAATGCTTTTGGCATTTTATATCGGGGGCATGCTTCCTGATGGCTGGCAATTGGATTCAGTGTTATCAAACGTTGATTCAGCCTGGTGGCTTCATCGACCAAAGGAGGGACTCGACTTACCTCCTTCAATGGAAACCCTGTTTGAAGTAGCCGGTGACGATGAAAAGCTAACGTGGGAGGAATTCGAGCCGGCAGTTTCAAGTTCTTACTACGCGGTGAGAAATGCGCCAAAGTCCGTAGCTGATTTGAAAATCCGATATGGAGATTGGGACTCGGAATCGTGGTTTGTCCACGAGTTGGTAGGACAAATGACGCATTTCAGACGCAGGTTGTCCGTGCCCAAAACGGCCCTGTTTGCTGCTCTGAAAGGGTTGTCTACCTTGTCAGACCCCATTATTTACCCAATCGGCACCGTATTTGTAGGAGAGCACCTAGGTGGCGAGTCAGTGCGCGAAGTGACTGCGATGGTGAAGAGGGAAGATGGATATTGGGATTATTTTGCCTACGGATCGGAAGGAAAGTTATCTCAATTCATTGAAAAAAAGCCAGATCCATTGCGGGTACCAACTCAATGTGTTGGCTGTCATTTTGGCGATAGGCTTTTTGAACCAGAGCGTAGCTTTCCGTCAGCGGCCAGGCCTGGGCCAACTGGAGAGAGAGCCTACTTTGTGCCGGAATACTTAAAAAATGCGTCCCTTGCCTCGGGCTTATCAGAGCATGCACGAAGAAGCGATCATATTTTGGGTCTGTACGGTACGCTATATTTAGCGAGTTTGATACGGGACGTTAAGGGCGGAACGGCTTCTGAAGAGGAAGCTAAAGTGGTTGCCAATCTAGGTCTTTATTAATTCCTCGTCGGTTTAATTGATAAACCTGCAATAATTGACAAAAATCGTACCCGTATCATTAGCCGAGTCCTTATTGTTATCGAGCCCCCGTTGTTATCGAGCCCATTCGCATTCGAGCCCTCATTTTCTGTGAAATACTATGTCTCTAGGAATTGTACGTCTGCAAAATGCCGTGTTTTACGCACATCACGGAGTCATGCAAGAAGAACACCGCATTGGGGGGCGATATGAAGTCGATGTAGCGATGGAGCTAGACTTCGAAGCTGCAGCAAAAGCCGACGACCTCTCTAAAACGGTCGATTATGAACGAGTTTATGCCGATATTAAGCAGGTTATCACGGGAAATAATTTTTTTCTAATAGAGCGCCTGGCCTACGTTATTGCCCACCAGATTTTAGACAGGGAATCGATTATTTGCTCTGTAGATGTTGTCGTAAGGAAGGCGAACCCACCCGTTGGCGGCCCGTGCGATTGCGCAGAAGCGCAGTGTAAGGCAATTCGTTAGTGCCTTTTGCTGTCAATCCTCAATCTTGAACGATAATTCGGTCCATGAAAACTTTGTGTCTACTTCGCCATGCGAAATCTGATTGGGACGCCAGCTATGGGGCTGACCACGAAAGGCCGTTGAACGAACGGGGGAAGCGGGCCGCAAAAAGCATGGGCTCGTTTTTGAAACAAGAGATTGTCCAGCCGGAGATCATTCTATCTTCAACTGCCAAGCGAACCAAAGAGACGCTCTCGCTTCTGATGAAACATGCTGGTTGGAATGCTAGCGTTACCTACCTCACGGATTTGTACTTATGTTCGCGCGCCGACATCATCAAGCAGCTATCCCATCTGGACGACAAGGTTGAATCAGCCTTGGTCGTTGGACACCAACCCACAACAGGGGATTTTGCTAGCTGGCTTTTGGGCGGTTCGCAGGTCGATGTGCCAA
Organism: bacterium; assembly: GCA_013204185.1. Lineage (GTDB taxonomy): Bacteria > Bacteroidota > Rhodothermia > Rhodothermales > UBA10348 > UBA10348. The sequence continues at coordinate 34,620 of JABMOI010000219.1, read as the reverse complement.
CTGGGACGTTTATGATGTTCAGCATCCCCATTTCAAGCTGGAGAGAGTTGAAAGCTGCTCAGGCGTCAATGAAACTCTACGTGACTCCAAGACAACTTGAAAATTGATCATTTGCTGAAATGAAAGTTCTCGTTCTCGACAAGCTAAATATTGCGCCTGAAGTAGCCGAAGTCCTATCCCTCGAACATGAGGTATTTACAGGAATGGACCCCGTGACGGGTGTGTCCATGGTTATTTTGGTCAGTACCGATGAGGTCGAATTACACGATATCGAATTCCTTTTATCGAATAGTTTAGACTGCGTTCGTATTGCACATCGGTCACTTTTGGATAATTCGTTTATCTGGGGAAGGGTAGAGTCTTCCGTCGATGACCTTTTTACTGACGCCGTTGAATTGTCTTCCCGGATTCCGTTCATCTTAAGGCGCCTTATTATCAGAGAGTCTCGAAAGAGACAGTTCGCAGCTGTTTTTGAAAACACGGTTGAAGGCATCATCATTATCAACACCCGTGGCTTTATACAGCTTTATAACAAAGCGGCAGAAAAAATATTTCAATATTCGACGTCTGAGGTGATCGGCAAAAACGTCAATTTTTTGATGCCAGAATCCTACTCTAGAAATCACGACCGATACATTGACAATTATCTGACAACTGGCAAAAAAAAGATTATCGGAATTGGCAGGGAAGTAAGTGGTTTGAGGAAGTCGGGAGAGATATTTCCGATGGATTTGGCCGTCAGCGAGTTTGAGTCGGATGGGAAAAAATTATTTGTCGGGATTATTCGAGACGTGAGCGAACGACGCAAACTTGAGCACGAGATTCTGCGGATTTCAGAGCAAGAACGCAGAAGAGTTGGACAAGATTTGCATGATGGGCTCGGCCAAATGTTAACCGGAATTAGTCTGATTGGCCGTAATATGGCGAATCGGCTAGAGAATGAAAAGTCCGAATTCGCTGAGGAAATGCATGAAATCACTGATTTGGTCCGTGAAGCAGATCGAATGACTCGCAATATTGCCAGGGGGTTGGTTCAAGTTGAACTCGAAGGCGATGGCATGTCTGCTGCCTTGCGGACGCTTTGTTCGAACGCGGAAAAATACTTCTCCGTTCGCTGTACTTACGTCGAGAAGGGAAAGGTTCGAATTAGTGATAGTAGCGAGGCATCTAATTTGTATCGAATTGCTCAAGAAGCCGTTAGCAATGCGGTTAAACATGGAAAAGCTGAGCAAATTACGGTTACATTAGATACATCACCGGATAGCGCAGTTCTCACCATCGAAGACAACGGAGTGGGATTCCCCGAAGTTTTGAAAGAAGATCGAGGCATGGGTGTCGATATTATGGGTTATAGGGCGCGTATTATTAACGCCCGCCTCGAGATTGAAGCAGAAGCGGGGAGAGGAACTCTCATAAGATGTACCTTATCTTCGCCCCACACATCAATTTGAATTTGTCCAAATGGCCATGATCAGAATAGTAGTAGTAGACGATCACCCTTTGATGCGAAAAGGACTCGTATTGTCCCTTGAAGCGGAATCAGATATTACTGTCTGCGGACAGGCATCGAATGCGGAAGATGCCTTGGGCGTCGTTGAGTCGCAAAACCCAGATTTAGTGATCGTTGATATCTCTCTTCCAGGTATGAGCGGTCTCGAATTAATCAAGCAAGTGCATGCGATTCGTCCGGCGATGAAGACTCTGGTTGTAAGCCGTCACGATGAAGCGTTGTATGCTGAACGGGCAATCCGGGCAGGAGCAAAGGGCTACGTGATGAAGCTTGAGGCCCCCGATGTCATGGTAAAGGCAGTACGCCGGGTCATGAATGGCGGTATTTATGTTTCGGATGAGATCAATGAGCGGTTATTGCTGGGAATGGCATCAGGACACGAAATGCTTGCGCAGTCCCCTCTGGAAGTGCTCAGTGATCGGGAATTGGAGGTCTTCGAACTCACCGGTAGAGGATGTGGAACGCGAGATATTGCGGAGCGACTTCACCTTTCAGTTAAAACCGTGGAGTCATATCGAGCCCGAATCAAGACCAAGTTGAACTTGAATAGTGCCGCTGAGCTTATGCAACATGCAGTACAGTGGGTGGAAGGAGAGAAAGCAAACTAAAAGTCGAAATTGTAGGGACAGATCCTACAAGCATGTTGGACTGACCACTTACGTTTGCAGCACATCAGGACCTACAACCAGGAGTGAATAAGCCTGTCCCCGATCAAATTCGGATCGGAGTATACTTTACTCAGATCCAGATTTTATCCAGCATATTGTGGGGCAGCTATGAAGACCAGCAATTCTTCTCAACCTCCTTCTTCCGACTTACTCCAGCGCTTGATCGACAATCCTCGGCGTCCAAAAAAAGGTCCGGGCAAAGATGTTAAAAAACACTACCGGATGACCATTCTGGCGGGTTTAGTGCTTTCACTTGGTTCTCTGTCTTTGCTGTTCAGAATGAACATGCAGGTAAATGACTCAGGGGACGAATTTGATTTGTTCTCACAAGAAGTCGTTCAGATGGAACAGATAGAACAAACATTGCAAGAGCAGAAACCACCGCCACCTCCAAGACCTCCTGTTCCAGTCGAAGTCCCCGACGACATTGTCTTTGATGACGTCGATTTAGATTTGGACGCCACACTAGATCTTGAAGCCGATGTTTCCGACATACCTCCGCCGCCGCCAACTCCTGCTAAATCGGACGAAGTAGAGGACGACATCGAGATATTCGTCGTAGTGGAGCAAATGCCCGAGATCATTGGCGGCTCTCAAAAGGTGTACGAGTACCTGGAATATCCTGAAATAGCTCGTCAAGCGGGCATCGAAGGGCTTGTTGTTATTCAGGTGGTAGTCAACCAGCAAGGAGTTCCAACGCTTCCAGAAGCGGTTCGCTCAGGTGGTCAGGTTCTTGACGAAGCTGCCATTAAAGCCGTGATGCAATTACGTTTTAATCCTGGAAAACAAAGAGGAAAGCCCGTTCAGGTACGACTCGCCATACCGATCCGCTTTAGACTTCGCGACGCTAACAAATAACGTGTAATACTGATTTTGATCTTGACCCGCCCTATCTGGATGCAGCCGCATACTGGAATGTGGCTTGGACGGATCAACCTGTGACGGGGCTTGCTGGGCCCCGTCACTTTTTTGTTTAATCACAGGTGGTAAGGTTATTCCCTACAGACTGTGAGGAACAAAGTCGGTCATTTTATGCCCTGTCGCAACGTTTTCTTACTGCTGTTCACAAACCCAAGCGGTAGACTGATGATATTGGAATCGAAATGAACCAACGTCCAGCCGGTATTTTGGCTACTTCTCAAAGCCCTAGGGACGTCCGTCCTCAGGATTATGACAGAGCTGCGCCAATCAGTGAACGCCTGAAGTACTTGATAAACTATGCAGTTTTAGCACCTTCTACTCACAATACACAGCCCTGGCTTTTTCGAGTCAATGGTGACTCGGTAGATATATTGGCTGACAGAAGTAGAGCTTTACCAGTTATTGACCCTGAAGATCGGGGCCTTTTGATTAGTTGTGGGGCTGCAAGTGGGACCCTATCAACGGCATTGGAGGCGGTTGGATTGATTCACAATCTCTCGTTTCTGCCCGATCCTTCAGAACCTGACTTGGTTGCTAGAATTGCAGTAGTCGGGGAAATTGCTCTCGAAACTGACTGGATGGGTACTCTAAATGCCATTCGATCTAGGAAAACGGTTCGGAATGGATTTCAAGATCGATTGTTGAGGCCATCGGATATGCAGTTTATTGAGGAACGTACAGTCTCTGGTGAAGCAAGCGTCAGGCTTATCGACTCAGTTCAGGACGAAGTGGATGTGCTTCGAGCCATAGGAGACGCCGAGACTGAGCGGCTTACCGACAAACACTACGTGAGAGAAAACGCTTCCTGGACACATCCATTGCGGAACAGATCAAGGGATGGAATACCAGAACTGGCAAACAGAACTGCATCCATTCAAGAAATATGGTCTCCAGGAAACTTGCTGGAAAACAAAATGGGCAGTATCTCAAGAGTTGCCGTTGTTGTTTCACCATCAAATAGGCCGCTAAATTGGCTTCGGTCCGGGTTTGAAATGTCAATTATTTTGATTGAAGCTGGGAAACGCGGTTTAAACGCAGCGATTATTATTCATCCTCTTCAGATCCAAGAGATTCGGCTCAGAATCGAAGCCATACTAAAAACGGACTGGACAGCACAAGTTTTGTTACGCTTGGGTTTTGCCGAACGCGCACCTTTGACCCCAAGAAGGGCACTTGTAGATGTGATGTTACACCCAGGCTTTTCTCGTTAATGCCGAGGAGCTACAAATTTCTTAATGAAGTTTGACAAGAGGTGATCCACATCGGTGGTTTCTTGCAATCCGTGCATTATTTGCTGAAAAAGCTCTTCGGTGTGGAGCTGTTCAGCGTAAAATGCACGGTAGCGGATGAGCCGCTCTCGTTCTCTATGTGCATTTAGTTCGCTGTGAAACTGAGTACCGAAAATGGGCTTATCACGTATTCTAAATGCTTCATTCGGTTGAGTTTGGTTGAATGCCAACTCAATTCCATTTTCAGGCAAGATGCTTACTCGATCGTGATGCCCCATGTTTGCCATAAAAGAAGCAGGGAAGTCTTTAAAGAGTTCATCTTGTTGACCTGCATCGGTTAGCTCGACATGGTGGCAGCCCATCTCAGCTCGATCTGCATCGTGTATCACTTCTCCGCCGAGCGCTCTAGCAATGAGCTGATGCCCCCAACAGCTTCCAAAGGTTGGCAAATTTATGTCGTGGGCAACTTGAACGGTTTCGAGTGCAAACGGCATCCAATCATAATTCTCTACGGCTGAATATTCGCCTGCTCCTCCAATAAAAAACGCATCGTATCCTTTAAAAAGATCGGTGATGTCCGGTAAACTGTCCGTTCGAGCCAGGTTTAGTGAATGCAACTGACTCCGCTCCAATTGACAGCGTTCCAAAAAACAGGCTTGTTCTTGGAGTTCCATATCCTGGCCGTTTCGGGCTTGGAGTAACAAGATGCTAAGTGAAGCGTGGTCTGGCGAAGGAGCAGAAGACATGAGAACCCTAAAATTGAAGGAGGACTAATTGGCAAAGCGCGTGGGTTAAGCTAAGAAGTCCGGAAATCTTGTTTTCAATAGACCGTATAGACGGTGAAGAGGCAACCCCATAACGGTATAAAAGTCCCCAGTAACCCCTTTTACAAAAAAGGCTCCTTCGTCTTGAATTCCATAAGCGCCGGCCTTGTCCATCGGAGAACCCGTGTCTACGTATCGCTGAATTTCTTTTTCGCTCAAAACTGCGAATTCGACTTCTGTAGACTCCACACAGCTAAATAGCCGGTTAGAATCGCGATGAGATAGAGCTAGGCTCGTGTGAACAATATGCCGCCGGCCACTTAACTGATTGAGCATTTCTACGGCATGATTAGGAGTTTCTGGTTTCCCTAGCACCCTGCCTGACAGCTCTACCGTAGTATCGGAACCCAAAACCAACGAATTGGAGTGCGCGCTGGACACCGTGTTCGCTTTTAAAATCGCTAATCGTTCAACCATCTGAATAACCGACTCGCCGGGCACCGCATCTTCATTCACGTCTGCCGGGAGGACTTCGAAAGAGAATCCAGTTGCAGTAAGCAAATCTTTTCTGCGCGGAGAGCTGGAGGCTAAAATAAGAGGAACCGTTAACAGCATGGGTGGCAACTAATTACGTCGGTTTTTAGAGGACGAGTATGCTATAAGATAGATCAATAAGAGGCAAATGAGGATAACATTTGATGGAGAATCACCAAGTTGGAGGTACATGGTTTCAACCTTCGCCAAAGGGATTTCCGCATGCACATATTCGAGATTGTTGCCATGGCTTTTTGCAGCTACAGTGCCTTGAGCACTGAATATGGCTGTTTCGCCATCGACCGCCGCTTGAACTACCGGAATTCCTGCGGCCAACGCCAACAACCTTGTGTAGGCCACATGTTGAGCCCGTGCGGTTTGGCTGTTCCACCACCCATCTTGAGTTGGAACTACAATCAGGTCTGCTCCATTCCGGCTCAAGATGCGGGCGTCGCTAGGAAAGAAACTCTCAAAACATATCAGTGTGCCTACGAGGGTCCCTCCTAAATCGTAAGGTGTCAAAATGGACCCTTCGCCATAAGAAGTAACGCCGCCCGAGTCCAAGCGGAATCTATCTGAAAAAGGTAGGTACTCGCCAAACGGAACCGCCTCGACGAACGGCACGAGCCGTCGTTTCCGGTACAAAAATGAATTTGGAGAACCGTCAGCCCCGACCACAACATTGAAAAACGCACCCGAATCATCTGATTCGATACCTCCAGCGATTACGCTCGCATTGAATTTGCTAGCCCATTTCAGAACAGATTGGCGCAGCAAAGTAGAATCCGCAATTGGCAGACTCGTTTCAGGGAATACAAACACACCTGAATGTGGGAATTCCTCATAAGCTCCGGTTAGGAGCGCCCCCAGGCGGATTGTTTTGCTTGAATCCGACACCTCGGCCCACTCTGAGGGGGGAATGCCCGGTTGAATGGCCGTAATATTTAAACGCGCGGACGAAGTACCCAGCGGCTCTGAGGCACCCAGCCATGGAATGCCTACCAGAAGAATGCCCAAGACAACGCTAGCAACATGGATGCGCCTTTTTAACACGCTAGCGACCAAGATTCCGTTTACCGTTAGCACGACAAGCGTGAGCGAAAACGAACCGGCAATAGGGACCCACATATCAGCTAGGACGGAATCCGATACCGAAAGCCCCAACATAGTACCGGGCATGGCAAGTGGCCCGTGCATCATCAGCCAGTCGAACAGGGCAATTCCAAGCATGCCCCAAATTGCTGGGATCGAAAACAGAGCGCCTTTAACCGTGTTGGAGGATAACAAGCTTACGAATGCAGCTTGAATGCAAATCATGGCAAATAGCGCAACCACAGAGGAGAGGGCGGTAGCCCCGACCGGGTGCATCGCGTTCCAATGGAAGGCAACAGACCAGGCAGCGGAGAAAAATAAGACGACCAGTATAAATCGCGTACGGAGGTCTTGGCTTGAAATGGCAAGAAACAAGACCGCTGGCATGGTCAAGGCGAAGATCCAAATGCCAATTGGTGGCCAGCTCAATCCGAACAGAAGCCCGCCTACGATGCAGCCGAAAAAGCGCAATCGGGGATATCTTTTAATCAGATTTACGAAATTGAACGACAAGGAATTTGACTGCACTCAGGGTTGACCATAACTTCCGCTCCAAGCTGGGTGTGTCCAGCCATCACCCATAAACTACACAATGATCACATTAACGGTCTGTAATCATAAAGGAGGAACGGGGAAAACCACGACCTCTATCAATTTGTCTGCAGCCTTAGCGTTGGGCGGATACAAGGTACTCGTTGTGGATTTAGATCCTCAGGGATTTTTAACCCGGATGATGGGGCAACCCGAACCGGAGGTGTCTGCATCTTCATTAATGCTCTTTGAGCAGGAATTGGGCGTAAAACCTCCCATTATCCAACTGCCTACTTTTGATCTGATTCCATCTTCTCCCGCGCTTTCTACCGCGCAGAGAAGGCTGACAAAGCCCACGGACGTGCTTTGGGCTAAAGAGTACATTCAGTCCGAAATAAAGGGGTACGACGTAGTTGTTCTAGATACTGCCGCGGCGGTTACCGTGTACAGCCTGAACGCGCTGGTAGCAAGCGATCTGGTAGTCATCCCCGTTCTACCCGAATATCAGCCGGTAATTGGAGCGGAACAGACCTACCAAACGGTTAAAATGGTCCAGAAGAAGCTGAATCCAGGCCTAACTGTATGCCGATTTTTGTTTACGATGGTCGATGGGCGAAAGCGGAATCACTTGGCTTATCGGAAGTACCTGAGAGAAAAGTATGGCGAAGACGTTTTGAATGGCATCATTAGAACATGCACGACGCTTTCCGTATCCTCACGCGACGGTCGAACGGTGTACGATTCTAACCCAACCGCAAGGGGAGCCATTGACTATGCTAACCTGGCAGACGAAGTGATCAGCTATTTTAATCTTGAAGAAAGCCAGGTATCGGGTCCTTCATCCCATGCGGGTCCTCTTTATTCATGAACGGTTCCTGAATGCGTTATTTTTCAATTCTGCTGCGAGTCAGCGTGCTAGCCCTCTTGCTCTGGGGCCTTCATTTTCCAATTGGAGGCGCGCTCAAACTTGGTCCTGTGTTGGATCCATTAGATGGCGTCTGGGGAACGGCTCGGTCAGCGAAGCACCATATTTCTGGACCGCTGAAATTAGACGGCATGCTCGAAGCAGCTGAAGTCGAGTTCGATGAGCGGGGGGTGCCGCACATATTTGCTTCATCGGATCAAGATGCCATCATTGCCCTAGGGTATTTGGTTGCTCAGGACCGGCTATTCCAGATGGATTTTATTCACCGTGCAGCCACGGGTACTCTTTCAGAACTCCTCGGAGCATCGGCGCTAAGCACGGATCGCTTTTTTAGACGGAATGGCATTACGGACGCGGTGAATAGGAACAGCGCGCTTCTTCCGGACGAATTACCTCGCGAGTATGAAGCCGTCCAGTGGTACGGAATGGGCGTCGATGCGTATCTGCGAACCATGAGCCCTTCGGATATTCCGCTAGAATACAAGATTCTGGGTTCTACGCCTCCTACGCACTTTAAAGCTTCGTATACCATGGCGCTCCTAGCCTTCATGACGTACGACTTGAGCTTTCAGAACCAGGATGTGCAGATGGATGCCCTAAAAAAGGCGTTGGGCGAAATGGATTTCGAGGCTCTTTATCCTCAGTTCGGAAGGTTAGAAAAAACCATCATACTTCCAGAGGAACGACACTGGCCAAGTTCCATGAGCGAAGCCTCTGGCACTCGTCCGAAATCTGATTCAGATGTGCAGCCTGGCCTGAGGAACGAGAACGTTGCTTTGTTGTCGGAATCAGCAACTTTTAATCAAACACCTGACTTAGCTGAAGGCTTTTTCGACGGGAAAGGGTCGAATAACTGGGCCGTAGATGGTTCGAAGTCGGCATCCGGCATGCCCATCCTAGCGGGCGATATGCATTTAGGATTGTCTCTCCCTGCTATTTGGTACGAAGCGCATCTCGTCACGCCAACTGCGAATGTGTACGGCGTTACGTTTCCGTCGGTGCCTGGAATCGTTGAGGGAATAACTCCCACAACAGCTTGGGCCTTCACGAACACCGGGTCAGATCAATTAGATACCTATCGGTTGAAGCTTAATGACGCGCGAGACGCATATTTGTACGATGGTCAATGGATCCCGCTTACCGTTGTGCAGGACACCATGCGTGTCAAGGACGGGGGACAGGTCGTTGATACGCGCTTCACCACCCATTTGGGCCCTGTACTTTCAGGCGAATCTGGAGACTACGCCATAAAATGGGTCGGACATGAGTTCGGGACCACTTTTGCTGCCGTTTGGGATATGAACCGCGCAACAGATTACTCCTCGTTCGAACAGGCAATTCGCAGATGGGACTATCCTATGCAGAACATTCTCTATGCTGGTTCGGACAGTGTTATAGCCATCCGATCCACGGGGTATATGCCTATTCGAGCGCAGGGAAATGCGTTTGGCGTCCAAGACGGCACGACTTCGAGTACCGCCTGGGTTGGTAGAATCCCATTTGATGAGCTGCCTCATGCCATAAGTCCTGCCAGGGGTTTCTTGACATCAACAAACCAACGTCCGGCTCCGGAGGGGTATCCGTATTACCTGGACTCGGACTGGAGGTCAGTTTATCGTTCCATCCGAATCTATAACTTGTTGTCTGGCAAGGACAAACATAGCGCTGACGATCTCAAAAGTTATCAGGCAGATGTCGTCGCTGTTCAGGCCGGGTTATTTCTGCCGCTAATCAGAGATGTTTATGAATTGATAGAGGCTGGCGAACGCTTCCGGTCTGAAATTCAGGACTTCGACGGGAGTATGGACCTTGAATCGACCCAGGCTCGGTTGTTTGGGTGGTTCATGGATGAGTTAACAAAGTTGACGTGGGATGAGGATGTGTTTGAAGGCCGCGTAGAACCTAAGCAAATTCGGATTTTAGATCTGATCGCGGATGGCGATGCGCGCTGGTTTGACCATGCAGAAACACCTAAAGTTGAGACGCTGCAAGATGTGCTGACAGAAGCAATCGATAACGCCGGTGCTCGGTGGGAAGCAGACCAATTTAGTTTGAAGCCGTACGGCGAAGACCATTCACTTGTTATACGGCATATAACGCGCTCTGAAGCCCTTAAGCCATTATGGAAGGGGCCGTACCCGTTTCCCGGGTACGCTGAGACGCTTAGCCCAGCCATGTCCAATCCTGTTTACTTTAGCGCCTCTTGGCGTGTTGTTGCCGATTTCTCGACCACACCTCCGACGGCCTTTGGTGTCTATCCGGGCGGTCAAAGTGGAAATCCGTTTTCCAATAATTACGATTCGCACATCGGGAAGTACGTAGCCTTTGAGTATTATCCGCTCGACCTCAGATCAAGTCCAAATCGCGACTAACCGGTCCTGCACTCTAGATTTGCCTGTTAAAAACCCAGAATCATGAAAGAACAACGTTTTTCCAGCCGACTTGGACTCATTCTTAGCGTCCTTGGTATTGCAGTGGGGACGGGTAATATTTGGCGCTTTCCGCGAATAGCCGCTACCAACGCTGGAGATTCAGGGGCCGGGGCGTTTTTGCTGGCATGGTTCATCTTTCTTCTGGTTTGGTCTATTCCACTCATCATAGCCGAGTATGCTTTGGGCAAAAAGGGTCGACTAGGCGTAGTTGGATCCATTGCTAAGGTAGCAGGGGCAAAGTATGGTTGGATGGGAGCATTTATTGCGTTTGTGGCCACCGCCATCATGTTTTACTACTCGGTGGTAGCTGGTTGGTGTTTGTATTATTTCTCCCAAATGGTGGTGAATCCACTTCCAATCAGCGCTGAATCGTCGTCGGCGATTTGGGAAAGCTTCCAAGGAAGCGGGTTGCCCATTGTGTTTCATGGAATTGCCATGACAATCGGGGCGCTCGTTGTTTGGAAGGGCGTTCAGTCCATTGAACGAGCAAACAAGATCCTCATTCCGGCCCTGTTCACTATTGTGCTGATTTCACTGGTCAGGGCTGTCACGCTCGATGGAGCGGGGGCCGGCATCGCCTTCTTGTTCACCCCGGACTGGAGCACGCTAGCGTCCCCTAGGGTGTGGCTAGAGGCGCTAACTCAAAACGCTTGGGATACAGGGGCCGGTTGGGGGCTCATCCTGACGTATGGCGCTTATATGCATGCAAAGCACGGCGTCGTCAAAAATGCCTTGGTTACCGGTTTCGGTAACAACATTGTGTCGCTTCTGGCTGCAATTACCATTTTCGGGACTGTTTTTGCCGTGTTGGGAGCGGAATTGACCAAGCCTGAAATTTTAGAGGTCATGAAAACGAGTGGTCCGGCAGCAACCGGCCTTACGTTCATTTGGATGCCTCAGCTGTTCGCACGGATGGCTTTCGGTAATCCCTTGGCCATGCTTTTCTTTTTGGGCCTCTCATTCGCGGCCTTTAGTTCTCTCATTTCCATGATTGAACTCACTACCAGGATTCTTGTCGATCTCGGAATTAAACGTCGTCGCGCTGTCTTGTACGTCTGTGGTATCTCGTTTGTGATGGGCATTCCATCTGCCATCAATTTGACCTTCTTCGGAAATCAAGACTTTGTTTGGGGAGTGGCCTTGATGATTTCTGGAGCGTTTATCGCATTTTCCATAAACAAACACGGCGTAACTGCCTTCCGGAAAGCTGCTATTGATGGCGTTCCAGGGGATTGGAATGCCGGACGAGGATGGGATATGCTCATCAAATACGTCATCCCGGTTCAGGCCGTTGTTTTGCTCAGTTGGTGGTTGTGGCTTTCGGCCACAGAATATGCTCCAGAAACGTGGTATAACCCATTCGACCCCTACAGTGTGATGACCGTTCTGGTGCAGTGGGGAATCGTGCTCGGAGTTTTTGTTATGGCCAACAAGTGGATGGTAGACAAGACGTTAGGTGAAAAGGCATGAGTAAGGAATCGAGTAGCATTCGAGTGCTTTTTGTGTGCTTAGGTAACATATGTCGAAGCCCACTTGCAGATGGTGTCTTCGATTCAATCGTGCATGAACACGGGCAATCCGAGAAGATTTTTGTGGACTCTGCCGGAACGAGCGGTTGGCATGTGGGAGATCCTCCAGATAAGCGTATGCGCCAGGCGGCAGCGCAACACGGAGTTAGTATCGGGCACCTTGAGGGTCGGCAATTCGTGAAGGCTGACCTGGAGACCTTTGACTATATCTTTGCCATGGATAAGTCTAATTTGGACGACATTCTTGCGTTAGACGCGACGGGCACTTTGGGCCACAAGGTTAGGCTTTTTAGAGAGTTCGATCCCGAACCCGGAGATTACCAGGTACCAGATCCGTACTACGGAGGCCCTGAGGGGTTTGAAGAAGTGTTTCAGATGGTGGAACGGACGGCCCGCATGCTATTCCATCGAATCGCCGAGGAGCACCAGCTAAGCGTTAAGTACTGATTCGAAAAAGCCCCAAACGGCTTGTTCTTCTGCTAGAGATGGTAGCAATAAGTCCGGTTTACACGAAGCTAACGTTTCATGGGAATTCATTCCCGTAGAAACCGCCATGGCCCAGGCTCCAAAGTGCCTTGAACACGAAATGTCGTGCTCCGTATCCCCAATGACGATTGTTTTTGATGGACTGTAAGGCTTTCCGTAATGCAAGGATGCTCGGTCTCTGGCTACTTCTGGAAGGAGACTTCTGTTCTCGCTGTCGCTTCCAAAACCCCCACAAGGGAAGTAGGACGAAATATTACCCGCGCCTAGTTTCATATAGGCGGTCCGCTGCATGTTGCCGGTAATCAACGCGAGGTCGTAAGCTGGGTGGTCTTGCAATTGACGTAGTAGAGAAGAAACGCCAGGCAGTAAGGTTACGTGCTCCGGTAAGATGGTTTTCTCGAGTTCGGCAGCATACAATTCCAAACATGCGGGTATTAGTTCGGAAATTCGCTCCTCTTCAATTCCATTCAGCCTGAGAATATCCCGGACAATGGCAGGATCCGTCCGGCCACCCAGCTGAACGCGCGTCATGTCAATTTCGACCCCACAATAGTCAGAAAGAGCCCTGGCAATTGCTCTTCGGCCTGTGCCTCCAGATGTAATGAGCGTACCGTCAATGTCGAAAAGTACCAGAACCATAATTCTATTTATTTAAAATGAAGGGCGAGTCTACTAAGTCTTCGTGACGAATCTCATCTACGGGTTCCGCCTTGTTTTTGCCTGCATAAAGCTTGTTCGGGAAGTTCAAAACAAGAGCGGGTAGGAGGCCTGTGTTTTTGTACGCGTGCACCACGCCCGGTGGAATGGTCACGATCACTCTATTGCCTTCTCCAACCTCAACAATTTGCCTTGTACCGTAGGAAGCAGATTGAGTCCTTGAATCCCACAAAAACAACGAATATGTACCGTGGAAAAAGCCGAAACGGTCCGTTTGGTGGACGTGTTCGTGAGGACCTCTTTCTAGGCCCGGAAGCGTCTCAGAGATGTAGCCCATCTGAGGATAGTCTGAGGATGGCATCTCATCACTTCTAAACAGCTCAGCCAACCACCCTCTTCCGTCAGTAAACACACTAAACGGACTGATTTCCACGTCCGAGATTACGCCATCTTTCCACTTCATCGTGCACCCTCATTTCCTAGTTCCTCGTAAAACAGATCGCGCGCAAGCTTGTTGGCTTCTTCTAGGCCATCAAACGTGCCTGCGTCGCCCCACCAGGACGTTAGTACGCCGTGCGTGAGTGTGCCCTGCTCGGCGTAGGCGTTACTTACATCGCTGATTTCGAGCTCTCCGCGTTCAGAAGGTTTTAGTTTGTCGACAAAAGAAAACACGGACGAATCGTAAAAGTAGATTCCAATGACGGAATAGGAAGAAGGGGGATTGGTCGGTTTTTCGATAACGCGTAGAATGCGGTCACCGTCAAATTCAGGAACACCATACCGCTCTGGGTCATGCACTTCTTTGAGTAGCACTCGGGCGCCCGCACCGTGCTCGTGGATCTGTTGTTCAAACGCCTTTACTTCGTGTCCAATATCAGATCCTAAGACGTTATCCCCCAAAACTACCACAAACGGATCATTTCCGACAAAATTCCGGCACAGTGACAGCGCTTGGGCAATTCCTCCTGGCTCATCTTGAACACGGTACGTTAGGTCTAATCCCAAACGAGACCCGCTTCCTAAGAGATTCACGACGTCGCCCATGTGCTCGGGGCTAGTTACTAATACGACTTCGGTGACACCAGCCCGTCTGAGCCGCATCAACGGGTGGAAAATCATGGGATAGCGTCCAACAGGCAGCAAATGCTTGTTGGTTACGCGCGTCAATGGATATAGGCGGCTTCCCGTGCCTCCGGCCAAAACTACTCCTTTCATACGTGGATTCTCCGTCCTGCTAAATTTCTTGATCGATTACGCGCCCGCTCGCCCTGCTACTCCTGACTACCGTACTGTTTTGAATAGTACGACTGATACGCATCTGTCAAGACGTTCTCTAACCACTCTTGGTTCTCAATATACCATCGAACCGTTTGCAACAACCCGTCATTTATTGAATGTTTGGGATTCCAGCCAAGCTCAGCTTCCGTTAAAGAGGAGTCAATTGCATATCTAAAATCGTGGCCTGCCCTGTCTTCAACGTAGGTAATAAGGGCCCGACTCGATCCGTTTTCATTTCCCATTTCATCATCAAATAAATCTAACAGCGAAGTCACTAAGTCTATGTTAGACAATTCGTTGGAGCCGCCAATTAAATAAGTAGAACCAACTTTCCCATTGAATAACACCTTTTCCAACGCTTCGCAATGGTCTTCAACAAAGAGCCAATCCCGAACGTTTTCACCTTTTCCGTAAATAGGAATCGGTTTCTTCAACCTGGCATTGTTCAGCACCAGCGGAATTAGCTTTTCAGGGAATTGAAACGGGCCGTAGTTATTGCTCGTGTTTGTGATGATATATGGAAAACCATACGTAGTCCCAAAAGAACGAACCACATGATCCGCCGATGCTTTGGACGCAGCGTAAGGGGAACGAGGTGCGTAGGGCGAGGCGTTGGTGAAAACGCCCGTTTTGCCTAGCGAGCCAAACACTTCATCCGTAGAAACATGATGGAAGAGGCCTACGGTTTTGCGCTCTGCCCATGTGTTTTTGGCAGCTTGAAGTAAAACGAGCGTGCCCAGTACGTTGGTATGAACAAAAGCGGTAGGCTCTGTGATCGAGCGGTCAACGTGTGATTCGGCGGCAAAGTGAACGACTGTATCGGGCGAATAGGTCTCGAAAACTCGATTGACTGCTTCGGAGTCGGTAATGTCTACGTGTTCAAACCGATAGTTTGAGGCCTCTTCAATCGCAGAAAGATTGTGAAGGTTACCGGCGTACGTGAGCGCATCCACATTGACAAACATAATGTTGGGGTACTTCCTGACCATATTCAACAGGTAGTTCGACCCGATGAAGCCAGCCCCTCCAGTAACGAGGATGCAGTTGGGCGTTCTCAATAGACTGTTCGCAGTTTTCCTGAATAAAATCAAACCCGTGTAAGATCGATAGCTTGAAGGGTTCCGACTGAACGCTGGGATTCATAGCTTGCGACAAACCAAACTGTATTTATGAGCGAGTCGAAAAAAACGCTGTACCTGCTGGACGCCATGGCACTGGCCTATCGCGCCCACTTCATTTTCATTAACAGACCGTTGGTTAATTCCAAAGGCTTTAACACCAGCGCAACGTATGGATTTACCTCTGCCCTGATAAAGCTCATTGAGGACCATGGGATTGACCATTTGGCCGTCGTGTTTGACGTGATGGGAGAGGGCGGGACATTTCGCGATGAAATGTTTGAAGACTATAAAGCGCATCGGGACCCACCTCCAGAGGATTTAATTGCAAATCTGCCTCACATGAAGAATGTGGTGCGGGCCATGGATATTCCGGTGGTTGAGGTAGAGGGTGTAGAGGCCGACGACGTGATTGGGACGCTGGCAAAACAGGCTGAGCGAGATGGGGCGCATACCGTTATTGTTTCGCCCGACAAGGACTTTCAGCAGCTGTTGAGTAGTAAGGTCGAAATGTTCAGGCCTGCGTATCGGGGCGAAGAGTTTGATCCCATTACGGAAGCTTCCTTCAAGGAAAAGTTTGGCTTAAATCCTATTCAGTTTATTGATGTCTTGGCCTTGATGGGTGATGCGGCGGACAACGTTCCCGGTGTTAAAGGGATTGGCGAAAAGACCGCCGTCAAGCTGATTGAAGAATACGGGACGCTCGAGAATTTATTAGATCACGCCCATGAAGTGAAAGGCAAGCGGGCACAAGAGGGGCTTGCGGCAGAGGCGGACATGGCTAGGCTTTCCAAACGATTGGTAACCATCAAGACGGATGTGGAGCTCGATGTTGGTTGGCACGATTTCACCTGTCAAGCTCCGGACCTGCAGCTACTGAAGCAGTTGTTTGAGGAGTTGGAGTTCAACCGTCTCTTCGATCGAGTTGAACGAGTGTTATCTCCCAAGGTGGCAACAGGGCTTTTTGCACCGTTGAAAACAACGCATGCTCCTTCAAAAGAAAAACCAGATTCAGAAGAGCAAGTAGATCTTTTTGGAACTTCCGACCTCAAGCATCACGACGCGGAAGCAGTCTCGTATGAAATGGTGACGACCATTGAGCGCCTAGGCGAACTCTGTTTGTACTTGAAAGGCTTTGATCGGGTCAGTTTTGACACCGAAACGACATCTGTTGATTCACATTTGGCTTCATTGGTTGGGATTTCGTTCAGCGTGAAGCCGAACGAAGCGTTCTACATTCCGACGCCTTTGCCCGATGGCTCCTCGACAAATGACGTAATTGATGCGGTTCGTCCTATTCTTGAGGGACCCGCCCTGAAAATCGGTCAAAATGTCAAATACGATTGGATTGTGCTGGCGCATCACGGACTTCAGGTGTCTGGCCCCGTCTTTGACACAATGGTGGCGCACTATTTAATTGCTCCGGAAGAGGCGCACAACATGGACGCGCTAGCAAAGCGCTACTTAAAGTATTCGCCTATTCCAATTTCTTCGTTGATCGGAACGGGTAAGAATCAGTTGACCATGCGAGATGTGGCCCCATCGGACGTTTCGCCCTATGCATGTGAAGATGCCGATGTCACATTGCAGCTGGCCGCACTGTTTGAGCCGATGCTAGCTGAAAAGGACGTGTCGAACATTGCGTACGATATCGAATTCCCACTGGTTGAGGTCCTTTCTGAGATGGAATTGGCGGGAATTGGCTTGGATGCATCTGTTTTGTCTGAACTGTCGGTCAAAACGGCTGAAGACCTAGAACTCTTAGAACGGCAAATATTTGGAGCAGCAGGAGAGGAGTTCAATATTGGATCTCCGGCCCAGATTGGTGTGATTTTGTTCGAAAAACTAGGGCTGCCCGTTATTTCGAAAACCTCAACCGGAAAAGCATCGACTAAGGAAACCGTCTTGCAGGAGTTAGCGACCGAGCATGAACTACCGGGCATGATTCTGGATTGGCGCGAGCTAGCTAAGCTGAAGTCTACCTATATCGATGCGTTAGGAAATTTAATACACCCAGAAACGCACCGTATTCATACTTCTTATAGCCAAACAACGGCTGCTACGGGCCGCTTGTCCAGTACAAACCCCAACTTGCAAAACATTCCGATTCGAACGGAACGTGGTCGGGAAGTCAGAAAAGCGTTCATTCCTAAGCCTGGATACCAGCTCCTGTCGGCCGACTACGCCCAAATTGAGTTACGCATTCTTGCATCGCTTTCTGGAGATGAGGCGTTGAAACAGGCGTATCTTGATGGCGTGGATATCCATACAGCAACGGCGGCAAAGGTTTTCGGCGTTTCAATTGAAGAGGTCACCAGAGAACAACGTAATAAGGCCAAAGAGGTCAATTATGGGATTCCATACGGTATTTCAGCCTTTGGCCTCGCCACAAGGTTAAGATGCTCTCGCACTGAGGCCCAAGAACTGATTGATGGGTACAATCGTAATTTTCCGTCGGTCGCCTCGTTCATTGTACATCAAATTGAAAAGGCTTCAGAAACTGGATATGCTGAGACCATGTTAGGCAGGAAACGGTATATCCCAGATATCCATGCTAAAAACCGGAATGTGCGTGCATTTGCAGAGCGAGTCGCAGTGAACATGCCCATTCAAGGCACACAGGCGGATATGATCAAGCTTGCCATGATTGCGATTCAAAAGCGCATCAAGTCTGAGGGTTTACATAGTAAAATGCTCTTACAGGTCCACGATGAGCTGGTGTTTGAAGTGCTGCCCTCTGAGATTGATAAAATAGAGACGTTGGTACGGGAAGAAATGGTCGGCGCTCTTCCGCTCAACATACCTGTTGAGGTATCCATGGACATCGGAAATAATTGGCTAGAGGCTCATTAGGCAAATGGAAAGGACTTTTTCAGGATTTACCAAGCTCGAGGAAGAAGGGGGCATCTCTTCGTACAGGCTAGATGCCAACGGACTTGAAGTATTGCTGGCCCCAGGCGGCGAAACGCCGGTCGCCACGTTTATGATTACCTACAAGGTGGGCAGCAAAGACGAATTGCTGGGCGAAACGGGCGCAACGCATTTCTTGGAACACATGATGTTCAAAGGCACGGATCGCTATTCCAAAAAATCGGGCACGACCATTTTTAACGCGTTGCAGTCCAAGGGAGCTCGGGTTAATGCAACGACTTGGAATGATCGGACGAACTACTACGAGATGCTTCCGTCCGAGCATTTGAGCTTGGCGATTGATATTGAAGCAGATCGTATGCGCAACTTGGCGTTAGATCCTACTGAGGTATCGAGCGAAAAGACGGTCATTCTCAATGAGTTTGACCGTGGCGAAAACGAGCCCGTCAGGAAATTGTATCACGCTGTGTGGACTGCCGCTTACGTTGCCCATCCCTATCATCATCCAACCATTGGATGGCGCAAGGACATTGAAACCGTGACTCCAGAATCGCTGCGCTCGTTTTACGACCGATACTATTGGCCAAATAATGCCACAATATCAGTTATTGGAGGGTTTGACTCTGTTCATACCATGGAGCTGATTCTCGAAAAGTTTGGTTCAATTCCTAGCAGAGACATTCCATCCAAGCGGTTTGATGGCCTTGAACCGAAGCAATTGGGTGAACGGCAGATCACAGTTGAAATGGCCGGCGGTATGCCGACGCTCATTATGGGGTACAAAATCCCGGATGCTCACCACGAGGACTTGCCTGCGCTTCATCTCTTGGGAATGATTCTTTCCAACGGCAAGTCTAGCCGAATGTCTAGGTCTCTTGTAGATAAGGGGCTTGCCACGATGCAGTCCGCTGGAGCTTCCGCTTTTCGGGACCCCGGTTTGTTCACGCTCATGGCCATGTCAGCAGATGCTGAAAAGCTCAGGCTGGTACAAAGCGAAATTGAAGGCGAACTCGACGTTTTAAAGCAGGTATTGGTTTCAGTAACCGAGATCAATAGAGCGCTGAAAAAACTAAGAGCACACACCTTGTATGCGCGTGATGGCTCATTTTCCCTTGCTTCTCAGCTCAACGAAGCAATTGCGAGTGGAGACTGGAAACTATACACGCGTTTTCTAGACCGAGCCGAGAAGGTTACTGCTGAAAAGATTCAGGAGGTTGCGGTGCGGTATTTCAACAACCGCCAGCGAACAGTCGGATTTTATTTCCCGTCCTGACTTTGTTCAGCGAGTACAACTAAGGCTTCGATTTCAGACTGAATCTTATCCAGCGGAAGAGGGCCGGTATAGCTAGCTAGAACCTTGCCTTCGTGGTTTACAACGAAAGTCGTCGGGAGGGCCCAAACACCGCCAAACTGGTCAGCCAATTCTCCTATGTCGGCAATTTGGGGATAGTTCATGTGGAAATCCGAGACGAAGGTTTCGATGGCTTCAAACCCCATGTCGTCCATAGATACCCCGATAAATTGGAACGGCCTGTCGGCCCATTCTTCTTGCAGGACAACGAATTCCGGTATTTCAATGATGCACGGACCACACCAGGTGGCCCAGAAATTGACTAGTGTAACCTGACCCATGAGGTCAGCTGTTCTGAGCGAATCGCCTGCTAGTAGTGGTCTTACGAAATCAGGGACGGTATTGTCCAGGCGAACCTCTCCTGGCAACAGTTCAGTTCTTTCAGTTCGTGTGGAATCCTCGGAGCATCCTGCAATCAGCAAAGACATAAATAGAAGTCCAGCGATAACTCTTGTCATAAAAGGAGGGGGGCAATCGTTTAAAATGCGGTTTGGCAATCCGTGAGCTAACTGTCTTTTGACACGCTGCACTTCGCTGCAAAATTTGCTCGTTTCACCTTGAACCCTTTGATCGGGTAATGGGTTCTCTGATTCCCAATATGGTACCTCGTTTTTGCAATGAAATCTTTCTTTCCCAACATGCTTTCACCGAACTACTCGAACGCCTCGCCGACACAGAAATCTAAAGAAAAGCCTACAGGCGCGGAAAACGTTCGTTGGGATTTGACGGACATGTTTGCCACAGAAGAAGCGCTTTTGAAGGCTTTATCGGACTCATTGGAACAAGCAAAGGCTTTTTCAAAAGAGTACAAGGGGCGGCTTAATGTGTTGGAGGACAAGGGGTATGCGGTTGCCATGCATGAACTTGGATCCATTCAGGATAGCGTAGGCAAAGCCTACACGTATGCCTATTTAAATTGGTCAACAGACACGGCGGCGGCGCATCGAGGTGCACTTCTTCAAAAAGTGAAAGAAGCCTACACCGAAATATCGACAAATCTCCTGTTTTTCGACCTAGAGTGGACGGAGCTGGAAGAAAGCAGAATGCGCGACATTTTGTCGAGACCTGACATGTCGGCTTTTGGCCATTATTTGGAAGTGTTGTCGCTCAATAAGAAGCATCTGCTGTCCGAGCCCGAAGAGCGCATTATGGTGGAGAAGCACAACACGGGTCGATCTGCCTGGAATCGGTTTTTTGATGAAACGCTAGGAGACTTAACCTTCGATTTTGACGGAGAAAAGCTAACTCAGCAGCAAATACTTGCAAAGCTGCACGATAGTGATCGGAGTGTGCGCCAGGAAGCCGCAGAGGCATTTACATCCGGCCTTAAGAGTTCCATTCGCCCTCTTACCTTCGTTTTTAATACCATCCTCGCCGATAAAGCGCTGGACGATCGCTTGCGAGGGTACCCCAATTGGATATCGTCCCGGAATCAATCCAACGAAGTGGCTGACCAAGATGTGGAAGCGCTTATTGCCGCTGTCCAAGCTGGGTATGCGCACGTTGGACGCTTTTACGAGATTAAGCGTCAGCTTCTGGGAATCGACGAGATGACGGAATACGATCGGTACGCTCCCATTGGAGAGGCAGATCGATTTATCCCCTGGGAAACAGCAAAAAAAATGGTGCTGGATTCGTATACGGCGTTTCATCCCCAGATGGGGGAGATTGCTTCCATGTTTTTTGAGCGCAATTGGATTGACGCCGCGCTTGCCCCAGCAAAACGCGGTGGCGCATTCAGTCACGGGGCCGTTCCAAGCACCCATCCGTATATCTTGGTTAACTACACTGGCAAAATCCGGGACGTTCAGACGCTAGCACATGAACTGGGCCACGGTATTCATCAGTATCTATCCAGAAAGCAGGGAATCTTTCACGCGGATACGCCCTTAACCACAGCGGAAACGGCTTCTGTGTTCGGCGAGATGTTGGTATTTCAGCGTTTGATGTCAGAGGAAAAAGAGGACGCTAACCGGTTAGCCATGCTCATGGGGAAAATTGACGACACGATCGCCACGGTTTTTCGTCAGGTCTCAATGAACCGTTTCGAGGATCGCATTCACACGCTGAGACGCGAGCGAGGTGAATTATCTTCCGAGGATTTAAGCGCAGCCTGGATGGAAACCCAGAAGCCAATGTTTGACGGTAGCGTCCAGCTTTCTCAGAATTACCAATGGTGGTGGAGCTACATCCCTCACTTTTTGCATACGCCAGGCTATGTGTATGCGTATGCGTTTGGAGAGCTCTTAGTGTTGGCGCTGCATGCAAAATACCAAGTAGAAGGCGACGCCTTTGCAAGCGACTACTTAGAATTACTGTCCTCCGGCGGCTCTGACTGGCCTCACGTTTTGGTCGGAAAGCTAGGAGTGGACCTGCGCGACCCAGAATTCTGGGCTCAAGGAGTCGCTGCTATTGGTGCATTGGTTGATCAGGCTGAGGCGTTGATGCTAAAAACTAAGGCTTAGGCTTGGCGGCCTAAAACCATGGTGGCCACAGAGTTAGGCCGCGCTCAACTACATGGCCAATTGCCCAAGTATCCAGGCGCATCCAATCGCAGCGTAAATTCCTAGGAAGTAACCAGAAACACCCATGAGGAGCCCTACGGGTGCCATGGCGGGATGGTACACGCTGGCCACGATTGGGGCGCTTGCCGCCCCACCAATATTGGCCATGCTCCCCGTAGCTACAAAAAACAGGGGTGCTTTCATCAGTTTGGCTACAATGATCAGGATGCCAATATGAATGGTGATCCAAACAGCGCCAGCAGCCATATAAATAGGGACTTCCCACAGGGCTCTAAGGTCCGCTTTGGCTCCGATGGAAGTCAGCAACAAGAACAGAGCGAGAAAGCCCATTTTTGAGGCTCCTGCTCGTTCTAACTTGCGCAACGGTGTAAAAGAAAGGCTCAGTCCAATGGTAACCACAATCAATATGGACCATGTAGTATGGCTGATAATGGTCGGATTGCCGAGCACCGGAAGCAGGTTTCCAAGTACTTTTGCAATCACGGTACCGCCGAGGCCCAAGCCCAACATGTAAACCAGATCGTTCAGTTGGGTTGGTCTACGCGTTGTATCCATTTCCTGAAGACGCGCATTGGCTTGCTCGATGGCCGAATTATCCGCCCCAACCCACTTGTCAAACCGTACTTGGAAAGCGCTTAAGAATATGAGGACGCCCATCCAGCCGTATCCAACTACGGTATCTACAACGATAATGGGGCCCACAATAGAGTCGGGAGCCCCCACGCTTGCCTGAATCGCTAGCATATTCGCCGTTCCGCCAATCCAGCTCCCAGAAAGTGTAGCGAACCCTTTCCACGCATCGGGTGGCAAAAACGATTTGAATATCAAGAACGCAATGGGGCCTCCAATAACAATTCCCAACGTTCCTGCCAGCATCATGGTGATGGCCTTTCTGCCCAGTTTCATGATCGCTGGCAGATCGACAGTGAGCATCAACAAGAAGAGTGAGAAGGGCAGGAGATAGTCGCCCATCCAGTCATAAACGGTGGACTGCAGAGGCGTAATGCCGCCCGCTGTTAGAAACATGGGTAGGAAATAGGCCCAAATAACGGGAGGCAAAAACTTGAAAAAGCCTTTTAGGTAATCGAGAGTACTTAAGTAAAACAGTAAAGCGAGTACGGAAGCAAGCAGGGCAAACAGTTGGTTGGGTTCGGTTATCACTGATTCTCTTAGTTGGATACGAGTGGCAGACGAAACGTAAAGGTGGAGCCTTTGTCTTTAATGCTTGAAACAGATATGCTTCCGTCCATCATTTCTAGAAGCTTCTTAACAATGGAAAGCCCCAATCCAGATCCATCGTGGGAACGACTTGGGCCTGAACTTTCTTGAGTAAACTCATCAAAAGCGGTCCTCAAAAAGGAGGAAGCAATTCCAATTCCGGTGTCAACGATGTGAACTACCGCGTTTTCTTCCTCTTCTTCCCAGGATACGGTAATCGTTCCTTTCGGGGTAAATTTGGTGGCGTTTCCAATGAGGTTGTTCAGGATGCGCTCCAAAAAAGCGGCGTCGGCCTTCACTTTTAACTGAGGTCCGGTGGTCGCAGATAGCACAACATCCGGTCCTTTAACCAAGGGTTGCATGCGTTTTACGACCGATTGAATGACGGGTGCCAAGTTCACAGTCGTGAACGATGGTAGCAAGGTATGTTGATCAAGCCGAGTCGCTTCTAAAACGGCATTAATTGTCTCGAGTAAACGCTGTCCGCTTTCATGAATGAGAGAAGCAAATTCTTTGAAATCAGGATTCGTTTCACCTTCCTCGATGAGCTCCGCAAAACCAATGATGCTAGCAAGAGGAAGCCGAAGTTCATGGCTCATATGAGCCAAAAAGGTCGATTTCATGGCAGCGGCCTTTTCTGCCGATTTTCTAGCTGCTTTTAGCAAATCGAACGAAGCTTGCTCTGAGGTCACGTCGCGCATCAGAAAAAGGCTAGCGTTTCTACCATCCCATCTGATGGGGCTCAACTGGATCGAGAGAGTCACAGGGGGGCGGTTTGGGCGCTCCCAGAACAAATACTCGTGTTCGCTTCCTCCAAGCGCAAAAGGCGTTTGCAAGCCGAATAATTCGTCGAGCTCTTTCCCCAACAGCTCTTCCGTCATGGGATTCGCATACAAAACCACTCCCGTTGAGTCTACGATGAGAATGCCGTCTGCCAACGATTCGATCAAGGCTCGAATTTGAGATTCAGCTTCTTCCGTTGCCCTAAGCACAGCGCTTCGGTCTAAGGCATTGATCATACTCCTGCGAATGGTCGCTGGAGAGTCAATGTTCTTCAGGATAAAATCCTGCGCGCCATAGCGAATCATGTACTCGTTTTCGGCCAACTGGTGTTCATGAACCGCCATGACCACGGGAAGTGAGCGATTCAGTAACATGACCTCTGCTAGAAGGGCGTGTACAAGGTCTGCTCCGATCGACTCATCTACGATGATGGCCTGAATATCTTCCAAGGCCTGAATATCGTCTAACGCATTTACGTTAAACTCTGTCGTGAACCGAAACGAGATGTTCAAACTTTCAAGCGCTGACTCATGACGCCGGAGCCATTGAACTTGGTCCGCCGAATCTGAAACAACCAGAACTTGGATTTCATGCATCATAGAGGCAGAATCTGCAGGTCCCTATCCAATGTACTTAGGCTTTCACTTCCATTAGCTGTGATGAGCATATCGTCTTCGATTCGAATGCCTCCCAGCCCATCTAAATAGACGCCTGGCTCCACTGTAAACGTCATTCCGACGTCTAGAACCGCGTCATTACCAGCGCGAATGTACGGTTCTTCGTGGACCTCAAGCCCAAGGCCGTGTCCTGTCCGGTGGGTAAATTTAGGTCCAAAACCAGCTTTTACAATTTCATTGCGCGTCGCGTCGTCCACTTTTCCCGCTGTGACGCCAGGTTTTGAAGCGTTTCGCCCCGCTGCATTCGCCGCTTGAACAGCCGCATATGCATTTTTGAGCGTTTCCCCAGGGTCACCCAACGCAAATGTCCGAGTCAAATCGGAAAAGTATCCGTTGGTATTTGCGCCCCAGTCAAACAAAATCATATCGCCTTGCTTGGCCTTGTAGTCCGTAGGCACGGCGTGCGGATTGGCGGAATTGGCTCCAAAAGCGACGATGGGTTGAAATGGCAGTTCACCGCCGGATCCAAACTTCAACATATTTTGAATAAGCAGTCCTGCCATTTCTCTCTCACTGACTCCCACTTTTACATGGGGGAGTGTTTCCAAGAGGGCTTTTTGAGCGATATCGACGGCCACTTTCATCTGAGCAATTTCGTCAGAATCCTTACGCATTCTAAGGGAAGCCACCAATGCTTCGCACGAGGCAAGCTTCACGCCGGGCAGAGCATCTTCGATAAGGCGCAACTCGAGTACCCGCAAGCTTCTTGGCTCAATTCCAACGTTTTTGGCCCCGCTGCTGGCCAAAAAAGACAACCCAGCTGAAAACGCCTTCTGCCATGAAGCTACGTCTTCCGAATAAGTAAACGATGAGATGGGGTAAGGACAGTGCGTTACTTTCTGCTTCTCCAGTTCTGGAAGCACAATTGAAACCTTGCCAGCCTTCGATAGCGCAAATACAACGGGGCGTTCACTAATGTGGAAATGCAATCCGCTCAAGTAGGGAAGAGAGGACCCAGGGTTTAACAGAATGGCATCCAGATTGTGGGACTCCATGGATGCAACGAGTGCGTTTAGGCGGGTTGAAATAGCGTCTGACATGTTGGACTTGAATTTTTGAATCGAGTATAGTCTTAAGGTCGCAAATTACAAGAACATAGTTTGTAGGCATTATTGCCAAAAATAGGCAATTTCACCAGTTAGCCGTTTTGCCCCAGCAAAGCAAGGCTGAATTTTTGGGTTTCTATTTCCGGATACTGAGCCAAAGATATAGCCGTCATAACGGCAATTCCATGCGCACCAGCTTCAAGGACTTCCCGCGTACGATCGACCGTAATACCAGCAATTGCAATGACAGGAAGGGAAACAGAACTGCAAAACTTTTGAAGACCAGGGACCCCTTTGACGCTTGTAGGATTAGCCTTTGAACGAGTCAGAAACACGGGGCCAAAGCCTACATAATCGGCGCCTTGCTTCTCTGCCAATTTGGCCAGTTCTACATCTGGCGCGGTAACTCCAATAATTGCGTTTGGCCCGAGGATGCTTCTAGCAGCGGAAACCGGCAAATCGGTTTGTCCCAAATGGACCCCATCCGCACCGACTGCCAAGGCAATATCTACGCGGTCATTTATCAAAAATGTTACTTCTTGGTGTTCGCAAACCTTTTTTACAGCCATGGCTTCAGCAAACATGTCACGAACGCTTCCATGTTTTTGACGGAACTGAATGACCTCAGCACCGCCCTGAATGGCCATAAGTGCTTGTTCTGCATGTGAATAGCGCTGTTGAAACGTGAAATCTGTTAGGACGTGAAGTCTTCCAATTCGATGCATTTGCAGTTGTGTTGATGGAGCTACAATTGTAGGTTATCGAAAATGTCTCGTCCACCTAAGATAGTTCCAGATGAATAAGCAAACGGAAGAAGTGAAACCTTTGGCTCCAGAATCGAAAATCCAGCCCTCGTCTCGGCGAGACTTTTTGAAAACGAGCACCATGGCGGGCATCGCTGCCGCAACCTTCGGAGCGGCGCCGCGCGTAGTCGGTGCGGTATCAGCGCCTACAGCGCTTTACAAGAAGGCTGGCCCCATTGCCATATCAAGTCGGAACGGGCAGGGTACGGTGTTGAAAGCCATTGAAATGATCCAGTCCGGGGCCGACGCCCTTGATGCTGTGGTTGCAGGAGTGAATTTGGTTGAAGAAGATCCTGAAGACACGAGTGTTGGCTATGGCGGCCTTCCGAATGCCAACGGCGTGGTCCAGTTGGATTCAGCCGTAATGCACGGACCCACGTGTCGCGCTGGCTCGGTTGCTTGTATTGAAGGAATAAAATATCCCTCAAAAGTGGCCAAATTAGTGTTGGAACGCACAGACCACGTCAATTTAATGGGCAAAGGCGCTCAAGAGTTTGCGGCCATGCATGGGTTCCCAATTGAAAACCTGCTGACAGAAAAAGCCCGCAAAGAATGGGTGAGATGGAAGGAAAACATGTCCACGATGGACGAATATCTGCCACCTCACAAGCCCGGCGATAAAGGAATAGGAGCGCTTTCTGAGCCAATCCATCGCCACTGGGGTACCATTCACTGTTCCGCAATCGACTTGGCTGGAAATATTTCATGCGTCACAACGACTTCTGGTCTGGCGTTTAAAATTCCGGGCCGCGTTGGCGATTCGCCAATTATCGGTGCGGGTCTCTATTGTGACAATGAAGTGGGCGCAGCAGGATCAACCGGCCGCGGCGAAGCAAACCTCGAAAATCTAGCGAGCTTCCTCATTGTTGAGCGTATGCGAGCAGGAGATTCGCCCGAGCAGGCTTGTTTAGTCGCTTGCCAGCGCATTGCCGATCACACAAAACTCGCACGGCTCCAAGACAGCATGGGGCGTCCCGATTTTAACGTCCAGTTCTACGCCCTAAACATGAAAGGGGAAGTTGGTGGAGCTGAAATCAGAGGCGGAAACGGAACGTTCGCGGTAGCCACGCCTGAAGGCGGCCGCTTAGTTAAACTGGCTTATCTCTACAAAAACAACGGTTAATATGTTTTCATTTGGAAGTGGAATGCACGCCCCATCGAAGCGGGGCGTGCTCTTTGTCCTTGGTCTTTTGTTTCTGAGCGCCTTGTCAACGAGTGTGTATGCTCAGCGACTGCCGTTCGCTATGGAAATGCCTCTGGAAGGCGTCGATTCGTTTAATCCGGCTATTCCAACTCCGGAAGAAGTGATTGGACATGTGGTTGGCACGCAGCATACATTGCCTCACCAAGTTGAAGCGTACTACAGAGCCGTTGCGGCGGTGAGCGACCGAGTGGTGGTTACCGAGCACGCACGTTCGTACGAAGGCCGCCCTCTGATCCATGCCATTGTGACCTCTGAGGCAAATCATGATCGTCTGGCTTCAATTCAAGCGCAACAGGACATGTTATCCGAGGCGCCAGAGCGCGTATCTGATTCGGATATTAAATCCATGCCAGTCGTTGTGTACCAAGGGTATAGCGTGCATGGCAACGAAGCTTCTGGAACGGAAGCAGCGCTGCTGTATCTGTACTACCTTGCGGCCGCTGAGGGTGACATGATTGAAAACGCGCTTTCGCAGTCGGTTTTAATTGTTGACCCCATGCTGAACCCCGACGGGCGAGATCGTTTTGCGGACTGGGTTAATCGAATGCGTGGTCGATCAGGAACGGCGGATAGCCAAGACATGGAGCATAGCGAACCATGGCCCGGAGGTAGGACAAATCACTATTGGTTTGACCTGAACCGGGACTGGATGGTAGGGCAGCACCCTGAATCGGTTGGTAGATTGGAAGTGTTTCAAGCATGGCGCCCTCAAATTCTTACGGACCATCACGAAATGGGAGGGGCCTCGACTTTTTTCTTTCAGCCGGGCATCCCATCGCGTAAACACCCAAACACTCCAGATGAAAATGTCCGTTTAACCGAAGCCATCGCAGGATATCACGCGGCGGGGCTTGATGCTATTGGTTCGTCCTATTTTTCAGAGGAAGGATATGACGACTATTTCTACGGAAAAGGCTCCGCCTACCCTGATATCAACGGTTCGGTGGGCATTCTTTTTGAACAAGCATCCTCCAGGGCGCTTCGGTCCGAGATGCCAGATGGCGAACTGCACTACGCATTCACGGTCCGAAATCAGTTTGCAACGTCCCTCACAACCTTGCAGGCTGCTGTTGGACTAAGAACTCGGTTGCTAACCTACCAGAGGGATTTTTACAAGGAATCCCGTGAGATGGCAAAGAAGACCAACCAGTCTGCTTGGGTCTTGGACCTAACTAGGGACCGAACGAAGGCGCAGCTCTTCGCCCAGTTGTTTGAACGTCACCGGGTTGCCTTTTACAAGTTGTCTTCGGACGTGACGGTTGAAGGTAAGGCCATTAAATCTGGCTCCGCGTACGTAATCCCTACGGACCAGCCCCAGTATCGACTAATCAAATCGTTCACAGAGCGAACACTCGAGTACCAGGATTCCTTGTTTTATGACGTGTCTACCTGGACGTTGCCATTGGCCTTCGACGTCGACTTGTATGAGTATTCAGGGAAGCTGTCGTCCATTCAAGGTGACCGGGTTACCTCTTTTGAATTAGACGGTGGATCCTTAGTTGGCGGCAAAGCAACGCATTCCTATTTACTTCGCTGGGATCGGTTTTTCGCTCCACGTGCGCTATATCGGTTCATGGAAGCCGGAATCAATGTTCGACTAACGAATGAGCCATTTTCCGTAATGGTGGATGGGAAGAAAGTATGGTTTGACCGGGGGACCGTCGTGATTCCACTCAATGGCCGGGATACTCCAAATTCTACATCCGATTCTCAACTCGTACATGACCTAGTAGCGGACGCTGTTCGACAAGACTACGTCAATATTGTGGCTGCGAACACCGCAATGACGCCAGACGGCCCTGAATTGGGTGGACAAAGCACATCAACACTGCAAAAACCGAGAATTGCCATTGCCGCGGGTTCAGGCACCAATTCGGGCCAAGCTGGAGAAGCCTGGCACGCCATCTCCGAACGATTTAATATGCCCGTTTCATTGGTAGAGGCATCCGACTTTGGGAGCGCAGACCTGAGCCGCTACAACACCATTGTTCTTCCTAGTGGTGGGTATTCGGAGCGTAGCACAAATGCGTTGCTAGCTTGGACACGGGGTGGCGGAACACTTATTGTGTTGACAGGAGGCGCTAGTTGGGCCTCCCAGAATGGCCTGATTGATGTTGAGCCCATTTCGGTAGATATGGATTCACTTACCGCCGGGTTGCCGTATCACTTGTTGGACGAAGCCCGAGGAGCTCAAGCCATTGGCGGATCTATATTCGAAGTAGATCTGGACACCACGCATCCAGTTGGCTATGGGTTGAATCCGAAGCTTCCCGTCTTCTACGACAACTCGTCCTTGTACGCCTACACGGGTTCACAGGGCGGCTTATTGGGCGCCTTCAGTTCCACGCCGTTGCTGAGTGGTTATTTATCCAAAGAGCGACTTGCTCAATTGGGAGGAGCTGCTAGTGTGATAGCAACTCGTTCTGGTCGCGGTCACGTTATCGTGTTCATGAACGAGATTAACCACCGCGCCTATTGGATGGGCACCCAGCGGTTGTTCTTCAATGGCATCTTCTTCGGCTCTAGTTATTAACCGAATCTGAATCGGAAGTCAGTCCAATTTGCGACGTATTCCGTATATTCACCTTGATTCTAAAAGCTCTAAGGCGCGTTTTCAAGTATGGAAACGGCCTTTTTGCTTGTATCCGTCCTTGGTTAAACGTACATCCTTCATTTCGTGAAAACAGCAAATCAGATTCGAGCCGAGTTCTTAGCCTTTTTTGAAGAAAAGGGCCACGCGGTTGTGCCCAGCGATTCGATCGTTCCTGGAAACGACCCGACATTGATGTTTACCAATGCCGGTATGAATCAATTCAAAGATGTTTTCCTAGGTGAAGGAGAGCGCTCTTATGTACGCGCTGCAGACACCCAAAAATGCCTGCGCGTCTCAGGAAAGCATAACGACTTGGAAGAGGTGGGCTACGACACGTACCATCACACTTTTTTTGAAATGCTGGGCAACTGGAGCTTCGGCGACTATTTCAAAAAAGAAGCCATTTCATGGGCATGGGAGCTCTTGGTGGATCGATGGGGCTTAGATCCTGATCGTTTGTACGCCACGGTTCACGAAGGGGACGAAAAGCTTGGTCTAAAGGCCGATGAAGAAGCTGCTGCGTTTTGGCGCTCGGAAACCTCCATCAATCCAGATCACATTTTGTATTGCTGGTCCAAAGACAATTTTTGGATGATGGGCGATACGGGGCCGTGTGGACCTTGCTCTGAGATCCATGTAGACCTTAGAAGCGACGAGGAAAGAGCAAAAGTGCCCGGGATCAGCCTGGTCAATCAGGACGACCCGCGCGTCATGGAAATTTGGAACTTGGTCTTCATCCAATACAACGCGCAGGTTGATGGGTCGCTTCAAGCGCTAAAATCACAGCACGTCGATACCGGGATGGGTTTTGAGCGCGTGGTCGCAGTAATGCAGGGTAAGTCGAGCAACTACGATACCGACCTCTTTTTGCCTTTACTAGATTCTGTAGCTAAAGATGCTTTGGGCGTTTCGTTGGCATCCTATGCCGCTGCAAAAGCAGAGCCCAATGGGGATCAGTTACAAATTGCATTGAGGGTCATTGCAGACCATCTTCGCACCATTGCCTTTGCCGTTGCAGACGGAGTGATGCCAGGTAATGCGGGCCGCGGTTATGTGATTCGGCGAATTTTACATCGGGCTGTGCGTTACGGATATCAAACGCTCGGCTTCAGAAGCCCCGTTTTGTTCTCGAAAGTTCAGGATTTGATTGCTTTGATGGGCCACCAGTTCCCCGAACTCGGCAAGGGCCAAGCCTACATTGAACGGGTTATTAAGGCGGAAGAAGAGAGCTTTCTTGAGACCCTCGGAACGGGCATAGAGTATTTTGCTGCACTTTCCCCGATTATCAAAAGCCTTCATAGCGGCGCCTCCCCGGATTCTGTTGCTCTGTCTATTTCTAAAGACAAATCCGTGTTAGACCTCCTTAAAAAGGCCTATGCCTCTGGAATGTCAAAGGATGACATGGTTCAAGATGTCCTGCGCGTTGGCGCAACGGGTAATTTGCCGGGTGAAATCGCGTTTTTGCTGCACGATACATTTGGATTCCCTGTCGATTTGACTGGTTTGATGGCCAGAGAAGAAGGGTTTGGGGTCGATATGGCGCGTTACGCCACGCTCATGGATGAGCAGAAAAATCGCGCTAGGGCTGCTACTTCGTTCAAGGTGGTTCATGGAGACCAAGAGGATTGGATTGACGTGACCTCAGGAGAAGACTCTGAGTTTACTGGATACGACGGGGTAACCGACTCAGGGCTTCGCATTCGCCAAATGC
This sequence comes from bacterium, assembly GCA_013204185.1. GTDB lineage: Bacteria > Bacteroidota > Rhodothermia > Rhodothermales > UBA10348 > UBA10348. Next base: position 2,164 of record JABMOI010000219.1, on the reverse strand, counting down.
GTGAGGTTCAAGTTTCAGAAACATCGTCCCAGTTTGAAATTGTGCTAGATAGAACGCCCTTTTATGCTGAGAGTGGGGGGCAAGTAGGGGATACCGGAGTCCTAACGGTTGGCGGCCAAGAAATTCGGGTATTTGACACCCAGAAACGAGGCGGACGCATCATTCATACGGTGAACAGGCTGCCCATCGACGCAGATAGCGCAGTCATTGGCTTTGTGGATGCTGCTAGGAGAGATCGCATCGTGAAGCACCACTCTGTGACACACCTCATGCATTCGGCTCTTAGAGAACGTTTGGGTAGCCATGTGGGGCAGAAGGGCTCTCTCGTAACGCCTACACACCTTCGTTTTGACTTCTCCCATTTTGAAAAAGTAAGCGCAGAAGACTTGCTGGCCGTGGAAAACCGCGTGAATGAAGTGATTCAGCGGAATATCCGTAAGCAAGAGGATGTTGATGTACCGATCAAACAAGCGTTGGAGCGCGGAGCTACTGCGTTGTTTGGCGAGAAGTATGGTGAGCTCGTTCGCATGATTACCTTCGACCCGGACTATTCCATCGAATTGTGCGGGGGTGTACACGTGAACTCGACTGGAGAAATTGGACTCTTCCGATTTAAGTCAGAGGGCTCGGTTGCGTCGGGAGTGAGAAGGGTAGAGGCCGTAGCGGGAATGGATGCACTTACATTCATCCATTCGGAATTAGCTGAACTAGGTCGCGTTCGGGATCAATTCAAAACCCTGCAGCGGCCTAGCGACGAAGAAATTGCCGACCTGATCGAGCGATCCAAATCGCTAGAGAAAGAGGCGGATGCGTTGCGCCTCAATGCGTTACAGCAAAAAGCTCGTGAGTTTACTTCGCAGGTTCAGGATGTAAACGGCCTGAAACTCGTTGTTGGAAGGCTGGACGGCGCCGATTCGTCCATGTTACAGGATATTTGCTCCAACCTTATTGCGACGCTGGGTAGCGGACATATCTGCCTCCTTGGCTCCGCTGATATTCCTGCCGAAAAAGTGTTTTTAGCGTGTGCTGTTTCCGAAGACGTGGTCAAAGGATCAGGCGTTCAGGCTGGAAAACTCGTAGGGATCGTAGCGAAAGAAGTTGGGGGCGGCGGCGGCGGACGGCCAACGCTAGCAACAGCGGGAGGTAGGCTTCCTGGGAAACTTGACGATGCATTAAGCGGCGTTCCTGCTGCAGTAAAAGCACTGATGTCGTGAAATTAGACATGTATCAGCACCTTCTAAACGTTGCCGATTCGAAAGGGGCCGCATTTGTGGTTCTTTTGGACCCTGAAAACGAACCGATTGGAACGGTTGCCAGAAAGGCTCGTCTGTGCGAAGAGGCGGGAGTTGATGCTATTTTTGTAGGTGGTTCGTTGGTTCAAACAACGGATACCAATGCGTTTGTCAAAACGCTAAAAGACTCGACTTCCCTTCCAATTATCGGCTTTCCCGGCTCCGCGAATCAAATTTCTGAGCATCTCGATGCTGTCCTTTACTTATCCGTGGTGTCCGGACGTAATGCTGACTTTCTGTTTGGAAGACACGTGTATGTAGCGCCTCTGATCAAGAAGTTGGGCATTGAGCCGATTGCCACCGCCTATATGTTGGTTGAATCCGAGGACTTAACGGCAGCGCAGTATCTAACCAATTCGTTGCCACTGCCTCGAAATAAACCCGACATAGCCGCCGCAACGGCGTTAGCTGCTGAAATGATGGGGATGAAGCTGCTCTACCTAGAAGGCGGATCAGGAGCATCGCAGCCCGTACCTGCTGCTATGATCCGAGCTGTAGCTGCATGTTGCGAGTCGCCTATTGTTGTTGGGGGCGGCCTTAGAACCGCCGAGGAAGTTCGAGAGCGTGTTGAAGCCGGAGCTTCTATCATTTTGGTAGGCAACGCATTAGGGGAGAAGCATGGCCTGTTGTACATGAGAGAAATGGCTGAGGCTGCGCACACCTTGTTGTAGCGCTTTCTTCGTGTATTTCGCCTAGCACCAGACTTCTTCCGCATAATTTGATTCGGCAGGCATTGTTGCGCCCTCTTAGGCACCCTAATTTAAATTGTCGCCGCTGGTAGTCCCATTTTATGGGATTATTGACGCCCAAATTCGGAGGGGTGCCAGAGCGGTCGAATGGGGCGGTCTCGAAAACCGTTGTGCCCGCAAGGG
>JABMOI010000218.1 GCA_013204185.1 bacterium | reverse complement strand
CGTTGTCGAAGGGCACACCGATAGTCAGCCAATTTCAACGGAACGTTTCAGGTCCAACTGGGATTTATCCACCGCGCGCGCGGCTTCGGTTGTGACGGAACTTCTGCAATTCGCTCCAATAGCAAGTGACAGGGTTGTCGTTCAGGGGCACTCGGACACCAAGCCGGTGGCGCCGAATGACACCGCAGAAAATCGGGCCAAGAATCGGCGGGTCGAGATTCATATCATCAGCGGACATTTCACGAATCACTTTCTGGATGTCAGATTTAGAAATAGTGCTTGACATGGATCTAATCAGTATTGGATGTTTCGTGTACGATGATACTCAAATGGACCCTTTGGGTTCGGCAAGACCTGTGTATGGCCGTAGAACGGCTGGCGGATTTACGGCGAGCGAGCACCTGCCTCCCAGAAAGTAACCGTTTCCAACGGCCTCTGCCAGTTGTGCGAGTCCGTAACATCTGCTTGATATGCGTCACGCCCACTGCAAGTACCTTCCTGATCACATCGGTACTGTTCGTCCCTATCTAGATAACTCCGCTTGTATTTGCCGATTTAATTGGCCCGCCGTTCCAGCAATGGCTTTTCTCAACATTTTGGCCTGAAGCTTTGCGTAGTGGATTCGAAAGACGATTTGGTATGCTTCACCGCTGCTTCTGAATTTTGCAGCCGAAAAAGGAAATGGAGGGTCTGTTGAATATTCCGGACTGGACGTGTTGACCTCTGGTGATGGTTCGTTATCTATACCGCCAGCATTGGTTTTGACCAAATCGGCGTTCGCCATGTCAACGATTTGTACCAAGTTGATGAAAGCAGCATTTAAGTCATTTTGTGTCGAGAGCTGCCAATCATTAATCAAATTTAGGCCTTCCAAAACAGCCGGAATTCTCAGTCGCAGAGAATCGTTTCGAATCAGCTTCAAGTCTCCTGTGTTGATCAACGCAGTAATATTCCCAACAGTCGGTGGTATGGCCGCCAACTGCCAAACGTCGCTCACTAAATACAGAACCGAGTCATCTGATAAGGGGTCGATTTTCCGGAAACTGTCAAAAGAAGTTGGGCGGAGTGTTCCGAGCCGGCAAGATCTTTATCGAACATTTCCTGAAGCCTTTGAGTGTCCAAGAGATCTGCTGATATCTGAGTTAGATAGCTTTTCTCGGCAGCGAGATCGGCCCGTGCGGCCGCCCAGTCCGTAATTTGAAAACCAATCACCACTCCAAGCACGACGACCACAATTTCAATTGTGACGGCAAACCAATTCTGCATTCGGATGGCAATCTTCAAACGGCTATAAATCATTCGATTTTGTTCTCATTTTATGCAAGACGCATAACGGTTGGGGGATTTACGGCGAGCAATTCGCGCACCTAACAGAAAGTAACTGTTTCCAACTGTCTCTGCCAGTTGGGCGAGTCCGTAACATCTGCTTGTTATGTGGAGCAAGATGGAACTTATATATATTTTCTACTTTCTAGAATCTGGAAAATGGAAAACGAGACTCAAGATGCTACAACCGCTGGACCTGCTATTAGCTCTCAAAATTGCAGTAAATGAGAAGCCATTTACCCAAACTATGCTTGGGAACGACTTAAACGTGAGCGTATCTCAAATTAATCGTGCCTTAAACAGTTGCGCAAAGTCAGGGCTTATTGACAGGAAGAACTTACGGGTTTCGCGCCTTGCTTTGTTTGAACTAATTAGTCACGCGGTAAAATACATTTATCCAGTTAGCGTTGGGCCAATTGAAAGGGGCATGCCAACGGCTTATGCTGCCTCACCGCTAAAAGAACGTCTCAACGACAATAGTGACACGGTTGTTTGGCCCGATCCAGAGGGCGAAGTGCGTGGCGAATCCGTAACGCCTCTATACAAAACAGCGACATTCGCAGCCCAACGAGATCAAAAGCTATATGAAGCGCTGGCTCTTGTTGACGCCCTACGAATTGGCCGAGCAAGAGAACGTAATATTGCTGTGGATATGCTGAAGACAATACTGGTTGGTGGCAATGACTGATCCAAATAGAGTCGCTCTTCAGTTTGCTGTCAAAGCACTTGGCAAGATGATTGATGAAGTCGTCTTTGTTGGTGGTGCGGTAGCGGGAGTTTTAATTACTGATTCTGCTGCTGCACGTATCCGACCAACGAAAGATGTTGATTGCATCGTTGAAGTGACATCCCGCGCTGAATATGACACTAGAATTAGAGACCAGCTTCTTAAACAGGGGTTCAAAGAACTAGCCGGAGAGGGAATCCCTATCTGTGCCTGGCAAAAAGATGGAATCAGATTGCATGTCATGCCTACTGAGGAGGACATTTTAGGGTTTTCAAGCCGGTGGTATCACGGTGCGTTAAGAAGCGCAACAAGGACCGATATTGGTGAAATTGAGATACCAGTTATCAATGGCCCGTATTTCTTGGCCACAAAATTGACTGCTTTCAGGTCACGTGGTCAAGGTGATTTTCTTAAAAGTCACGATATCGAAGACCTGATCGCAGTAATTGATGGGAGAAAATCATTATTCGCCGAAGTCGAGAATGCAGATAATGAAGTGAGGACATTTATTCAGGACGAACTGAAGACGCTAATTGCAGATGACCGATTCCTAGACGCACTTCCGGGCTTGGTTCTCGATGTAGGTAGGGATGAAATTGTGCTGGGTAGGATGAGAAGAATCGCTGGCGAAAAATAAGTCACACGATTGCTCCACATAACGGCTGGGGGATTTACGGCGAGCGAGCACTCACCTAACAGAAAAGTAGTCGATCCGTATCAGTTTTGCATAGCCCTTATAGACTATTCGAGATCGACTACATTCCTACCCCTGAAAGCACTACCGGCAGCAGCTTGTCCGTAACATCTGCTTGTTATGTTCACCCTCTGTATAAACCGGGTACATGGTTAACACTTTAAACCGGGCACATCGTTGACAGATTCCGTTAACCGGCATAGTCCATCACCAACCGCGATGCGCCATGCCATGGATCTCTACCAACGCTATGGAAGAACGTACCAAGTTCAT
>JABMOI010000217.1 GCA_013204185.1 bacterium | reverse complement strand
GTTCGATTTCGCTTCGCGTAATCGCTGTCGGGATGACAGGATTTGAACCTGCGACCCCTCGCCCCCCAGGCGAGTGCGCTACCGGGCTGCGCCACATCCCGAAATTTACGTTCGAACTACCCAATGGCAAAGATCGAAACGTGAGGTCCCCTCCTAATCCTTCTATGGACAGGGGTTCCCCTGAACTCTAAAAGTTACTCGAATTCCTCCCAGGTCTTCAATCGACTTTTACTCGATCCAGCATCTTTTCAAAAAAGAGTTTTATTTCTTTCAATTCCTCAACACTCGAAGAACCCTCTTTAGAAGCCTTTTTTTCCTTCTTTAGAATTTGTCTGGCTCCGTCAATTGTAAATTTCTCATCTCTCAACAAATGCCGAACTCGATAAACGACATCGATATCGTCCTTGGTGTATACCCGTTTACCGGCCCTGTTTTTCCTAGGGCGAAGCACATCAAACTCTGATTCCCAGTAGCGCAGGACGTGTGCCTCCTCTTCCATCAGATTCGCGACTTCGCTGATTGTGTAATACAGCTTGGTAATTCCAGTATCTAACATTGCCATGGCTTTGGGCGCTTGAAATACAGATTCAGAGGAGTTCTTGCAGATGAGAAATACACATCAAGAACACCGAAAGGTACGAAATGCATTCTGCGAATGTCCATTGTATAGCCTAGCTTCCTGCTTTCAACTCAAGAAATGAATGAGCCAAACTAGCGTATCTCGATTTCGGAGCGAAATTGAACTGATTTCGGTCATCTTTATGTGGGGATTAAACTTCCCCGTCATCAAGATCATCCTTGTCGTGCTCCCGCCTCATGTCCTTAATGTTTTTCGAATCACAGCCGCAGGATCAGTTTTAGGATATATCCACCTCAGACGCTCCTCGTGGTCATTTAAGACATTCTTTGCCCCACTTCGATCGGACCCTAAGGCTTTTATTTACATTTCGGTGGTTGGGTGGATTTTATATCAGGTTACATTCATTACCGGGCTAAACCTGACCAGTGCAGGAAATGGTGCATTAATCATGGCTAGCGCTCCAATCTGGACTGCCATTATTGCTCGTATAATGAAGTACGATCGCCTTTCGAAGATGTCTTGGCTCGGACTTTTGGTTTCGATTGTGGGAACTGCCACCATTGTGATCATGGGAAATGCAGAAATCAGCCTGAGTAAAGACCTCTTATGGGGTAATGCCATTATTTTATTAGCCGCCGTCTTTTGGGGGGCTTATACCGCCATGACGCGCCCAATGGTTGCCAAACACACGCCTATTTCGCTTACTGTTTTGTCGCTGCTTATCGCCCTTCCTGTACTGATTCTTTTTTCAATTCCGTTCTGGGCCGAAATTGATTGGTCGAAAATTTCCTGGCTTTATTGGGTTGCTATCTTTTTCTCGGGTTCGCTCTCTACCGGCATCGCAATTGTGTTCTGGAATAACTCAGTTCGCAGGTTAGGCGCATCTCACACGGCGGCGTATGGCAACGTTGTCCCGCTAATCGCCTTGTTTAGTAGTTACTTCATGCTCGGTAATGAAATTGTCCCGGCTCAATTATTTGGAGGGACCTTAATTGTTGGCGGCCTAGTCATTATGAGGTGGGCAAGAAGACGCATGTCCAAAGACGAACTGTTCCCCCCTGTGCGCATTCATGGATAGTGCTGCCTGAGTCTAACGTCATTTTCCGGATGACATTCTAACCAATGAAACGAACCGTCCTTCTTTTCTTTTTTCTATTTGTAGCTCAAGGGACAACGGGGCAGTCACTCATTGCCTTCGCGCCATGGGAATTTGGAATTGGGACTAGTTTCCAAGCAGATTTAGATACTCAAACGGCGCTCCTTTCAGCAAAAAGAGTAGTCCCAGTAGCTACCCTGCTTCCTCAAGTAACCGGGGACTCCCATCTTGAGGTCTTGGGATTATCCGCCGGAGCTCGATGGATAAATGGCTCCTATGACCGAATTCGATTCAGAATTACCGCGGCACAGATCGCTTTGCAGCGAGCATACACATCCGGAGGCCTAACGCTTATCGACTACAACCAGTCCGGAATTAGAAAGCAAGAGACGACGTGGCTTGGAGTGTCCTTCGGTCCTGGATTTCATCTCCAGCGTCCGGGTCACAGTTTGTGGTTACGGGTACTTGGGACGAGCAGCCTGAGTTCAATCGAAAATGGGATACTACTATTTCCAGGCTCCAAAGCAGGAATCGAAACAGGTCTTCTTTTTTCCGTCGCAGCACAATCTGGGGTTTCTTTGACGAACAAGGTCATGGTGGAGGCCTCTATTGAAAGGCAGACCATGCCTGAGGCAGACTTGAAAAAGCAGGAAGTGGCTATTCAATTAAGCTATCACCCTACAACAAGACTGTTTCTTACGACCGGATTCTCCCAATTTGATTTTGACTTGGGACCGGATTCCAATGATTTTTCGGGTTGGAACGTGTCTCTTCGATTTAAACCGGGGCAGGCTGGTTTTTAGCGGGGCAGGCTGGATACTAGCATGGAGTCTGGATATGGCCTAGATTGGGCCTAGAGCAGAAAAAAATCAAATCGGCAGGGAATGCCCGTCAAAATCCAATCGATCTTCGACGCGCCTTCTAAGGTCTTCAAACGCCGGTGATCGATCGGAAATGAAGCTCCATGCGTCTGGCACAAGCCGATAAACCGGCATATAGAATTCAGATGCCTCTCTGGATGTCTGGCCAGGTAATTCTGCCATTCCAATCATCAAGAAAACCATACTGAGCAGGATTGCGGCTTTGAAACTGCCCGCCAACCCACCTGCTAATCGGTCCAAGCTGCTCAGTTTAGCCGTTTCAACCAATGAGCGCGCAGCATTGGCCACCGTTAGGACTGAAATTTTCACGAGGAAAAACACGCTGATAAAGGCTGTTACTGAACTGATCTCTGGCGAAACGCCGAGTTTTAGTTCAAGTAACCTACCTGCCGATTCCATGAAGGAAGCTGCAAGCACAAAGGCCAAGATCGTTCCGATGAGACTTGCTACCTGTTTGAGCAAACCTGATCGAAATCCTCTAATAAGCCCGACGGCCAAGATGATCAGTATGAATATATCCAGTGTTGCCATAAACCTGTTATCGGTCAGAAATTACAATTCTGAAAGAACGGACTTAACAACTTCTTGAACGAGTTTTCCATCTGCTAAACCTTTCATTTTTGCCATGGAAGGTCCCATAACCTTTCCCATGTCTCGCATGCTACTTGCACCACTCTCTGTGACAATTTGCTGTACGATCTTACGGACGGCTTCTTCGGATAGTTGCTCTGGCAGATAGGATTCAATGACTTCCAATTCGGCCTTTTCAACATCGGACAAATCAGACCTGCCCGCCGCGTCAAACTGATCGATTGAATCTCGGCGCTGTTTTGCTTGTTTTTGAATCACTACCAAGGCTTCTGATTCTGGAATATCGCCCGTTCCCCCTGAACGTAATTCAATTTCCCTAGCCATTACTGCAGCTCGCAATGATCTCACGGTACGCAATTTCACTTCATCGCGTGCTTTCATTGCATCTTTCAAATCAGCTTGGAGACGTTCTTTTAACATGGGAATCGAGTAGGTATAAGACTGTTGTGACGGGCGAATCGCTTACACGATTTGAGATGCTTCGTGTTCGGCTGTCTTGCGCAATTCCATTCAAAAACATTCTTATGATGGCAGCCTGTAAGACTAGAATACCAATCTGAATGCGATTACGCCAACCCCTATCTGCATGGCTCCAAGCGCAAGTCCGGACTGAACATCAAGCCGCTGGACGCTCTTTTTCAAAGCGGGACTGCCTGATTCCAAAAAGTCCTCAAACCGATTATCGGCTTTGGTGCGAAAGTGAATGGCCAATATCCCTGCAACTACGGATGTGCCCGCCGCTGTGTAACTAATCCATTTTCTGCGCTTAACATGCACCCCGACCCCTTTTTGCTGAAGTTGGCTAGTTAAGGGCGCGGGAGGGTCTTCAAAAATCGCTTCCAACGTGTATTCTCCTTTTTTGTCAAGGCCTTCAAGATCAAAAACGAATGGTTTTGAAAGCCATAGATCCAGTTCAGGTTGAATCACAGAAATCTTTTTAACAGTAGATAAAACCTCAAATGGAGAGTTCGAAACCGTTCCAATCCACTCGGAATCTGCAAATACATTCGCATTTGCCTTATTGGATTCAATATGGACAATTCGCTGAGCCTGGGTGTTGCTAAAGGAGCACGCCGTTAGCAAAACAAGGAGACTAATTCGAAGCATTCGACTCCCCTCCTTCTGGTTTAAAATAGGTCACGTATCGAGGTTCGCTCAGAACGAGAAGTCCTCCACCCACGACAGCCATAGAAGATTTGATTCGCCCCCTCATCTTGGTTTGCCATTCAATTTCACCTGTAAACCTATTCAGAGCAAACAATTCCTGCCCCAGCGTTCCAACAAACACATGCGACTGCGTAATTAGAGGGGCCGCCGAAACGACATCCGGAAAACTGGTTTCCCATTTCAGCAGGCCACTTTCTGGGTCGAATGCCCTAACGGTGGCGTCCGAAGCGCCTACTACTACTAAATCCTCGGCAATGGCGGTGCCTCCGAAACGAACCGATTTGGAATCTGTCTTAAAGGACCATCGCACTTCTCCGGAATTCAAATCTAACACCTGAACGCTCCCGCGAGTTGTAGGCACCACAATTAGATTTCCCAATGCGGATGAGCCTTCATAGGCCGGTCCGTCTAGCTGGGTTTGCCATTTTATGGCTCCAGTGTCAAGCGAGAGGAGTGTCGCTACGCCTGAATCGTCGGCTACAAAAACAGATGTGGGATCGGTCAGCAAAAGCGCACTTTGAACGGAAATACGTTCTCCGATTGAAGTGGACCACACATCCGCTCCTGTTTTTGATTCATATGCCCGTACCGCTCCAAAAACGTCGGCGGCAACAATTAAACCGTTTGAAACCACGATTCCGCTCTCAATGGGTACGCCCCTTTTTCGCCAAGTATAGGCCCCAGTTTTGAGATTGAACGACGAAAGAATTCTTTTCCCCCAAGCAGAGGCCACGAACATTTGACCATCCTGGATGGCTGGCGACCCTTCGATGCCGTCTCCAAAACTCTTAAAACCCCGTTTTCGACCCGTTTCCAGTTCAATAGAATGAATCTCTCCTTTTCTGGTGGCAACCAAGACGACGTTATCCAACACCAGAGGCGACCCAGGGCCAAAGCCTGCCGCAGCATTATACTCCCACGCCTGACTCAAAGGAAGCGTTAGATCGGCATCGACCGCCCTGCTTCGATTCTGAGTATATCCATCGACCAGCCAGTCCTTCTCACTCGTATTTGTGGGGCGGTTAAATTGGATAGTCTGACAACTGCTCAGTGCAATTGCCATCAATAAACTAGCTGCTATGTTGGAGTATCGGATCACGTCTTAAAAATCCCAACCGAAGAAAAACTGTTTGAACGTTTTGTCCTTCTCTGTAAAGCCGTTCCTGTATCGGTATCCCATGTCGTAACGAAGTACAAAGGCGCCAAAAAGGTTCACTCTAAGACCAAAACCAGCCGAGCCCAGCGTTTCACCGCTTCTGATTTCCGCCCGTTTTTCGTGATAATCTGTGTTCCAAGCATGAGCAGCGTCGAAAAAGAGAGTACCTCTGAGGTTCGCAACACCAAACGGGGCTAAGATTGGCAACAATATGGTGGGGGCGTTTACGAGAGGAAATCGAAGCTCGTGAGACGTGAACCACATTTTCTGGCCGCGCACATCGAACCAATGAAAGCCTCGTAAATCCCAGCTGCCTCCCAGAACGAAGAGACGGGCCTCTCTCCCTTCATTAATTCTAGCCATACCCCACGAGGCAAACGTGATGTCGTCTGTGATGCGGAAGTATTTACGCACATCGAGCATTACAGAAAAGTAGCTAACGTTCGAGTATAAAATGTCTGACGTGTATCCCGCTGAAAGAGACCCCCTCCAACCAGAGACCGGACCATTGATCCAATACAAGGCTTGATCTCTGACAAAAGACACCGAATTGGACACGAGCAGTGCTTCTCTTTCAGTATCTCTGAGCTGAATGTCTTTACGCGTCCAGTTTAGGGATGTCATCAAGTCGATTCTGCTGAACTTGGACAGCGGATAACTAATTAGTCCATATCCGCCATAAACCGTCTCAAAAAACACTGGAAACGACGTCGGCGCATCGGGATCGGTAACGTCGTATCTACGTCCTGAATACCGATAAATACCATAACCGATGTTGGCCCTGCTGTTGAGCTTAAATCGTGATAATTGCAAACTGAGGTCTTTCCAAAAATCCCGATTCCCCGCACCTGTATTGAACAATGTTAAATACAGGTAGTCGTCACCTAACATATCGGAAAAGGCTAGAACGGCTCCTCCTGTGGTGCCTAGGACCGAATTTTGCGACACAATTCCTTGCGCGATGTCCAGTTTGTAACTCGGTTTGTACTTCCCTACCTCGAAATCCACGCCAATCTGTAGCTTCTCATATTCCCAAGGTGAACCGACTCCTGACAGATCTGCTCGGATGGTTTGTTTGGGCTTGGCAAGTAGCGAATCCACGTTTGATAGCTGGCGAACAGAAAAGTTTAGCCCCTCGAAACTGGTGAAAACGATGTGGTCGTCTTCGGCCCAATACGGATCAGATGCCGCGGCCACGAAGGACGTCAATCGGGATGATTTTCGCCAATTCGGAGGCCGGCTTAAAGCTGGGTTTGACCCGGAAGAATCGCCGTTCACAACCTCCTGACTCATGTCAATTGCCCAAATATCTTGGCCAGAATATTTGCCGGTTGAATCACGGCTGGCAGAAACGTAGGCGATCCGGCTGCCGTCCGGGCTCCAGGTTGGAGAAACGTCCCGCTGCTCTCCAAAGGTCACGTAACGAAGACTTCCATCCGTCAGCGTGTATGTAAAAATGTTGTACTGATCCTCAAATCCTAGCGAGGTCCTGTCTGAAGAAAAGGCAATACGAGTACCATCGGGGCTCCAAGAGGGATCACGATCGTCGTAAGCATCGTCTGTAAGTTGTTGCAGCTCTTCAGTTTGGCGATCAAACACATACAAATCACTATAGCCGGTCCGGGTTATAGCGGTGAAAACAAGCTTGCTCCCATCCGGGTGCCAAGACGGCGAATACACAGCAATTAGGTCATCAAATCGATAGGTATCTATGATGGTGTCCTCATTCAAATCAAAGACGTGGACTACATCTTGTCCCCCTGATTTCGTAACGAAAGCGAGCAAGCCTTGAGGAGAAACAGATATTCTACTTTCAAATAAGTGGAAGGCCTCGAAATCGTTACTTTGCTCGCCATGAACAACAATCTCTGGTTCTCCAATTGGTTTTAGCTGCTCGTCGACCTCGACTTCGTACACATTGCTAAGACCGCTCTTGTTACCAACGAAGTATACCTTTCGGGTTCCATCAGCGAATCTGTGGTAGCTAGGCTTGGCACTGAATCCCTCGGATGAAATCGCACCTGCAACAATTGAAGGAAATTCGATTTGAGGAAATTGGGGGTAGTACTGCTCTTTCAACCAATCCAGCCATTTCTGGGATATGACCTCAAACGAATCCTGGAAAGTGACCTCTAAAACGACCCTGAAATCACGATCTTTCCAGATATTCTCGATGATTTCCAAGATTTTTTCTTCTCCGTATTCCTCCGAGAAGAACCGATTGATGGCTTCACCTTGCTTGTACATGACGTACGAGCCCTGGATACGATACATTGATTCGAGCGGAACCAGGTAGTTGGTAAACAACGCATCCCGAAGTACCATCTCGTGCTGGTCGTCAGGCTCGCCAGACCAGTATTCGGCAAGACCTTCGGTAAACCACAAGGGCAGAAACCGGTCGGCCGGCCGGCGGTGGTCCCTCATTACGCGTGTTACCTTGTTATAGGTAAACACGTGCACCATTTCATGTCGGATAACGCGTCTGAATCGGTGTAAATTTCCGTTTGCGGGAATGACCACGCGCCCCTTCAAAAACTCAAAAAAGCCACCGACTCCATCGGGGATAAAGCCCGAAGTAACGTTCGTCTGTTTGAAATGCAGATTCGACGAGTAAAATATGAGCGGGACCCGATGATTGAGCGAAAAGCTGAACTTGTGCTGAAGCTCTTCATAGGCCTCTTCAGCAAAAAAGGCCCCCTGCTCTGCCAATTCTAACATCTCTGGATAGTAGTAGATGTCGAAGTGGTCGGTTT
>JABMOI010000216.1 GCA_013204185.1 bacterium | reverse complement strand
GGATGGTGAGATTACCTCATGCAGCCTAGAGACTCAGTCGCGTCAAGGAACTGTGCCGTGAAGCACTGATCCCATTATATCGCGTTAAGACGGCGCTGTCAACAACCTACCCCATAGTATCCTTCAACAAGAAATTCACACGTGTTACGCACCTTGTGTGCATAACACACTAACTCGTTCTGCCCGATTTACTTACGAAAGATGAAGGCTATCTAATTCGCTCTCTCTGCACCTCATAGTTATCCCTATCGAGAAAATGCAGTAAAACAAAAACCACTTAACGCACAAAAAGCCCGGCCCAAAGGACCGAGCTTTCTGTTGCCCATAGTCACTGCGCGACTGAGCGCCCTCGCACGAGGACACACTTCCAGGCGGCATGATGCCAGAATGATACGTAAATAAAGCCTCAGGCGCAAGGTGCCAATAACGGATATACTGTCCTTAGGCTGCATATACCATCCGTTTGGGACAATATTTTTATCCACACATTTTTGCAATAACGGCTAAAAGCCCATCTGCGAGAAGAAAACGGAAAATGCCGCTGGTTTCAACAGCAGGGTTAGCAACAGGCCCCCGAGCGCACCGCCAAGGTGGGCCTCATGGGCAATGCCACCCATGCGAGCATCTTTTTTCTTCATCATGGCAATCGCCGAAAACACGATGAATGCCAGCGCAAAAATCCAAGCGGGAAATCCAATTGGAATGAGAAACACGTAGATCAACTTATGAGGATAAAACACTGCAAACGATACAACAACGCCTGAAATCGCCCCAGAAGCCCCAACAGAGCTATAATAAGGGGAGTCTTTATGCATCCAGAGTGCCAGAGAATGCGCCGCTAACTCAGCCCCAAAGAAAAGGATGAGAAACGAAATAGAACCCAGCGTGATTTCAAGTTGCGGTCCGAATAAAAACAGCGTGAGCATATTAAATGCAAGATGACCTACGCTGCCATGGACAAAGCCGCCCGTTATCATTCTAAAGTATTCTTTGTCCTGCAATACCCGTTTGGGCCTGAACGCCAACTGATCAATCAAACTTTTATCATAAAACAGTGCGTAACCACTAACCATTACGTTGATTAGCAATAAAAACAGAGTAAATGGGGAATCGTAAAACAACGCGATAACCGGTTGGAGAGGAAGCAAAATTGATTAGACTGTCGCAATGTACGATTCACAGACCGGCTGGATTCATCTAGATGCAAGCGTCAGTCAGAACTATTCCTCACTTCATCCCGTGTGAGCCATGACCTTGAGAGACCCTTCGACGTTCCTTTCTTTTGACGGCCAAGCGTACTCCCTTGCAAAAACGGGCAACCCGCATTCTTAAAGCGGCCTCTTCCATTCCCATTATTTCCCCAATTTGCCGATATCCCAATGGTTCATCGGCCAGTCGATAAAGCCAAATAGTCTTCATTATGGGATCTGCTTCGGAAAGACACCGCCTCGAATAATAGATTCTGTATGCCTCTTTGTCAGACCATTCGATTGCCTCTTGTGGCTGACTATCACGTATCGAATCAATGAAATCAAATTCTTCGAATTGATCTTGCCCGAGACATTCCCTATTCCTGCGAGCCCGTTTGCGCGTTAGGTGGCGGATCAGATTATTTCGAAACATGCGGCGGACATACCGGGGAAGCGTACGGATTCTAGGTAACGCCTTTTGAAACTCCAAAAGGCTCTCCCCGGCCAGATCCTGCGCTTCTTCAGGGCCTAAAAGAGGCTCAGTGCGAATCCTAGATGTAAAATAATTCAATCCTTCGTTGTACACCCACCGTGACAGTTCGTCTCGCGCCGAGCAAATTCCCGCCTGAGCATCTTCCAGAGATGTTTGATTAGGCGGAAGCAGATTGGGCTTTACTTGAGGCATTGAATCGTGGAATAATTACTCCTTTGACCCAACTCTTCAAAATACATAACCTCCCAGACGACGGCGTGAGGCTAATCTTATCTGCTGTAGGGATTTCCCGATTGATCTCAACTGCCCATTCGATTATGTTCTATTTCCACAACCGATCGAGGTAACCCCATGAAAATCCTTTTTGCAACCGACCTGAAAGAACCCAAATCTGTGACCGACCAAGTCCAGGATTTTTCAATGGCACTCGGTGCTGAGCTCTTTGTGGTTCACGTCCACGTACCAACACCAACCACGCCGTTGGGCGTCGACCCACTCAGTGGTTTTGGTGAAATAGCCTACGCTTTGTACGATCCTGCGCTAGAAAACTCAATTGTGGAAGCAGAACGGCACGAGTTTGATCGCTTTTTGATCGAACGCTTCACCATGGCCGTACGGCCGGCCTTACATCAGGGCGACCCGGCGCGTGTGATCTTGGACGATACAGAGAAGCTGGACATTGATATCATTATACTTGCCAAGCGTCGGCACAGCGCCATTGAGCGCATGCTACTCGGAAGTGTGTCTGATACAGTCGCTCGTGAAGCAAAGCATCCAGTTGTGCTTATGCCTATCGGAAATGAAGAAGAATAGAGCTACAGACTTTCTGACTTCTGACTCGAGTTAAACGAGCGAACCCCGGCGTCCAAAAAGGCTGCAAATTCGGGAACGTTCATCAATGCACTTTGACGAGCCAATAGTTTTCTGTCCATAGGGGAAACGATGGCATACGTAGGCAAAGCAGGCGTTCCTGTAAGTTTCATTTGGAACTGGTGGAAGGAATCTCCCAACTCTAGATCGTCCGTATAAAGTCTAAGTGAGACAAAATCTCGTTCGAAGCGAAGTGCAATTTCTTCCCGTGGAAATACATTTGCTTCCATTTGCCTGCAATTGGTACATGTCCATCCGGAAAAGTCTACAAATACGGGCTTGTTTTGTGACAAAGCTTCCGCAAATGCTCCTTCAATATCATCCACGTACCAGCCCTCTTCTGGGTCGGCAATACCTTGCTGCGTGGCACCAAAGAGTGTATACATAGAGACGTCTGTTCCACGACGAGGCGGCAAATATGCGTCTAGTGCATTCAGTGGTGCGCCCATCAATCCAGGCATCATATAAAGGGATAGAACGAAGAAGAATATGGCAGAAAAAAGCCGTCCCACCCCGATCGACTCAACGGGCTCCTCGTGGGGAAATCGCAGTTTGCCAAGCAAATACAAACCGGTCAAGAAGAAAATCACCAACACGAATGCGATACCCAGCGTTCTAGAAATCAGGCCCAAACCCCATACCAAGTCTGCGTTGGAAAGGAATTTTACGGCCGCCGCTATCTCAATGAAACCTAGCACGACTTTCACTGAGTTCATCCAGGACCCTGAGGTTGGAAGGGCCTGAAGAGCGCGGGGAAAGAGGGCTAACAGAACAAACGGGAGAGCAAACGTCGCGCTATAGGCCATCATCCCAAATAGAGGAAAGGCCCACGTGCCGCCCGAGGCCGCTGCTAATAACCCACCAACGAAAGGTGCAGTGCAGGAGAATGAAACCAACGTTAACGTCAGTCCCATAAAAATGACGCCGGTCCAACTGGTTTCATTTTGGCTTTTCCCACCTACCCAATTCAAGACCGAGGAAGGCAATCGGAGTTCAAACAAGCCCAACAGCGAAAGTGCAAATACAATAAGAACTGCCGCAATCAATAAGTTGACCCAGGGGTTAGATGCAATCGACTGCGCTCCTGCCGCTCCCACAACGAGAGCCATGATGACGCCAATGCCAGTGAAGGTGATTACGATGGAAGCACCATACACAAGGGACATTTTAATTGCTCTGGCTCGATCGTGCCCCTGTTTCGTGAAGTACGAAACAGTTAGAGGAATCATAGGGAAGACGCAGGGGGTGAGCAGTGATGCCAACCCAGCGCCAATGGCTAAAAAGATGAACGGCCAGAATCCATTGCTTCGAAACGAGTCGTAGTCGGTGGTGGAAGAGATTAAACCTAGCTCAGAAGCGGAGTCCGCTAGTTCGGTTTTACTAACATCTGCACTAGTTGCCGAGCAATTCTCACACGTCGGATCTACCGTTAGTGCTACCGATAGCGGAATGGTGGTAGGCCTGAGGCACAATCCCAAGGAATCCGAGCAAAGTTGAAATCGAAACTTTGCTTGTAACGTGTAGTCGCCGGCGGCTGTAGAATCAGATACGCGAATACCAGCATAGATTCGAACTTCTTCGCGAAAGTACTTCAGTTCCAGATTGAAGTTCGTGTCGAATCCAGATTCAGGCTCCGACTGCCCAACCGACTCAAAACCAGTAATTCCAGCCGGTAGATCGATCCAATCGAGCGTCACACCATACGGTCTGCTCAGCACATCCTCCGCAATCGGTAAAGACG
>JABMOI010000215.1 GCA_013204185.1 bacterium | reverse complement strand
TGATGCAAATGCAACCAATCGTACTCCTCTAGCGCACCATCCAGGATATCGTCATCGTAAATCATGTCATAGGGCACTTCGGCGTACGTCATGGCTAGGAGGACAGCATCATCCCAGGGAAGCGTTTGCTTAGGCGCGTAAACCGCAATCCGAGGGGGTTTTTCCAATCTGACCACGCTCGTATTGCTGGCGTCACTTTCCACGCTAGAAATGATCGATGCGGTTTGCGCGCCCGATAAGCGTTCGTAAGAAACGCCTCTAACGCGCAGTTCCGCTTCAATTTCAGCAGACTGAGCAATGAGGAAAGAGCCACCGCGGTAATTCAAGAGCCAATCCACATCCATTTTCTGCTCTAATGCCCAAAATGTGACGCCGTAGGCTTTCAAATGATCACTTTGCGCCTCGTCCATCGGAACGAGGACATCCTGCGCAGTCGACACAGAAACACAGAAAAAGAGCAGTGCTAGCCCAATTGAGCTTTTAAATTTCATACTTCGTCTCCCCGCAGGATTCGAATTTCTTCTCGAGCTCGAGTGAGTAGAAGAGAACCCGGATACTCGGTTAAAATGCGCTGGAAGGTGGCAATTGCTGCTTCTTTCTGTCCCAACATGGTAGATTGAATGAGGGCTGCTTTAAACAAACTTTTATCCGACAAAAAACTCGCTGGGTGAATCAAAGGGAGTTCTAAATAAGATTGTACGGCCTGTTCTGGTTGTGCATTTCGAGCTAGCAGCTCGGCTTTGTCGAATAGCATCTCGTCTGCCAAGGGGTGAGATCCGAATTCTTCCATCAAGTCCTCTAGCTGATGCAAGGACGCCTCCCATTTCCGTTGGCGTGTAAGAAGTTTGGTTTTAGCATACTTCTTTAATGGTACGTCCAACGAATCAGGCCCGCGGTTTTCGATCAAGAGCACTTTCATGGCGATGGCATCATTCGCGACATCGGTAGACGTATTCTCTTGCATCGCTTCTGTAAATCCTTGCGCTGTTTCGAATTCCCCTTTGTAAAAATGAAGAAGAGCCAGTTCATACCGTGCTAGGTCAGCTAGTTCTCCCGTTCTGAGGCGAGTCAATAGCCTCGAAAACTCGAGTTTAGAATCCTCAAGCCTGTTTTCCATGATGGCCAACCGGCCCAAGTCATACGCTGCCTGATCCGCAGCTATGGTTTGTGGATATCTACCTATAACTTCAGTAAGCACGGTGTAGGCAGATGTATAGTCGTAGAAGACATCCTGATGCAACAAGCCAATTCGCCTGAGTACATCTGGGAAAAACGGATGCTGAGGATACTCGATCAGAAATCGTTGATAGGTATCCAATGCTTCATCAAAGTGATTTTTGGGTAGACGCTTGCCCGTCATGTCGAATACTGCCTCGCCCAAGGTCACAGCCCACTTTTCCTGCATCAATCCAAGACCGCGAAGCGCATCTGGAGCAGAAGGGCCCGTGGGGTATCGCCTTAGGACTTCATCAAAAGCTTCCAGCGCCACATCGTATGCTCCACCTTCACTGGCAACTTGGGCAAAAGAAAACAACATGCGGCCTTCTTCTCGTTCCAAGCGGTCAATAGCCCGATATACATCCAGCGCCAAGCGGTATTGACTGTTTTCTACGTATAACCAAGCTAGAAACTCCCTAAAAGCCCTGTTTAGTGGCTCCTCGGCAACGCCAGCCTCGACAACCCCTATACTTTTCTCAAGTGATTCAGGCGTCGTCAAGAAAGGCCCCATCTGACTTCGGACGTAGTTCAGTTGGTTCTGATTAATTTTTAAGAGGTCTAAATATTGGGCAACTGCTTTATCGTGCTGCGATGTCAAATTGTACAATTGCGCTAAGTCCGTCTGGAATAGTGCACTGTTACCCAACCGATCCCTGCCTTCCTCGAGAACCTCTATAGAGTAGTCAAACAGCCGAACCTGCATGAGTGACCGGTAGACTAGGAGATAGACCGAAGAAGAGGCGGGATTTAGTTCTATGGCGCTTTGCCACGTCTTGCGCGCGGTTATTTCATCCCCCTTCAGGAATTGCAAACGAGCTTTGTCTGCCACGTAAATTGTAGGTGAGGTCTCGGATGCAATTTTTTTATCTATCAGGCTGATGGCCGCATCGTAGCGCTTAACTGACTCGTATGCCTCGCGCAACCGTTCGTAAAAGACGTGAGTACCAGGATTGCCCTCATACAAATCTTCCAACAGCGCGATGGCCCGCTCATATTGGGCGGCTCTAATGAACGATTCAGCTAGCTGAAACCGACCTACCTGAGAACTGTCTACGTCTTGTGCAAAACTTTGCCCGGTCCCAATCCAGATTGCAAAAGCACAAAAGATCCATTTCTTAACATTCATAGGGCGATATAAGACTCTGATACGGATATCGTTCCATACATTTATCCAGTGGCGCTTTAATATGGCGCGATCACCCCGTAAGTTTCAGACAGAAGGGTCAAAAGGGGTAAACAAATTCAGTTAGGGTATGCGGGTCAGTGAAAATAGTAGTTCTGCATCGGTTTCCGAGGGGAAACTGCGTGTTGCCGTATTGGGATCTACAGGCTCGATAGGTACTCAAACCCTTGAAATCGCCCGCCTTTTCAAGGAAAAAATTAAGATAGTCGTACTGACAGCGGGTCAAAATGTGGACCTACTTGAACGTCAGGCCGCAGAATTTTTGCCAGAATGTGTAGTTATTGGGTCGAAAGAACGTGCGCGTTCAGAGGCTCATCGGTTTTCTTGTACCGTGTTGGGTGGCGAAAATGCATTGGTCGAAGCGGCCTCTTGGCCGAAGGTTGACATTGTTGTAACCGCATTGGTAGGGGCTGTAGGCCTACGTCCCACCGTTGCTGCGCTGAAATTGGGCCGGCGTATTGCTCTAGCTAATAAAGAAACGATGGTCGTGGCAGGCGATTTAGTTCAGCAGCTTGCTCAAAAGCATGGCGCGGAAATCATTCCTGTAGACAGCGAGCACTCTGCAATTTTCCAATGCCTGCTGGGCGAAAGGTCGTCAGAGGTCAGAAAACTCATTTTGACAGCATCTGGAGGTCCGTTTAGAGATCGTAGTCTGGATACGTTTAATTCCATCTCAAAACAAGAAGCGCTGAACCACCCCAATTGGGAAATGGGGGCAAAAATTACGATCGATTCGGCGACAATGATGAATAAGGCATTGGAGGTCATTGAAGCCAGGTGGTTATTTGATTTACCACCGGAAAAAATTGATGTCGTCATCCATCCGCAATCCATCATTCACTCTATGGTGCAATTTGTGGACGGATCAACAAAAGCTCAGCTTGGACCACCAGACATGAAGGTTCCGATTCAATACGCGCTATCAACGCCCAGTCGATGGGAAGCGCCACATCCCGTAGTGCATTGGGATATGGATCAAACGCTTTCGTTTTCAGCTCCTAACGCAGAACGCTATCCCAGCTTGGTATTGGCATATGAAGCGCTGAATCAGGCCGGTGCCGTCCCAGCTATTTTGAACGCCGCCAACGAAGTGGCGGTTGACTTATTTCTAAAAGATCACATTTCATTTAGACGTATTACGACGCTTGTACGCGAGGTCATGGCGTCCTGCACGAATCGGCCTGAAAACGAAATTGAAGCTAGAATGGAAGCCGATCAGGAAGCTAGGCGTAAGGGAGTGGAACTAGCGGGTGCAGCAAACCATTAGAGCGGCTTATATATATATGAAGTCGTGTGCATTTCTAATTGAAAGACCCCTTGAAAGGGCGAAGAATGGATTCCATATTTAATTTCCTACCGTATGTAGGCTGGGTTTTATTGGCAATTATGATCTTGGTGTTCATCCATGAACTGGGTCATTTCTTGTTTGCCAAGCTATTCAAAATGCGCGTCGAGAAGTTTTCAGTGGGTTTCCCTCCGAAAATTATTGGCACAACAATTGGCGAGACGGAATACGTATTGGGCTTAACGCCACTAGGAGGCTACGTCAAAATTGTAGGCATGGTCGATGAGAGTATGGATACAGACCAACTTTCTGAAGAGCCACAACCGTATGAATTCAGAGCCAAGCCGGTATGGCAGCGAATATTGGTTATTACGGGGGGAGTGCTGTTCAATATCATTCTGGCAGCCCTGATTTTCATTTCTCTTACGGCGTTATACGGAAAATCGTATGTCCCGCCAACTGGGGCTGTCCAAGTGGTAGAAGGATCAGTTGCGCACACTATGGGCCTTCGAACAGGCGACTTGATTTCCGCGGTAAACGGTAAGCCAGTCGATACACTGGAAGGTTTAGGAGGCCTCGAAGAGCTTATGCTTGCGGATCCGCTCATTATTGACGTGGTCCGTGACGGAGTGATTGAAAGTTTTCAGGGCCCTTCTGACATCATGACGCAAATGAATCAGCAGGGTAGTGGCGGATTTGGAGTGCGGTTCGACCCAGCCATAGTTGGCTACGTGAGCCCTGATTCTCCGGCAAATACGGCAGGATTGGTTCCAGGGGATCACATTGTTGCTATCGGGGATTCCACCGTATCGTTTTTTAGCGACATGGCCGGCTATCTGCTCGCTCTTGAGGGAAATGAATTTACTCTTCGATTTGTTCGTCCAGATTCTGTTACCGGAGCAATAAGCCCCGAACTTATTCGTGCTCCTGATTCCTTACAAGCCGTCGGCGGTACCACATTTGAAGTGAATCTGGCAGCAGCAAACTCTTCGGGACAGTATTTAATTGGGATTACTCAAGCAGTTCACGTTAAAGAGTACGGGATCGTACAATCTGTTGGCGTAGGGCTGTCCGAGACCTGGCTTCAGACGCGATTGGTGGCATCCAGTCTGAAACGAATTTTTGTTGGCCAGGATAATTTCAGGGAGAATATTGGCGGGCCCGTCATGATTGCAAAAGTCACGAAGGAAGCAGCCGACATGGGAGCTCCTTTCTTTTGGAATATTGTGGCCATGCTGTCGATTACCTTGGCCATCATCAATATTTTACCGATTCCTGCTTTGGACGGTGGACACCTCGTATTTTTGATATATGAGGGAATCTTTAGAAGAGAACCCTCTCTCAAGATCCGGATGTTGCTTCAACAAATCGGGATGTTTGTACTGCTCGCCTTCATGGTCTTTGTCATCTTCAACGATCTTCTTAAGCTTTGAGCTCGTCAAAAATACGCCCTGAATTGGCCCAGTTGCTTGAAAGGGGCCCGTTACCCACACACATTGCTGTCATTATGGACGGCAATGGTCGATGGGCAAAGCAAAAAGGGAAAACAAGAGTATTTGGACATAGAGCCGGTGTTCATTCGGTTCGAGACATAACCGAATGCTGCGCTGAACTAGGAGTAAAGTATCTAACGCTGTATACGTTCTCGACTGAGAACTGGAACCGGCCAGCCTTAGAAGTAAACGCTTTGATGCACCTGCTCATTCGAGCGTTAAAAAAGGAAGCTCAAACCTTTCACAAAAATGATATCCGTCTGCGATCGATAGGGGATACGAGCCAGCTTCCAGAAGCATGTCAGTCCGAATTGCTGGAGGTCGTCGCTGACACGGCTGGATATTCTCGAATGACCTTAACTCTTGCTTTGTCCTACAGTGGACGATGGGAGATTATTGATGGGGTTCGCAAGCTCATGGCCCAGGTTGCAAGCGGGAGCCTCGCACCGGAAGAAGTAACAGAAGAGAAAATCTCTGCGGCTTTCAATTCCAATTTTCTACCTGATCCAGACTTGCTGATTCGAACAGGGGGAGAGCAGCGCATTTCAAATTTCCTGTTATGGCAAATTGCATACTCTGAGTTGTTTTTTTCTCCAGTATATTGGCCAGACTTCCGAAAACCTCATTTGATTGAAGCCATTGAAAGCTACCAAGACCGTGACCGCAGATTTGGCCGCGTCCGAGAGGCAACTTAAATAGTCCCCGAAAACAATAATCCGCGTGTAGCTTCGTTTTCAGGGTAGAGTTAATGACCCGTCAGAGTGGAAACCCGTCGTACCCGGTAGCCGTTCATCCGCTCCAGTGGAGCAAGTTATCGCTGCATTTCGCCTAAAAAGACCCTTCATGAGCCCCAGAGCCCTAACCATATTTCTGTTTTTACTGGCATTCGTTGGTGAAATAGCTGCACAAACTCCACCTCCGACGCCTGCCGAGAGTCGCGGACCGCTTGGATCTCCTGAAATTGTTGAAATTCTTGGTATCTCCGTAGAAGGAACCACCGATGAATACACCAACAGTTTCATCCAGCAAACGTCTCGGCTAACTGTCGGCCAAAAACTGACCATACCTGGGGATCCTGTTCTGGGAGACGCCATTCGATCGATCTATCGGTTGAGCACGTACGAGGATGTCCAGATTCTTCAAGAAAGGAAAGTAGGCAACGGTATTTATTTGGTGATACGGGTCCGAGAAGTGGCCAAATTGAGAGCTTACGAGTTTACGGGTATCAAAAAAGGACATGCAAAGGATTTGCAGAAGGAAGTCCCGTTAGTAACTCGCGGGCCAATGCATGAAAGCTCCATTGTTCGTTCTGTACAGATAATTGAGGATTTCTACGCCAAGAAAGGGTATCCGCTTGCCGAAATTGAAGTTCTTAAAGAGCGTCACGAGGACAACACGGTCTCACTAGAGTTTAAAATTGACCGTGGTGCCAAGGCTCGAGTGCGAGACATTATTGTTACGGGAAATGAAGGCCTCTCCGAATCGACCATTGTTAAGGCTATGGAGACGAAGCCCAAGAAAGGGTGGAGATTCTGGCGAAGTGGCAAGCTAGACCAGGCTGAGTACGACAAGGACATGGATCGGATCATTGCGAAGTACAACGAAGAGGGCTATTACGACGCCGAAGTACTGAGCGATTCTGTATACATCCTCAATAAAGAAACGGGCAAGCCTTCGATTGCCATTCAAATTGAAGTGCGCGAAGGTCCTCAATACTCGATTCGTGATATTTCGTGGGAAGGAAATACGCTTTATAGTGATGATGTATTGAATCAACGCCTCGGTTTTCTTGCGGGACAGACCTACAACTCGAAGCAATTGCAAGAGAATCTGTACGGAGCAGGAAAAGATGATGACGTTTCTAGTCTGTACTACAATTCAGGCTATATGCGATTCGGCGTTCAGCCCGATATTACGGTAGAAGGCGATAGCCTCGATCTGAAGTTTGATGTTTTTGAGGGCGAAGTATACTCGATTGGAACTGTTGAAATTGCCGGTAACGTCAAAACGAATGACCATGTTGTGAGACGAGAGTTATCTACCATTCCTGGCCAAACGTTCAGCAGGAGTCAGATTCAAGAGTCAATCCGTCGATTGATGCAGCTCAATTATTTTACCCAGGAATCACTCGCAGGTGGTCCTGGTATCGATATCCGTGAGGAGTCGAAAACGGTTGATTTGAAGTATAACTTGGAAGAAACGGGAACGGATCAGCTTGAGTTGTCTGGCACCTGGGGGCGGTTCGGCCTCATACTTCAGCTCAGGTTCAACTTCAACAATTTCTCTGCACAAAACCTGTTTAAAAAGGGCGCTTGGAAGCCACTTCCTGCGGGAGATGGACAACGCTTGTCGGTTGGTATCCAAACCAATGGTCGCAGGTATCAGCAGTATTCGCTATCGTTTACCGAGCCTTGGTTTAAAGGAAAACCTCGCCCTGTTGGGTTTTCAACATCGTTTTCAAGGATAGCTGGACTGACCGTTATTGACAATTCTGGTGGGCAGTTGCTCACCTTTTCGCAACGCGTGTTCTTTGAACAGCGATTGAAACGCCCCGATCCTTGGTTCAGTTTTTCTTCCACGATTGGGTACCAGTACTACGACAACCGGGATTGGATTTCGACCTTGCCATCAGGTGTAAGTCAGCAGGTAACCTTCACGCAGGCACTGACCCGCAACAATACAAACCACCCTCTCTTTCCAAGTGTCGGGTCCAAGTTCTCACTTTCCTTGGAGATTGCGCCGCCAATCGGCAAATTAATTCAGTACCATAAGTGGCGGCTTTCCAACTCCTGGAATACCCCCATTATGAACAAGGTATCCTTTGGTTTTTCTGCAGACTTCGGGTTTATCGGTTCGTTGGATAAACGGGATGTTGCGTTTGAACGCTTTATTGTTGGTGGATCGCCTTTCGAAACACAAGGATTTTATTCGTTTTTCGGAAAGGACATTGTTTACCTGAGGGGATATCCACTTGGTGCTCTTGGTCCTAGAAGCGCCAGCAATGATCCGTTTGGAGGGAAAATCCTGAACAAATACTCAGCTGAGCTCAGATGGATGGCGATCCAATCAGAACAGCTTCAGGCGGCTCCCTACCTGTTTATTGATGCGGCAAATGCGTGGGATAGCTTCAAAAGTTACAATCCAACTGACGTATATCGTTCTGCTGGATTCGGAATGCGCTTTTTCCTTCCTATTTTGGGAATGGTTGAAATGGCTTACGGATACAACTACGATGCATTTGAGCCAATTAACTCCAAGCATGATGGTTCAAAAAAATGGACCTTCCAGTTCAGCTTGGGACAAGGATTTGGAAATTAATAGCCTATAGCGTCTAGGATACTATACACTTGTTTTCCATTTAGACGGCGCAACTTGAGGTTAGCCTTATGTACTTAAAAAAAACGATCTCCTCTTTATTTATCCTTTTACTTTTCGGGCTGGGTTCGCAGACATCCACAGCCCAGCAAAAGATTGGATATGTAGATTCTGATTTCATTTTGCAAGCCATGCCGAATTATGCAACGATTCAGCAACAATTGGATCGAATGGCAAGCGACTGGCAGAAGGAGTTGGATCAATTAAAGAAGGATTTAGACGAGCAATTCCGCGACTATCAAGCTCGTGAGCTACTTTATACCAACGAAGAACGCCAGAGAAGGCGTGAAGAGATTGTTCAAGCAGAGGAAGATCTTGAGCGGCTCAGAGTAAAATATTTTGGTCCCGAGGGAGACATCTTCCTAGAGCAAGAAAAACTGATGCGCCCATTGCAAGAAAAGATTCTTCAAGCAATAGACGATGTAGCAACAGCTGAAGGATATGACTACGTATTCGACATAGCTGGCGAATTTGTTTTTATGTTTAGACGGGCCCAATTCGACTTGTCCGAGAATGTCTTGCTTGAACTTGGCATAGACGTTGCAAGTCCCGGAAGACAGACAGCACCTAGTAACTAACTGCACATCGTCAGACCACTGCCGAGTCTGTGCAAAGAATAACAGTCATGAAAAATAGAATTAGTAGTTTTTTTATTGCCATTCTGATGCTTTGTATCTCGGTAGGGGGAGCAAATGCTCAGGCACTGAAAGCTGGTTATGCTGATCCTGAGATCATCATAACCTATATGCCCGAGTACAATCAAGTTCAGAATCAGATGGCGATTGAATATCGCACGAGCCAAGAAGCGCTTCAGGCTATGGCTGCCGATTTTCAGGATCGGGTAGAGAAGTATCAGAAGCAGCAGCCTCTACTCTCGGCAGAGCGTCAGGCAGAGCGTGAAGCTGAACTAGGCCAGTTGCAAGCAGAAATTCAGGATGCCGCAGCTCGCAAAGACGAGGAACTGAATAAACGACAGGAAGACTTGATGGCTCCTCTGTTGGACAAAGTTCAAGCTGCTATCGATGAAATCGCGAAAGCAAAAGGCTTGGATATTGTGATCAGATCTCCTGCATTGCTTTATGTGAATCCTGATCGAGTGATCAATATCAACGTTGATATTGCCAAGAAATTGGGCATTCAGATTGACGAAGAAGCTTCAACTTCGAATTAAAACATGTCTTAATTCAAGTTTGAAAGGCGGGGGCCGCTAGAGCGGCCCCCGCCTTTCTGTATATTGGGCCTCCAAGACGCACAATCCTTTTTCGGATCAAGCCATGAGTACACAAATCTCCCCAGAGGACGCAACCAAGGTTACGACTCGAACCTTACAGGATCTGAAGGCCTCGCACATACCCATAGCGATGTTAACAGCCTACGACTACACATCAGCACGGATACTTGATGGCTCGGGGATTGATGTCATTTTGGTTGGTGATTCCGCTTCCAACGTAATGGCGGGACATGAAACCACGCTTCCTATTACGTTAGATCAGATGATCTACCACGCGCAATGCGTGGTTCGGGGCGTAAAAAGAGCTCTTGTGGTTGTCGACTTGCCATTTGGATCCTACCAGGGCAACTCGAAAGAGGCATTGTCCTCTGCCATTCGGGTGATGAAAGAATCAGGGGCTCACGCGGTAAAGCTAGAAGGAGGGCGTGCTGTGATTCCAGGGATTGAGCGAATGATTGAAGCAGGAATTCCGGTTATGGGACATCTCGGACTTACGCCGCAATCTATTTATCGATTTGGATCCTACATGGTTCGGGCCAGAGAGGATGACGAAGCGCTAACATTGAAAGAAGATGCGCTTCTTCTACAGGAAGCAGGTTGTTTTGGCATCGTGCTAGAGAAAATACCAGCCCAATTGGCAGGTGAAGTTTCTGCCTCTCTTTCGATTCCGACGATTGGCATTGGCGCCGGAGCCCAATGTGATGGTCAGGTTCTCGTCACACACGATGCCTTAGGCCTAACCACGGATTTCAATCCACGCTTTGTGCGCAGATATGCACGGTTAGACGAACACATCCAAGCTTCGGTC
>JABMOI010000214.1 GCA_013204185.1 bacterium | reverse complement strand
GTTTTTCCATAATGTCAGTAATCTCTCCCGAAATATTTGCCTTGAGTACTCCATAAGGAATTGCATAGGAATAATTGAGGGCACCGATCGTGACCATCGATTTGCTTTGTTCATGGTGATTGAGCATTGCCGCGACATCGAACTGAGTTACTAAATCCCCGTTCATCACCAAAATCGGTTCCTTAATTTCTGGGAACAAACCCGGGAAGTTTGCCAGTGGACCACCTGTTCCTCGGGGGCTCGCGGGGTCCTCCCGCACGTATTTGATCTCGCATCCAAACCGTGAACCATCGGCAAAGTGATTTTCAATAATTTCCCCTAAGTACCCAACCGAAAGAGCAATGCGATTGATTCCAAAACCAACGAGATGGTTCAGGACTCGTTCGAGAATTGGCGTGCCCGCCACACGGATCATCGGCTTCGGTATGGAATCCGTAGCTGGTTGGAGTCTGGTCCCCCTTCCACCCGCGAGAATTAGGGCAACATTTTGACGGTTAACGCGACCGAGTAACTCACGCATGAGATGAACACCTACTACATGACCCGCCTGGTCTATGACTGGAATTTGCGAAATTCCCCTCGCCTGCATGAGATCAAGAACTGCGGATCTCGAATCGACCGGTGAAACCACTATTGGATTGGGACGGATGAATGGCTTTACGAGATCAGACATTTCTGACCCGGCCAGCAAAGCGCGGCGGAGGTCTCCGTCTGTAACAACACCAACTAGCAGTTGGTCATTACTTACCGCAAAAGCTGCGCTCACTGAGCCCAACTGGATAGCGAGCATGGCATCCTTGACGGTTGCCGAGTCAGCCTTGAAAGTGATTGGCAGTGCCATGTAAACTCCTTCTCCACTCGAAGCGATATTCAGAACCTAGCCTATTAACTTACCTTGTGGAGCGAAGATCAATTAGGACCAAGGTCGTTAATCTTATCTCCCAACATAGTATCGGGATCGTTGAATTAAGGTGGAAGATAGCCACCCCGTGCGGGCCAACCTAGATTTGCGATCGCCCAAAATGTGGACCCATAGCCGCAAACCTGAACCACCAAGGTGGTATCATTGAAGTTTCCATTCCAGTCCTGAACCACCAAGGTGGTATCACTGAAGTATCCATCGAGGCAGCTGACTTTTCTAACCATAATTGATAAGATTCAAGGAATTCCATGGTGAGTCCACTTGGTAAAATCTGGTCTCCCAAAGATTCTAATTCCTGTTGGAATTTTCTAAAGGCAACTAAAAGTTCTTTGGAAGTGAGTTCTTCATACTCAATTCCTCGCACATCCCACATGGAACTCCCGGGACCATATTTATCTGAAAATACGGATGCCGGACTTACTTCTTGTCCAGTCTTAGCATCTAGAAAATGTCGAAAGATACCTTGGTCTTTTGACGTTCCCGGCAAAGCAGTAAATGGGCAGTACATGTTAGTGAGGAATACGGGTCTAGAAAATAGATACGCCGTCCCAAGGATGCCCGATTGAGTACCGATGAAATACGAGCATCCATTGATTAGATAGGCGTCAATTCGTGGTGATTTCCATGAAGCATGCGCGTAATCGATAAGGCCTGGAAGGTTCGGAAGTTTGGTCATACTCGAATCCCCCATTCGGAAAACCCACCTACCGCTTGCAATTATTTCTTCAATTATCGGCATGTAATTTTCGATTGAGGAATTGCGTGGGCTGGCGGTTTCTGCGTCACTGTAGTAGCCACCTTCTCTGACATGAAGACATACAAATAAATCATCCTTTAAGAGGCCGATTCCATGGAGCGCCTTTTCACCCATTTTTTTAGTCTTGGATGATAACTGAACATCCAAATCTATCGAATACTGGTGCGGCCAATCTAAAACCAGAATATCCGTAGATCTAACTTTGCCAATGATTGACTCTGGCTCCCATAAGTTGATGTTCCCTTTCATGTGGATCGCTGTTTCCAATCGCATGGCTGGGAGAAGAGGCATACGGACTAAAATTTTGTACATAAAGCCAAGAAAAGCGTAGTAAATAGAAAAACACAATCTTGCCGGCCAAAGACCTGGCGAAAAAGGCCTGATGAAAAAATCTGACGCATCTATATCAAATATTCTAGGGTCGTACCTCCTAAAAAGAAGACTTGAGGAAACAATTGAAATAGGAAAGATGACTAGAAGTTTTCGATCACAGCGCCTAGCTTTCATTAGCCCGAAGCGTACTTCCTCGCCCGCATTTCCTACAGCTATTGGATGTGGCAGAAGAACTATAGGTAGTTTCAATTTTAAAGACCGAAATATTGAAAAGTCACGACTCATTTGAAGCCGTCCGACAGGACCACAACATTCAAACCTCTCTTAATACAGAAATTACAGATTGTAATCGTGCAACTTAGCCTAATCAGACGTTGCATCGCCCCTTGCGGTGAGTCCGGGTGATGTCACCCCCGGAAAGTAACCGCTGCCTATGAGAGTCGTGGCAGGCTGATCTGGGGACAATTATAAGTGCCACTTCTTATATTCAACCGGTTTCCGGGGTGAAATGGCTAGCCAAATGCTTAATGCTTAGTCGGTTTCGGGGCTTGTATCAGAGTCTGGGATATTGATGAAGATACCGAATCCGCTTGAACATACTTTACGCGCGTCATATATCCGCCGCCGACTCGGATTACCCTGTTAACTCTGAAGAGGTCTCAAGGCGCGGCAGGTGAACACACCAGTACTCATGAGGGGATGATCAGAACACGAACCCGAGTGGGAAAAAGTAAACACACCACTCAGAGGGACGTCACTTTTCCGCGGTATTTAGCCTTGGTTCTCAGGTTGAGTTTGAACCTCTTTCAAGTGGTCCTCGATCCGAGTCGTTAGTGCTCTAGGGTCATCAGGAAAGCGCCCAAGCAGAGAGCTCATAAGACGTAATTCTGATTGCAGGGCCGCAGTCTCATGTCTGAAATCAGCTGGCTCAGTCAAAAGTGGCACCTCATGAAGACCCGCACGAAGGTTCACTAAGACATCTTCGAACGGATCATACAGATTCGGTCGTCTGCCAAGAGTCGCCAGTGATTGTGAAATTAATCGTTCTCGCTTACGTCTCCGTAGTGAATTCTTGAGAAACGCCGGAGCCTTGGTTGACATATACCACATGGCGCGACTTCCCAGGCGAAACCTGTGCCAAGGTCTGGAACGGATTCTAGTTTTAGCTTCATGGGTATTCCTCCAGAAGATCTCTCTCGCCACAACAGTGTCTCGATAGTGAATAAAGCGGTATGCACCTCGGACATTTTCGATAGACCAGCCC
>JABMOI010000213.1 GCA_013204185.1 bacterium | reverse complement strand
GGCTGGAGATCGGGCTGCCGTCGTCTTTCAGTATTACCGTAATTTGGGCATCCCGTCCGATCGAATTCAAGTGGGACAGCCGGTGATCAGGAATTCGGCTACGATAGACGGCCTTCCTTGGAGCCACCGTAGTGTGACCTCGGCCTTAGTCAAAGCCGGGCTGTAAGCACCCCGCTAAGCCGCTGGGAAACGCTGGCGAGCGTCTAGCGCTAGCTCAAACGCCCGGACCCAATCATTTGCCTTGCACAAACGCATTCTTGAAATGCGAACTCGTGCCGTAGAAATCCATTCCTCATGATGTTCGTGATGCGAATTGGCAGTTAGCACAATTTCATTGGTTGCCATCCTGCCTGCAGATAGCCTCCCAAAGTTTGAAAACCATGTGGGCCGGTCACACATTAGGGCATACACCGATTCGTGGAGCGCTTCATTCGTTGCATCGCCATCAATGCGATGCAGGGCTTCAAACCGGCCGTAGACGAGACTCACAGCGTCACTTGCCTCCTCTTGGTGGCAGTAAGCTGAGGAAATTTGAACAGCAATTCGCCTCAAACCGTTTTTAATCACGATCTGAACTTCGCTTTCTCCATCTGGCGTTGTGATCCAAACACGTTCCTCGATTGTGACAGCGTCACTCACCACTTCTTGCAACCTCATCGCCAAGCGTGAAGCAAAGGACGCAGGATTCCGCCGAAGCTGAAGCGACTGGATAGCTTCTCTGTCGCACGCACGGCTCTTGAGCCATTCTACTGTTGGGTAAGCGGATACGCGAATCATGATGGTTGTCCTGGTAATAAGTGGTTTCAGTTGGGCCAAGCGTGCATTTTGATTGCGTACACTTGGCGCCTTTTTGTTCTGAACCCAATCTACATACGGGGGTGTGACACCTTTTTGTCATATCCTATTTTAGATGATTAAAAAAGGCGCGGCGACCCCAGTCGCCGCGCCTTTTTCGCACGTTTTAGCCTCAAGTAAAAGAATCTAGTTCATCCCTTGGGGCGGGTCATATTGGCGGGTAAGCGTTGCTTTTCGCTTGCGAGGCCACACTTCATCGAGCGTATCGCCTTCGTACAACCGACCATTTTTCATGACCCACTCGATATCATTCGTATTACGAATATTGTCTAGCGGATTTGAATTTAAAATGACCAAATCGGCCAGTTTACCAACTTCAATAGACCCGATATCTCCTTGTAGCCCAATGCCTTCCGCTCCGAATATAGTCGCAGCTCGAAGCGCATTATGAGCAGACATACCGCCTGAAGCTACAGACCACAGTTCCCACTGATAGCCTAGGCCTTGCAACTGCCCGTGGCTACCCACACCCACGCGTCCGCCTGCCAGTACAATCTCATTCGCAATCTCTGCGTGTCGAGAGAAAATGTACTCTTCGTCTCTAAACCAGCCCGCAGGGCCTGGTCCATTTCCTGGACCTCTTCTGCGAGTTTTTGCATCGATCTCACTGTGCGGAGTGAAAGTCCGCAGCTTGGCGTCGTCGTGAGGGTTTTCGTTGGTGTAATAATAGTTCTCACCAAAAGGCCCGCCGTACGAAACCAGTAAGGTTGGGGTATACGTCTGTTTTGTGAACGAAGTGAGCCTGACGACGTCGTCAAACAATGGATAAATGGGGTAGGAATGTTCTTGCCCTGGATACCCGTCCTGAAGCATGGTCAAATTGTACTCCAAAGACAGGCCGCCCTCGGTCGTGGGCATCAGTTCTTGCTCCCGCGCCGCAATGACCAACCACTGGCGTTGCTGGCGGTTACCCGACATGTACATTTTGAATGTTTTCGTGTGGTAGTACTCGCTGTATCGCTTCAAAATGCGCCGAGCATCGTCCAGATCCTTGATGGGATCCGTCACGTAGTCCCCAAACACGCCAGGTCCGGTAGAATAAATACGGGGGCCAATTAGGTCACCTGCTGTGACCAGATCGCCATAGGTTAAAACGTCCGTTGTGCCGGTCTGTGGATCCCTAGTGGTTGTAACACCATAGGCTAGGTTTACCTGATAGGCCCAAGTGTCCTGATTGTGAAATCCAGAAGCTTGACCCACGTGAGCATGCGTATCTACAAAACCAGGGACGATGGTCTTACCAGACATATCGATTCGTTCAGCTCCGTTTGGAATGGCGACAGAAGCAGCGGTTCCAACAGCCGTTATTCGGTTATTCGTGACTACAATGCGGCCATTTTCTATGACTTCATCTCCCTTCATGGACACGATGCGTGCGCCGTCTAACACAACGGTTCCCTTAGGTAAGTCCCTCGCATGCTGAATTTCAATTCGCTTTTCAGCCGGCTTGTACTCTGGGGTGCCGTCGTCTTCTTTCTCGTCTTCCTTCGGCTCATCGGCCTTTTCTTCTTTTGAATCGTCCTCCTTGCCTTCTGCTTTTTCGTCAGCTTTTTCGGCTGCCTTTTTATCCTTCTCCTCTTCCTC
>JABMOI010000212.1 GCA_013204185.1 bacterium | reverse complement strand
GCATCAACCCATCCAGTTCCGTCCCCAAGATCATGTCATAGTCGCCGTCCTGATCTAAATCAGCAAAACTTGGGAAGCTGCGCCGGCCCGTGTCGATGTCAAGGTAGGTGTCAGATACCAGTTCAAACTTGGGCGCTGACGCGGTACCCGAATTGATGTAATAGTTAATCGAGCCCGATGCTTCGCCCACAAATAAGTCCAGATCACCATCGGCATCGATGTCTACCAATGCTGGAGACGAGTTTTGGCCGCGAGAGAGCGCCTCATAAACAGAATTAACTTCAACATAGTCGTAGGCCGCAGCCGATCCGTCATTCCTGAAGTAAGCAATTTCTTTATTCCACTTCCCTATCAGCATGTCCAAATCACCATCCTGATCCAGGTCTGCAATCGCAGGGTTTTGATGATAGGTGTTGGTCAAATCCAACGTTTCTTTGTATTGGAAAGCAGCCTGCTTTTTGTCGCCTGTATTTTCGAACACAAACATAAGCGACGTCTTTTGATTTGATGGCTCAATCTTGTTGGCCAAAATCATATCCAAATCGCCGTCCCCGTCGAGGTCAGCCAATTTTACGACGCTCTCGCTACCCGAGTCTAAGTCATAAATGAAGCGCATTGTTTGCACTTCAAATTTATCGGGCTCTGTCTGCTCCAGATAGTACAAGTTGTCTCTCGTCGTTGCATTCGCATTGAATGCTCCCCCGAGCACACCAAATACCATATCCAAATCCCCATCCATATCTAGATCCAGTACGACGGGTGCGTTGTAGCCACTTGTAGCCACCGGGTTATTCAACGGGAAATTGACGGGCTCGCTCCGAAGCGAAGGTGCACCGCACGTTCCCTGATTCCGGATCAATAGAACACCAGCTTCGAAAAAGTCTCCCCAAAACAAATCTAGGTCGTTGTCTTGGTCGATATCGGCGAAGTACATAGTATTCGCTCCATGAAGCGATACGTTTTGGCCGATAATTTCGATGTCTTCCCAACGGTCATTTACAAAACGAAAGCGTGGAATTCGATCTTCATCGTATCCAACTGATTCGTAGTGAGTAATTGTCCCGGTTACGCGTCCAATAAAGAGGTCCAACAGCCCATCGCAATCGATATCTACAATTTGGGGGATGTTCTGCCTGTCTGCAAATATGGGAGCGCCCGTTGCGTCTTTTAGCGTATCTACAGCCACAAGGAAGCGGGGCGAAGCCGGCGTACCTTCATTTCGATAATAGCGGATGTAACTGAAGCGTTTCTCCGTTAAAATATCCATATCGCCGTCGGAGTCTAAGTCTACCACCCGGTACCACTCTCCGATGTCAAGATCTTCGTACGCATCGGTTTGCCACAAGAAATTGGGCTTTCCGGAGACGCCTTCATTGACAAAATATTTGATTCGTCCAGATTCCTCTTGGATGAACATGTCTGGATCTCCATCCCCATCCATATCTGCAAACTGCGGACGAGGTACGTTCAGTCCACCTTGAAATGGAAGCCTATACGGTACGCCTACGCTGTCAATCACAGCGAATGGCGAGATTTCCTTGGTGAATGTGGGAAACCCAGTAGATGAAGACTCTTCCACTTGTGAGGTGCTTGCACAACCTGCAGCAAAGCTCACAAAGAGGGCAATCAAAGCGCAATTCCGAACGAATCCTTTCATATCAATCGATACCGAAACCCCAAGTTCAAGGGGCATTTATAATAATTACAGGGCTGGGCTGAGAGACAGAGATCGCAGCTAGCGTGCTCTAGAAACTAGGTCGGCCAGCTGTACCCGAAGCATAAAGACCGACCTCTAGGACTTTAACCACCTTGTTAGTGGTTAAATCGATCACGGCGACCGTGCCAGGGCTGCGAGATCCTTCACCAAAGTCGTGTCTAGACTCATACGCTGCGTTCAGGTTATTGCCGCTAATGTAGAGTGTTTTGCCATCTAGAGACAGGGCCGCGCCGTGCGGCTGTGCAAGTCCATATCCTTCGATAACAGCTTCAACTTTTCGAGAGGCCACATCGACGACAGTAACCGTTTGAGCCATTTTGTTTGCAAAATAGACCTTCGCGCCATCTCGGCTAAAGACTGGATGCCAAGGAGCTGCATTGACGTCAATGGCCTCGATCAGCGGAAATTCAGCTGGATTCGTTGCATCGAAAAAGAAAAGCTTCCCCGTTAGCTGCGCTGTACCAATCATGATTTTGCCGTCTGGAGAAACCTCAAGATCGACCACGGTATGGATAGGGCCATCGATGTCTACAAAGGTCGACTCTTCATTTTTCACTTCTACCGCAATGGCCTTGTTCTCAGCCAAACTAGCTGAATAGACGTATTCTCCGTCTGCGGACACAGCTAAAGCATGAGGGCGTGGGAAAAACACGTCTAATTCCTCAATTTCCATTGTTTCCCGGTCAATCATACCAATTCGTTGAGGCGGGTTCACCGCAGCCATAGAACGGCCAACGTACAATTTGTTCGAAGATGGATCCATTGACAAAAGTCCTGGGACCTCAAACACGGACCGACCTACTATCTCGTTGTTACGGTTAAATTTCAGGATAACACCACCAGAAATGAGGGTCGCGTACCAGAATGATCCATCTGGCTCTACGGCTACGTGGTGAGGCTTGGCGCCTTTATCAAATCCCATTTTCGTGAGGTCAACCCTTCTCGCAACCACATTGGCCTCAACATCAATCACGTTGATGGTCGCTTCCCCTTGGTTGGTAACGTAGACAAACTCACGGTTGCCCGAAAATGGAGCCAATCCGTTAGGCCCCTTCGCTCCTTGGTCAATCCATGATTTTAACGTTACCACTTCGGCTTCAGTTAGTGCAGATGCTGGTTGATTTGCCGGATGCGCGCCCCCAACAAGCTGAGTTGCCATGCGCACAATCACGCTATGCTCGCTGTCGAACGCAACGATGGCCTCGCCACTATCAGAACCTTGTATCAAGTGATCCCAAGACGTGAGATTCAATCCTGCTTCTGTCTTGCCTGCGCCGTGGCATGAACTACACTTGGCATCGAAAATGGGTTGAATCGTGCTAGAGTAGGCGTCTCCCCCGTTTGTTGCTGCGCCAGGGGCTGAACAACCTGCAAAAACTGCAGCAAAGAGTATGATTAAAAAGAGGCGGCTGTACAAGTGTTTCATGGCGTTCTAAATGCAAAACGATTGGTTGGGAACAGCTAAACAATGATTCTTGGAACGTAGGCGAGAAACTACGCTTTGAGAAGTCCAAAGATGCACAAAATTTAGATTACACGTCTAATCTATCCACTTTCGCCTTGTGAACATCCGATCAATCCTTATTAAACTCTTATAATGACCGAGCATCACCGTTGTATCTTTCATCCCATATAATCTTAAGTAGATAATGATTTTAATTACGGGAGCAAGCGGACAAATTGGGATCGACTTAGCTGATGCTTTGGTCGATCGCCTGGGTGACAACAACGTATTGGTCACCGATTTACGCATGCCCGAAAAGATGCGACCAGGTCGAAAGTATGACATCCTGGACGTGACCTTTATGGAGTCGGTTGATAGAATCATTAGAACCAATGAAGTTCACACCATTTATCATTTGGCAGGTATTCTTTCTGCGACAGGAGAAAGACATCCGGATCTGGCTTGGAGCGTGAATGTGAACGGCGTCCGCAACGTCATGGAAGCGGCCCATAATCATAAATGCCGTGTGTTTTGGCCCAGTTCGATTGCTGTTTTCGGCCCAACAACGCCAAAAATGAATACCCCCCAGGAAACGGTTACTGAGCCAGGCACTATGTACGGCGCAACCAAAGTAACGGGCGAGCTATTGTGCAAATTCCACGCTTCTCATCATAACTTGGATGTGCGGTCTGTGCGATTCCCTGGAATCATTAGCCACTCCGCACCTCCAGGAGGCGGAACGACTGACTGGGCGGTAGACATGTTTTTCCAGGCTGTAGAAACCGGCACTTATGAGTGTTTCGTAACAGAAGAAACCCGTATGCCTATGATGTACATGCCAGATGCCGTCAAATCAATTTTGGATCTGATGGATAGTCCAAAAGAGGATATCACTGTACGCACGAGCTACAACATCGCAGCGTTTAGTTTTTCCGCCGGAGAACTTGCTGCTGCCATTCAGCGACACATTCCCGGCTTTGTATGCACATATAAGCCTGACTTCAGACAAGACATTGCAGATTCGTGGCCGTCCTCAATTGACGATTCAAGAGCTCGGCGTGACTGGAATTGGAGCCCCGATTTTGGATTGAAAGAGATGGTTTCTGATATGTTGAAACACGTTCGCCTCAAATAGCCACGTTTACATAGAATCGTCGTAATTGCCCACCTAAAACCTGCATTTTACTTATGTTTGACACTACACGTCCCCAACTACAAGCCATCTTATCCGAAATTAAAGAGGCGGGATTGTATAAAGATGAACGGGTAATTACGTCCCAACAGGCCGCTGACATCACGGTTTCTGGCGGACAGCATGTCGTAAATTTTTGCGCGAACAACTATCTCGGACTGGCAAACGATCCAGCCTTGATAGAGTCAGCCAAAGTCGGAGTTGAGAAATATGGTTTTGGACTCTCCTCTGTCCGATTCATTTGTGGTACTCAAGATGTCCATAAGGAATTGGAGAAACGGATTGCCGAGTATTTAGGAACAGAGGATACCATCCTCTATGCAGCGTGCTTTGATGCGAATGGAGGATTGTTTGAAACGATTCTCGATGATGAATGCGCTGTTATCTCCGATGCGTTAAATCATGCCTCTATCATTGATGGGATTCGCCTTTGTAAAGCTAGCCGGTTTAGATACAACCACAGCGATATGGACGACCTGGAGCGTTGCCTAAAAGAAGCGGCGGGCTCCAAGCGCATTATGATTGCGACGGACGGCGTTTTCAGTATGGACGGCTCCATTGCAAAACTTGATAAAATCTGTGACTTGGCAGACAAGTACGGCGCGATGGTTATGGTGGATGAATGCCACGCGACGGGTTTCTTTGGCCCTACAGGCCGCGGCTCTATCGAATATTGCGATGTAATGGGCCGGGTAGATATCATCACGAGCACCCTCGGCAAAGCGCTTGGCGGCGCCATGGGTGGCTTTACGACGGGCCGGAAGGAAATTATTCAATTGCTTCGCCAGCGCTCTAGACCTTACTTGTTTTCAAACTCTTTGGCGCCAGTTATAGCACACACTAGCCTTACTGTACTTGACATGCTGAGTGGGTCAACTTCCCTCAGAGACGAGCTTGAGCAGAATACAGTCCAGTTTAGAAATGCAATGACGGCTGCCGGCTTTGATATTAAGCCGGGTGTCCATCCAATTGTCCCAATTATGCTATATGAAGCTCGTTTGGCCGCAGATATGGCATCCGATCTGCTTGCTGAAGGCATTTATGTGATAGGGTTCTCCTTCCCTGTGGTACCCAAAGG
The DNA here is from genome assembly GCA_013204185.1 of bacterium. Classification (GTDB taxonomy): domain Bacteria; phylum Bacteroidota; class Rhodothermia; order Rhodothermales; family UBA10348; genus UBA10348. Next base: position 14,133 of record JABMOI010000212.1, on the reverse strand, counting down.
GCAGGCAAGAATCAGAGTTCAGATATCAGCTGGTCATTCATCAGAGCAAATTGATGCATGCGTTGCTGCCTTTGTTCGGGTGGGTAAAAAGCACGGAGTAATCTCCTAACCGGCGACTGACTTCCAAACCTAGGCTATTCCAGATTCGATTAAACGAAAGAAGGCGAGTCGCATACTGCGACTCGCCTTCTTTCATATCTGGCTCCCTCACTAATCAAGGGCCTGTAAACAGGCTTACTTCATTAACACCAGGGTTTTGGTTGCCGTGAAGCCTGTGGTCTCCATGCGATAGAGATACAAGCCGCTGGATACCGGCGCACCTGCTTCGTCTCTCGCATCCCACGTTACGTGGTGTGTTCCGGACGGCAACGTGCCGTTTACAAGCGTTTTGACAACTTGTCCAAGTACGTTATAGACCTTAACGGACACGTTTGAGGCTTCCGACATGCGGAATTCAATCGTTGTACTTGGGTTGAATGGGTTAGGATAGTTCTGGCCCAACTCGAATTCTGACGGCAACTCGCCGTAGATCTCGTCTTCAGTACCAACGCTAAAGCTAGCTGTAGTGCTAAACGTACCTACAGGTGAGAATGGAGATACATCTCCCGTTGCGGTGCGAGAGCGTACCTGCCAGAAGTAGTCGCCAGCGGTCAATGCGTTCAGCTGAGCGAATGGCGTTGTTAGCCCATCCACAACCGTTGCGTTTGACTCTAGGTCAGCTTCTGAACTTGCATAACGCAATTCGTACGTAAGAACGGACTCAGACTCAGCAGGCAAGACCCATGACAGCGTTGGTTCGCTTGAACCAATGGTCATGCTGTTTGCAGGACTACCAATGCGTGGCTGAACAGCACTAGCGCCTGGATGAACCGCAAAACTAGCAACTGATGACCATGTACCATAGGTAGCACCGTTGTCGTTCGAGACAGCAACACGCCACCAGTAGGTATGTCCAGGAATCAATCCTGTCACATTCAGGAATGGCACAGCGCTGGTCGTTTCGATGGTAACGTTTCCAATGATTGGGAACGTTTCAGCATAGCTGTACTGAATCTTGAACATATTGGCAACATTAACGCCGCCGCTCACCCACCAGCTGAAGGTCGCTTCTGAATCATAAATGATCAGATTTCCTGCAGGGTAGGTCAGGTTGGCCGCTAATCCTGTCAGCAAACCAGTAACTGTAAATCCACCTTGAGCCACTGCAGCATTCCAGTCGGATGGTGATCCACTTGTGTAGTTGGCTCTTACGCGCCATTTGACAACGTCACCATAGGACAATCCAGTGATTTCAAGTTGCTGCACTGTGATGCCTGCAACAGTCGTACAGCTAGGACCACCAGCACCAAATACCGGTGTTGAACCCGTTGGGACTCCTTTACACCATTCTACGTCGTAAGAAACTACATCAAAGTAGGATCCCTCAAGGTACCAATGGAGGATCTGAGTCAACGAGTAAATAGTCGGGTTTGGTTTTGGCCATGACGCCACTGGGAAGTTTTTAGCCAATCCACCCGCCAAGTTAAAGACGGCCACTGGAGAGTCGAAGCTTCCGTTTAATCCTGTGGATACTACACACCAATCGTACGTAGCTCCTGGCTCGAGTCCAGTCACATCTACATATGTCTGGCCTGAAACACCCGAAGCAACTGACGTTCCACCTACCTGAACAGCGGCACACGAAGCGGCAGCAGGTCCAACCCGTTTTTTGTACCAAGCAACAAAGGTGATGTTGGTGTTGTCCTTCTTAGTAAACCAATGGAACTGCGGATTTGTTGTGTAAATCTGCAAGTTTCCGATTGGATACGAAGGAGTAGATGCAGCTGCAACGCCTTGTCCATTCACCGTAAACGAAGTGATCGGAGAATAAGCTGATTGAGTATTCCCGTCATTGCTTCGAACCTGCCAGTAATACGTCGTACCTGGCACCAAAGGTGTCGAACAGGTAGATGTATCAAACTGTGTTCCAACAATGCCTGTGATACCAGTGGCTGGAGCAGCCACTTCACATACATAAGGAAGCGCAGGAACTGGAGTGTCATCAATGATCAGATCAAACGTCAGCGCTCCAAATGGTCCGCCAACCCACCAGTTCAGTTCTGGCGTGTTGTTTGGCACGCTTAAACCACCTGTTGGGTAGCTCGGCGTTGGCACAAACGCTTTGGTCTGAGTCTGGAACTGATACAGCGCTGAAACTGAGACCATGCGGTCCGTTTCGTTTTTGTCGAAGACCTCCTGAGGTACCCATCCGGTCGGAGGTGCAGGCCACATCGTAGATGTTCTCCAGGTATAGGTAGATCCCCATAGCAACGGTGACGGCAAATTGGTTGCGTCAAACGTTGGATTGGCCGCAAAACCTTGTGAAGGCAATATGTCGTTGTCATTATTAGCGTCGCCACCAAGACCCGTCGATGGAACTGCGCCGTTAAACGCGGCTTTCGTGTTCATGTCCAGATCCATTCTCCAATACACTGCTGGCTGTACTGGGCTTCCGACATTCCAATTGAAGTCGAAAGTAAGAGCTGGAATAGTCAACGCATCTTTGGGATACGAATGAACCGGCAGCAATGCAGGAACCGTTTTAAACCTGTTCGTCTGACTAAACAACACACCAGAAGCCAATGTTGCTGTCAAACGCCAGTAGTACGTGGTGTTGTTTAGCAGCGGAAGTGCAGCATCCTGGAGTCTGTCGATATCAGAGATATAGTGGTCTTCCGGGCCTAGCGCTAGGTACAATTCCGTTACAGCATCTTCCTTTTTAGTTGTACTCCATACAACATTTGTCATATCAGAATTAAGTGCAACTTCAAGTAGCAACGCACCAGGGACTGGACTGAACATTGACGGTCCGGCTACCGGCCACTTGTCAATATCCCAGTTGAAATACGGTTCAATTGAAATACCCGTTTCCGTATGGAGTGGGTACATTAGGTCTCCATTGTAAGTAGCCAATGGGAAGGCGTGCGGATCAGAGAATCTGAGGGCAACATCTTCCATGGTGGAATATGTAAGCGGCTGGAATGCACTTCCGGTTCCACCGAACGTATAAAACCCAGAATCGAGACCAGTTTCTGTCAATGTCAGTGTTGCAGTCCCAGGAAGAGGAAGACCAGTATTGACCGTAAAGGCATCCCCGCAAGGATACAAGGCAAGCGCTGGTGAATCTCCGTTTACCGTAATGGGGTAGGTATCTGATGGTTGTACATTGAACGTATCGCAACCGCCGCCGCCGTTGATGGTCATTGTTGGAGTAACTCCCAGTACCGTCGTTGGATTGGTGTAGGTAGTCGTTTCACTGGTTGCGGGCGAAGTGCTAATTACGGAAGGGCCTGGGAATGGTGAGACATACGTTGAAGTAATGTTGTCTACCGCAGCACTAAACGAGAAAATGCGGAATGGCACAACCATCGTATCTGTGATGGGCTCCAAATCGAAATAATTAATCCTGTTTAATACGTCCGTGACAGGGGCAACTTTAAGATAGAATCTCACCGAACCATCATTTGCCGAATCGTACGTGTGGTGCACGGTGTCTATGACCCCGACTGGGTTGTTCTCAATGGTCAGAACATCTCCACCACCTGCCTGACCTTTCGCGTCTATCGTGATCGGTCCATTGGCCGGGTTTCCGTTAACATAGTCTACTATAAATATATCATCGCCCGGAGATCCGAAGACGGTCAAATCGCCGACTGAGCTCTGAGGTGCCTCGAACAGAATAATAGCTCCACCTGGACCGTCAGTTACTTGTGTTTTACCACCTGGCGTTCTAATAATTTCGATAGGCTGAGTTAGATCAAGCGCAGTGAGACCAGAGTAATCCAGCGTATTAGATCCCGTCAAATTTGTCTGGGATGACCCATCAAGAATCGTAATCTGATAGTCTTCAACTTCCCCGTCTGGACGCAAACCAACTGGGAAAGATTGACCAGCAGTAGAGATCCTGAAGCGTGCATACGAAACACCTACTGAAGACACTCCGGGAGCACCTACTAGTCCATTAGGAGGAATGTCGAACGTCAAAACGTGGTTGCCTGGAGCAAGTAATCCAGTGTCAATCACATTTTCAGATGATTCAAAAATACCATTGCGGTTAAAATCAAACCATCCGTCTACTCGTCCTGAGAGTGGAGCAGCAACTTTAACTATAACGGACGCTTTGTTAGTCAATCCTACGCTACTGACAATGGGCACGAAAGTTACCCCATCTTCGTCGTTAGTACCCGTATTATCATCTAGGTTACCTGTAGAAGCAGCATAGGCCAAAACGCCACCTACTTCACCGTCAGTGGCACCCGTACCCATGAAAGGACCGCCAAGAAAGTGTGATGGCCCTCCGTCCGCGGCTTCTGTATTGTAGTTGCCTGTTCCTGTACCAGCCCCCGTGTCAGGAGCATCGCCGAAATCTTGACCAGCTCCAGAGGTAAATGTTGAATAGGAAATAGAGCCTAACCCGCCCACAAAGTCAAAATTTACTGCGCCACCACCAATTCGAGCATAACCGGGACCTGCAGGTCCGCTTCCATAAAGGCCAGGTCCTGCTAAATAACCGCCTCTGTTTGATTCTACCTGATTCAACGCGCGTTCTACTATAGTGGTCGTAAAGTCAACTTCGGCCGGACTTGTCAACGGTGCTCCATTTCCTTCGAAGTAATGATAATAAGTACTACCCCCTCCGCCACCGGCGCTATTGTGAATGGCTATTCCAAACTGGGGTAGATTGCCCGCATCTTCAAAATCAACCAGGGTACATGCAACGTCAATGTAACATGAGTAATCTGTGCCATCGACCCCATCAGTACTTCTCAGCGACATTGATGTAGTGGAAATGGGATAAGTGATCCCATCCACAATGATAATTCCAGAAACCCCAACCCCAAACAAGTCATATTTGAATTCACCAGCATCAACCCCGTTATAAATTGTGGGTCCCGTAAATTGAATTCGGACGATCTTATTCGCAAAGGAAAATGCACCCGGACCGGTAACCTCACCAGTTGCTTCCCCCGTGAACTGAAATACTCGGGTCTGTCCGGAAGCCGGAAGCGCAAAAAGCAGCACGACAACAAATAGAAGTGCGGTGCGAAGGGCGTCCGTTAGGCGGCGGCTGTGCTGAAATGTGTAGCTATCAGTCATGATATTCTGAGTGAGTCCCGATGGACAATCGTCCATTTCAGCCGCTCCAAGGCATACTTTGCCCAGTTTATCGGCTTCGAGAGCATCTGCGATATGGTTCTACACAATTGGATTACGTAGAAATACTAATTTTTCGTTGTTCGTGGTATAAAAAAAGGTGTGATTAAAAATTGCTCCAAATTAACACGACTCTCGATTTGCCCGATCAAAAAGCTCCTATCTTTCAACTTCCTTAAACGATTCCGAATTGAAACCGTGATTCTGATCCTCGAGCCTAACGTTGATCGCTCTTCTGAGCCCTACCATCAACTTCTTGCATACCTAAACGACAGCAATCAATTTACGTATTCTATGCACGAAGTGCAGGGTGCGGTACAACATCTAACCGAGATTTATCTTCTAGGTAATACGGCGGCGCTGTCGGTTGAGCAAATGAAAAGCCTTCCATGCGTGGACCGCGTCGTTAGAATTCAGGAATCCTATCGAATTCTAGGGCGGCATGGGGAAGAAAATCGTCAGAACGGTTTTACCTACAACGGAGTCACAATTGACCAGTCCAACCTGCACGTGTTCGCAGGCTTATGCGCTGTAGATAATGCAGAGCATGTGGAGATCATGTTTTCTGCTCTAAAAGACCACGGCCAAGTTACTTCCAGGATGGGAGCGTACAAACCGCGTTCAAATCCTTATTCCTTCCAAGGTCACGGCGCATCCTGTTTGCCTTGGGTATTTGATCTGGCTGGGAAATACGGAATTAAGATTATTGCCATGGAAGTAACCCATGAGTCTCACGTGGAAGAGATTGATGCTGCTTTGAGGGCAACCGGCCGCGCAACGGGTGTTATGCTTCAAATCGGAACTCGCAACACTCAAAATTTCGAGCTGCTCAAGTCGGTGGGCCGTCAACAAGAGTATCCGGTATTATTTAAGAGAGGATTCGGAATCACTCTGAATGAATCTTTGAATGCAGCCGAATACTTAGCGAGCGAAGGCAATCCTAATGTCGTATTTGCACTACGCGGCATGAAGAACCAGGGCGGCGATCCACACAGAAACATGGTGGATTTCTCCCACGTTCCGGTTGTTAAACGATTGACCCGCATGCCTGTGTGCGTAGATCCCTCCCATTCAGTAGGAACGAGAGACCATTCTCCGGACGGCATTCTTGACGTATTTCACGCAACGGCCCAAGGTGTGATTTCGGGCGCCAACATGGTACTGGTTGATTTCCACCCAGTACCTTCCAAGGCGCTCGTCGACGGCCCCCAGGCGCTACGAATGGATGAGCTGCCTTGGTTTTTAGAAGACGTGGCCATTGCTAGAGCTGCCTACGAAAAACGGGCAGCGCTCGCTTCAAGTCGATCTTAACGCACACATCTCTTTCCTAAAGACCCGCGTCCTTAAAAACGGAGGTAACAAGTTCTTGTGCCTCCTCGAGAATAAGGCCAAGGTGCGATTCGCCTAGAAAGCTTTCTGCATAGATCTTGTAAATCTCTTCTGTCCCTGAAGGTCTGGCTGCAAACCAACCATTTTCAGTCGTGACCTTGAGCCCTCCGATGGGCGCACCGTTTCCGGGCGCGGTCGTCATTTTTTGTTGGATTGCTTCGCCGGCCAGCAACTCTGCTTTTACAGACACCGGCGACATCGTTGCCAGCACCTCTTTTTGCTCTCTCGTAGCCGCAGCATCGATTCGAGTATAAGCCGGAGATCCATGTAGCTTGGTTAAGACCTGATATCGTTCGGAAGGATTTTGACCAGTGATGGCGGTCATTTCTGCGGCCAACAGGTTTAGAATGATTCCGTCTTTATCTGTCGACCAAGGCAAACCCTTACGCGTTAAAAACGAAGCACCGGCACTCTCCTCCCCTCCAAAACCGAGACTTCCATCAACCAGTCCCTCCACAAACCATTTAAAACCAACCGGTACTTCTACCACGTTTCGATCTATCTGCCGGGCTACACGGTCAATCATGGAAGAGGAAACCAACGTTTTTCCAACTGCAGCGGTCTCCTTCCAAAGCGTGCGGCTAGTAAATAGGTAGTCCACACAGACCGCCAAGTAGTGATTGGGCGGCAACAGCCCTCCAGTGGAGGTCACGATCCCGTGCCTGTCAAAGTCGGGATCGTTCCCAAAAGCGATGTCGAATCGATCTTTTAGCTCAATTAGTCCATTCATGGCCGAAGGGGATGAACAGTCCATTCTCACCTTTCCGTCCCAATCCACACGCATGAAGGAAAATGTAGGATCGACGCGCTCATTGATCACCGTAAGCGGAAATGAATACGCCTCGGAAATCCGGCTCCAGTAAAACGTTCCTGCCCCTCCCAACGGGTCTGCGCCTATTTTTAGTCCGGAGTATTTTATCGCGTCAAAATCTATAACCTGTTGCAGGCCTTCAATATAGGCTGATGCGAAATCGACGGCCTTAACTCCAGAGGACGCGCGGGCCTTGTCGATTGACACCGATTTAACCCCCTTCAAGCCCTTTTCCAGATATTGATTGGCCTGATTCTCAATCCACTTGGTAATATCGCTTCCCGCTGGGCCGCCGCTAGGTGGGTTGTACTTGAATCCCCCGTCACGCGGTGGATTGTGACTCGGAGTAATTACGATTCCATCGGCTTTTGCTTTTCCTGCCGTTCGATTGAACGAGAGGATGGCATTTGAAATTACAGGAGTTGGAGTAAAACCGTTTGCTTCCTGAAATCGTACCTCGATACCGTTTGCGGCAAGAACCTGCAACGTGGTGTCCTGCGCCGGCCCCGATAAGGCGTGGGTATCTTTACCTACGAACAGGGGCCCGGTGATAGATGCCGTTTTCCTGTAGTCGCAGATCGCTTGGGTAATAGCCAGAATGTGCTGTTCATTAAACCGACCATCGGCGGAAGAGCCGCGATGTCCAGATGTCCCAAACGAAACGCGCTGGGAAATATCTGTCGGGTCCGGTTTTTTATCAAAATAGTCTGCAATTAATGCGTCCACATCTATAATGAGAGACTCAGGAACTGGCTTTCCGGCGAGCGAATGGATTTCCATCTTTGAATATGCATTGTTAAGGCCTTGATCACGTACCATGTAACTTACATGATCACGCGTTGCCGCACCGCCAACCGATGCGTAATTTGTTGTTTAATATAAACGAGGAGGATGAACTTGGACGTATTAGGAATTGATATTGGCGGCACGGGAATCAAAGGAGCCCCTGTGAATACAAAAACGGGTGAATTGATCGCTGAACGTTTCAGAATCCCAACGCCTCAAAATGCAACTCCTGCTGCAATAGCGGATGTTGTAGCCCAGATTGCTCGTCATTTCAATTGGACTGGGCCTATTGGCTGCACGGTTCCTGCCCGTGTGGAGCACGGCTTGGTTCGCACGGCCTCTAACATTCACGCGGACTGGATAGATACCCAAGTCGAAGAATTGTTCTCCAACAAAACCGGCTGTCCAACGAGCGTATTGAACGATGCCGATGCAGCAGGTGTAGCCTCCATCACGTTTGGACTTGGCTCCTCGCTGACTGGCCTCGTCTTTTTCATTACCGTTGGGACGGGAATTGGCTCGGCCATGTTCTTCAATCGGGTTCTTATTCCGGGTACCGAGCTAGGGCATCTTAGACTAAAAGGAGATGCTGCAGAATTATACGCATCGGACCGTGCGCGTGTTAAAGAGGACCTTTCTTGGAAACGTTGGGCCAGACGGTTTCAGAAATATTTGGATCGTTTGGAATTCCTGTTCGCCCCAGACCACATCATTATTGGGGGAGGCATTTCGCGGCCAAGTAAGGTGAAAAGCTATTCAAAATACCTAGCAACTCGAGCGGGCCTCCACTTCTCTTTACTAGAGAATGAGGCAGGAATTATAGGAGCTGCGTGCGCGGCTGCGTCAAATCAAAAGGAATCGTAAAGCCGACTTATCTTCGGACTTGGATAACATCAGGCACAATTAAAGCACCCGAAAACCGAGACCTCAAGGCCGTAACAATTGGTTGAGCTTGACTGCGCGTCTCAAAATTCCCCATCCGAACGCGATAATACGGCTGTTTATACGAGCTATAGATTGTGGGCGGTGTCTTGAGGCCTAAAACCTGTTTACGTTGCTCGGAAAGTGATTGAATCCAGAGCTTGAGTTCATCTTCTGCTTCAACAGCGTCGTTTCTAACTTCTGAGGCAAAGACTTGAATCCGAAACCCGTCTATCTCCTCTAAGACACCTTTATCTGCTGAACTGGTCATTAGAACTACCGGCACATCGTGTTCGATCTTACGATTCTTTTCAACGGCTTCCTCTTTAAAAGCGGCCACATCGACTCGTTCAACCTCAGCCCAATTCGTAGGACCTTGTTCTATTGACGGAGCTTCATCTACCATCGCAGGAGCTTGAGAAGCACAACCGGATCCTAAGATGAAACTGAAAGCAACGAATAAAAACACGCTTAGGGCGCGACGTGATTGAGAAACAGCGATCATGGTGATTCGGTCTTTTCGTAATCTGGGTATCATTCGCATTAATATCCTGCAGAGCCTGTCTTACCCTTCAAAATGGCAACTGATGCACTTGCACCAATTCGGGTAGCTCCGTGCGCTATCATTAACTCTGCATCTTCTTTAGTTCTGACTCCTCCAGACGCTTTGATTCCCATTTTGGGGCCTACTACACGTCGCATCAAGGCAATATCGGCTGCGGTTGCCCCGCCCGTTGAAAAGCCAGTTGATGTTTTTACAAAGTCTGCTCCCGCATTTTGAGCCAAAACTGAGGCGATGACCTTTTCCTCGTCAGTCAGTAATGCAGTTTCCAGAATGACCTTCGTCACGATAGATTGACGGTTCACTCTGCTGGTTGCAGCCGCCTTTGCCGCATCTACTACCGCCCGAATATCGTTTTCTACGTACGTGTGGTTTCCACTTTTGAGCATCCCAACATTGATTACCATATCCACTTCGGTAGCACCTTCGCGAATCGCAATCTCAGCTTCAAGTGCTTTGACACTCGATGCAGAGGCGCCCAAGGGAAAGCCAATAACCGTGCAAACAGCAACGGGACTACCGCTCAGCAATTCGGCCGCCAACCGTACATAACTTGGATTTATGCAGACAGAAGCAAAGCAATACTTGCGGGCCTCCTCGCATAATTCCCGAATCTGAGATTCAGTTGTTTCAGCTTTTAGAGCCGTGTGGTCAATCATGCGGGCTAGTGGCGGCGCAAGATCGCAGGCCGCAAAACTATAACGCTCGGGTTGATCTACGCATACACCGAATCGACACGCTCCAGCGTCTATCATTCGATCCAAAGCAGAAAAAGCGCGTCCATCGGACCGAGTATCAGTCCCAAACGCCCCTGTACCTGCCGTTCCACTTGAAGACCTTGTGGTTCCCAGATAGCGCGCTTGAAGCCGCTCAACAATCTTTCTTTTATCGTCTGAATTCATACTACAAGATACGCCTCATTCTCCAACAATGTCCTGATGAAAACGATGGCCTAGTTACTTCAAATGGGCTTATCTCCATTCGCCGGTACAACGATACTGATTTTCCCCGGAAGCACGGAAACGGTTATTGTTCGGGCTTGAAGCGACTTCATTTCACCATCTGCATGAATGGGAAGTCCGCGGTCTGTTTCTATGAGAAGCTGTGTTACTTGAAAGTAGGATACTTCCTTTTTCGAAAGATGCTTCCCTTCCCTGGCCGATGGGAGAATCGAAACAGCTCTAAAAAAGGACATGTTATCGACAATACATGCATCTATCAGACCATCCGAAAGAAGGGCTCTCGGGTTCACTTTGTACCCTCCTGCAGAATCCTGAGAGTTACCTATGGTGGTGAACATCATTCTTCCCGAAAACAGCGCTTTTTTCTCATTTGAAAGGTCCCACACAGTAGCCCCGCCCGAAATCCACGTCTTTAGACCCATTAAAATGGAGACCGTGTATCCAATTCCGAATGGCCAATTTTTATATATGGGTGCCAAATGGGCACAATGAGCGTCAAAACCCACGCCAAGGGCATTAACAAAATAGTCTTGATTGGAATCACCGTCCTCTTTCCACTCAAACTGACCCATATCGCAGGGCCTGATGGTGGCATTTGCTAGCTGCGCGAGCGATTCCTTCCACGAATTATCCATCCCAACAGCCCGTGCGAAGTCGTTTCCAGAACCCAGTGGAATCACGGCCATACAGGCATGACTTTCGTTCTCAGCTAATCCAGATGCCACTTCATGTACTGTTCCGTCTCCTCCGATGGCAATAACCAATCGAATCCGAGCGTCCAATTCAGACATGAGTTTACGAGCATGCCCCTTCCCCGTCGTGGATACAAAATCAGTCCGTCCTACGGTCTTTTTCAATTCAGACCGTACGTCTAATTCCAATCGTTTCAACTTCCCAGACTGAGCTTGAGGATTAAAAACGACCAGAATTTGGTCCGATGGAATTTTATCAGCCGTTACGAGGGGCACCTGGAGTCGGATTAAGTTGAGTGATTTAAAACAGTATATCCAATCTACGAGAATTGAAATCATTTTCGACCGATCGGAGCCGGAAAAACCCTATCTTTGAGTCACTTTTTCCTTTAGTTGTTGATTTGGACGATGCTAGGTTTCCGCGCCCGACTTTTTGTCGGCTTTATTCTTTCCCTTCTTCTCATTTCTTGCGGAAATCAGGATCGGCGCGCAGGCGCCGTATCAACTTCCTCTTCCGGCAGTGAGCAGGGAATTGTAGACGCGTTAGGGCGAACGGTTCAGTTACACGGCCCAGTTGAAAGAGTCGTGACCATTGCACCGGGTGCAACTGAAATTGTGGTGGCAGCCGGCGGGCTTCACAAATTAGTTGGCGTAAGCAACGTAGACAGCTCTCCTGCCGCCGTGCTGGAGCTTCCTTCCTTTTCTGTGTTGCCCATGGATTTCGAGTCCATCTTGGCACTTGAGCCGGACTTGGTTTTGGCTTCATCGCAAGTAAATGATCCCAAACACGCCCGCGTTTTTGAATCTCTCGGAATAGATGTCTTCTATTTGGACGGATCGGATTGGGAAGCAGTATTTGAGTCTATCAAGGTGGCTGGAGACCTTCTATCGACCCGCGAAGTGGCTGAAGCCACCAGGGATAGCTTATCAAACCAAATTTCGGAGTTGAAAAGCATAACTTCCGCCGTGACGATGAGACCGAGGTCGGTCTTTTTGATTTCAGAAGTTACTAGCTATTCATTTGGCGAAGGAAGTTATGTAATTGACCTCTTCGATTGGGCAGGATTAGATCTGGCTTCATCCGAAATAGGAACGCCTTCTCCGAAATTATCTGATGAATGGATGCTAGTTGAAGACCCTACCTATATCTTTGGCACGTTTGGGGACGATTTTGACCCAAGCCTACTAATTAAGCATCATCCTACGTGGAAAAACCTGAAAGCTATTCAAAGCGAAAACGTGTTTAGTATTCCGCACGATCTCATTCTGCGACCGGGCCCGGGAAATGTTCAGGCGTCTTATATCATGGCACAAAAAGCGCACTCGGATTTATTCCAGCAGGTGGGAAATTAAATTGAAGCGACCTGTACTCATTATCCTCTGCTTGGTGGTAGCGCTACTGCCCGTCCTAAGTGCGGCAATTGCATTTGGGTCTGTCTCCTTACCGCTTTCAACAACGTTTAGAGTGCTTTCCCGGGCCCTTTTTGCGCTAGATCAGACGGATTCAACCCCAATTCTGCAGATCGTTTTAAATTTGAGGCTTCCTCAAGCGTTGGCAGCGTTTGTAGTTGGCGGTGGCCTTTCGATTATCGGCGTAGCCATGCAGGCACTTGTCCGAAATCCCCTGGCTGAGCCGTATATCCTGGGTGTTTCGAGCGGGGCTTCGGCTGGAGCGTCTCTGTTTTATTTAGGGTTTCTGCCAACGTTTATTGCCGCCCAAGTGGACATTACCTTAGCTGCCTTTATCGGTGCGCTGCTTTCGATTACACTGGTCTACTTGGTGGCAAGATCTCGCGATGGACTGTCAGTTTCGCGTCTTTTGTTAGCAGGGGTCGCCATGGCATCCCTCATGGCCGCTATTTCCTCGTTTGTACTGTTTGCCTCGCCCGACCTCAACCGCATGAGAGCCGTACTTTTTTGGCTCATGGGTTCGTTTGAGCACGTAACGTGGAGTGATCTTCCGTTGGCAACCGGGGCTGCGATGATAGGATTGGTCGTTCTGATGTCCCTTTCGCGCTCTCTGGATGCACTGCTCATTGGGGACGAGCCCGCAAAGTCCCTTGGTATTCGTGTTGAGTCGGTCAAAAAGGTACTCATTGTCCTTTCTGCCCTGGTAACGGGGACCTTGGTTTCAATTTCTGGAGCTATTGGCTTTATTGGGTTGATTATTCCCCATGCTGTTCGAAGCTTGCTGGGGGTCAACCACCGGTATGTACTTCCTGGTTCATTTTTGGCCGGCGGTCTGTTTTTAGTATTGGCAGACACCCTCGCTCGAAGTCTATTACCAGGACAACAAGTACCTGTAGGGATCGTAACAGCCATTGCTGGCGTTCCTTTTTTCCTTTTTCTATTAAGGCGAACCGACTATCAGTTTAAATAGTTAACCCGGCCCTACATTTACCGCGTAAAAGCAGCACCTTAGGTTTCCAATTTCTACCTGCCCTCTTATTTCTACCTGCCCTCCAATTTCTTTATGCCCTCTTCTTCCACCGAACTTATTGCCGAACCAGTTAGAGATCTCGCTCCAACTCGTGCCCTTTCGCTGGATAGAATTCAGGAGCCCATTTCGGGCGAACTGAAGCACTTTCGGGGCTACTTTAGAGATGCGATGGCATCTCGCGTGTTTCTTTTAGATCGCGTTATCCAATATCTGTTAAAGCAGAAAGGCAAGCAGATGCGGCCCATCCTTGTCCTACTGTCGGCGAAGGCTGCTGGTGGGGTTCAAGAGTCCTCTTATCGGGGGGCAGCATTGGTTGAGTTACTCCATACAGCCACGTTGGTGCACGACGATGTAGTGGACGACGCGGACCGGCGCAG
>JABMOI010000211.1 GCA_013204185.1 bacterium | reverse complement strand
TCCTCATGGAAAACGGAATGGCTTCAAAATCCACCCGTTTCCCTGGTCCAACCGTTTTTTTCTCTTCTCCAAGGATCAGGTCCACCACCGAATAGGGCGACAAGTTAGCGCTCCCATCCATCACGGCTTCGTCACTTACCGTCCCAAAAGCATACCCTGCGTTTAGAATAGAAGCCCCATGGACGGAGGGATAATTGAACGTATTCCCAACGAGAACTTGCGTTTCATAGGTTGAATAGCTTGCTCCATGCCCCGGAGAGTCGTCGTCAGCCCATGGCGAATCGATGTTGAAATCGTATTGAGTTCCAACAAAGGAAAGATCACGAACATCCGGAACGCCTTCATCGACGAAATGGGCAAACCCGCGAAATTGGCCAAATTCAACAGCTGCCGGCGCTGAAATGCGGTCAAATCCTGAAATAATCAATGCTTCTCCGGCTGCTTTTGCGCCGGCAGGCCGGCCCGCGGACACCTCTTCGCCTGCAAATCCTTCGCCGCCTTCATTTACAGCGGTCACTTTGAATGAGTAAACGACTCCTGCTGTGGGTTTGCTAAAGACAAAAAGAGGCTCGGTCACTAACCGGCCTTTTCCATAGCCAGATTCATTTTCCCGTGTATAAACCACATAACCTGTTGGACGCGCACTGTCCTCAACCGGGTCCAGAACGGGCTTCCAGCTCAGTTCGATTTGGCCTGCAGAGGTCCATTCCGCTTTCATATGCGAAACGGGAAGCGGCTGAATGACCGGTTCAAATCCATACTGATTGCCCAGGAAGTACACCATACTTTTGTACACAGACCGGGCCACGTCAAACCGGAATCGAGGATCCAAGCCGAAGCGCATATCAGCAAAATTCTGATGCGATAAAAGTTCTAGGAGGACACCTGGGACGTTTGGACGAACGGCCTCACTGTAATCACGGTCCCAAATTGAGCGTCGTGTCCAGTTCGGGTCATACTTGGCTCTAATATCATCCACAATCGTGGATTGCATTATGTCCCCAAGGTCTCGATTCGCAAAGCGGGACATTCCACTGGGAAATGACTTGTCAGCCTTAGCCCCGGTAGAAGAATAGATCATCAGGGTTCCAATGGTCTCGTCGGACTTGGTAATACCGGCATCGGTATGAAAGGCTAGTGAGATGTCCACAGGCACGTTAAGCCCTGCATCTGATCGGTCTTTGTTGGGTCCGCTGGGCGCCCCAACTAAATGATTCACCCATTCTGCCCTCCCCCGGTAGTCATCAATGTAATCGTCGGGGCCTTCGGTCACGTTATAAACCAGGTTCGATGGCATCCCAGAAAACTGCATGTAGTAGCGGGCGCCTTCCGTAAAGCGCGGCCTCCCGCTCGTTTTACCGCCTCGCTCCACCGAACCCATTCCGCCTCCAAACCTAACGGCATCGGCTGACAACACCTTGCCTTCTTCATCGCTCTGATTACTTAGCTCCACTCTCCCCATTTCAGGATTGGACCCTTCTGCGAAATCAAACGTGCCGAGGTACACCCACGTCCCTCCCATCATGGTTTGATCTACCCGGATTTCGGTTGCTCCGCCCGAATGATAGACTGTATACCGTGCGTCGGGGGTCGCGTTGGGTTCTTTTCCATAAGAAACGTAGACGGCGTAGGACGACGATTCAGGAATCACAGGAATCCAAGCGGTCATTGCGCTGGCATCGAGTGAAGTAACTGTTTTGCGAAAGGTACCCTGGCGAAATGGGTTTTCATCCAAAAGAGGCGTAACCGGGAAAAACCCAGGCTGGACGCCCGGCTTCCAAGCATATGCTTTTTCGCCAACCTCTAAGAAACGATTTCCATTTAGTTCTTCTCGGTCATTATCTACGATAACCTCTTGCCACTGCGTATCGCGCTCTCGCGGAATGTGAGCGTACGCGCCAGCTCCTTCCAACATGGGAATTAAATAGGGGACGACAAACGACATGGGGAAGATGTCTTCTACTGTTTGAAAAAGCCGAGCTCGTTGCCATTCCCATCGATCCAAGCGGTATTCGTAATACCAACCATGACTCGGCCATATTGCAATATGACGCCCCGATAACTGGGCGTTTGTTTGCCACGGACGGGACATGTCGGTGGTTAGCCTACGTCCGGACGATGGGTTAGCAGGTATTCTAGATTGATCTATTCCTGAAGTCCGAAAAATATTAGGCGTCAGATCTTCAATGGGGATGCCTAACGCATAGGCTTGCACGTTTACCGCCTCATATCCACGCCCCATCGCTTTCTCAATGAGCTGATTGACGCGCAGGATGTCCCACTCTCTAAATGCGACCTGGGCGAAGGCAGCATTCATGAAAATAGAAACCTCACCTTCGGCAACGATAACTGAATCTACTTTGGACCCTGGATCCAAGCGCGTGGTGCACGCATCTTTGTCTGATTTGCACGCGCTAATTGAAGCCTGAATATTGCGTTGCACCTGGGCCTGGATCTCCGCAGGGCTCGACGGCCCGGCATCTAACCCAATCGATGGTCCAGAGCAGCCTCCTATGAGTCCTACAAAGAGTCCAGCAATCAGTATGAATCCAACCCAATATTTTCCCGATTTCATCTTCGTCGTATCAATCCTTTATTTAACCAGCTGCAAAACAACAGGAGCACTTTCTCTTCCAAGCCTTGTAACAGCTTGTAGCACAATCACTTCTGGGGACTCGTAACCTTCAATAGAAAACGCATGATTCCAGCCTGGGACTACCTGAGTTTTCCACGTTGCCCCATCCTTAATCCGAAACGCCCAATACCGAACTTCTGATTTATCCCCCTCAGAAGTTTCTCCCGGAGTCATGGCAACATACACGCGCTTCCCAACGCTTCGTACTCCCGCAATGGGAGCAGCTGGTTCCCTTTCATAAATCCAATTGGACGTTGGAATGAGCGCTTTTGAGGCATACACCTCTCGCACCAAATCGTCGCTCAATTGGCTTTCGGGTGGTGTAAGAGCGCGCATAGAAAAATGTACGTTCCCTGACGCTCCTTTTGTGGCTCTTGTATGCTTAACCTGCGCCACAATTTCTTCGGGCTCCCAGTGGGAAGCACCCTCCAAAATGATTCGGCTCGTGAAATTCCCTGGCCAAATATGCACGCCTTTTGTGTTCTCTTGAATCCACCAGTCAAGGAGGGGGCCGTAGGGTTGGCCTTTGCTTTCAAGCGCCCAGTACAACTGAGGCGTAAAATAGTCCACCCAACCCTCATTCAGCCACTTTCTTGCGTCCGCATACAGGTTTTCGTACTGATCAAACCCCGTTACCATTTCGGGATAACCCGGACGCCATATGCCGAAAGGAGAAATACCAAATAGCACATAGGGCTTCCTTTCTTTAATCCCATTGTGGATGCGAAGAACCAAATCGTCGACGTTTCTACGCCGCCAATCTGCCTTCGAAAGACCCGTACCGTAAACTCCGTAAAAAACTGAGTCAGGGAAATCGACCCGTTGCCCAGCGTCATCGTTCACCGGATAGGGGTAAAAATAGTCGTCCATATGGACGCCATCAATGTCGTATCGCTCCACGACATCCATGATGACGGCAAGCGAATGTTCGGCGATATCCGGGGATCCTGGATCCATCCAAAGCTGAGTTCCATATGTGTGCACCGCGTCCGGAAATTGATTCAAAACGTGGTTTTGAGCTAATGAATCTGGTGCGGTTGGGTGGTAAGCTCGATACGGATTGAACCACACGTGCAATTCGATTCCCCGCCTGTGGGCCTCCTCTACGGCAAACTCAAGCGGATCGTAAAGTGGCTCAGGAGCAAGGCCATTCTTACCCGTTAAATAGTAGGACCAAGGCTCCTTTTCTGATGCATAGAGGGCATCTGCCGAAGGTCGAATTTGGAGGATGATTGCGTTCAGATTCATCATGCGCGCCCGATCCAGCAAATCGCGCATTTCATTTTGCTGCTGCAAGGAGGTCAACCCAGGTTCGGATGGCCAGTCAATATTGTCGACCGTTGCCACCCACGCTGCCCGAAATTCTTTGTCGATCGAGGGCATGTTCTCCGTGAGCGCGGCAGCCGTCTCACCGGAGGCCTGCTTCCAACCGGGCGCCTCCACTTCGACATCAAAAATGCCAGCTGTGGAAG